>RECN01000035.1 GCA_007694005.1 Spirochaetaceae bacterium
GTTGCTGGTTACTACGATCAGCTCATCAGTTTCCTCGATCATGCCGTATCGGAGAAATTTATTAAGGACACGCACAGGCAACTGATCATGTGCCGGACGAGCCCGGATGAGATCATTAACCTGATGGAGAACTATCGACCTCCCTCCGAGGATAAGTGGTTTCGCCCGAGTGCCAGCACCGCGGGTTCGGGAGGCTATTTATGCAAAGAATAGACGAAGTTCTCACATCTATGGGCTGCCCGAAGCTGAATCTGCTTGTGAGAAGCTTGAATGATAAAGTTCTGGCATTCTATGAACATCTTGGGTACGCCCAAGATGACTCCCGCAGTATCGGGAAACGACTGATTTCGGATCTATAGGCAATATTGCCTGCGAAAGGAGGAGCATATGGATATCTCGTTGAACTGGTGGGCCGTACTTGCCGGGGGAGCGCTCCACTGGGTACTCGGTGCATTTTGGTACTCACCGCTGCTGTTCGCACGACCCTGGGCTGCGACCAAAGGCATAGATATGGAAAACGATGAAGACGGCGGATCCGTCTGGATGTACCTTTCCGGACTCCTTGCCGGTATGCTTTTAGCCGCCGCGATGGCGGTTATTGTCGGTCTCGCCAATGCGACAACGTTCGGCTCCGCGCTTATTCTCGGCGTAATCGTCTGGGCCGGGTTTAACGGCGGACCGGGTCTCGCAAACGCAATGTTCGGTGGCAGCTTGAAACTATGGCTTATCGATTCGAGCTATCCACTCACTTCGGTTGTGCTGATAAGCCTGATCCTGACCATCTGGGTCTGATAACTCAACGGTTCCGGATACCAATCTTGTCGTTACAACCACATATCGTTACATGTTATTGCATGTTACGCACGTTGCAGGATCAAAATTTACCCCCTACCATACTGAGTGGAGGAGAACACTGTAAAAGCCCGGACGCACAGGAGACACCATGGGACTACAGGATTCCCGTCGAACGGAACAGGCACCGGTAGCATTTGAAGCCGGGCGCAACATCGCAATGAAGGTACCCCCTCATGTGTATGAAGCGACTGTCCGGTTCTATCGAGACGTGCTGTCACTCAATGAAATCCGGACGTACGCACCGTCTGTTGTCTTCGAGTTTGGTTCCAGCAATCTCTGGATAGATCGTGTTCCCGGTATAAGCCAGGCTGAGATCTGGCTGGAAGTAATAACGAACGACCTTGAGACTGCGTCCGATGTGCTCGCCGAAGCGGGAGCCGTACGCTGCGACGAAATCGAGCCCTTACCACCAGGATTCCAGGGATTCTGGATATCGAGCCCGGCCTCAATTGTTCACCTTGTCTGTAAGTGCAGCTGATAATGTGATAATGGGCCGAAGACGCACGGGTGCTTGAGTTCCTCACTGCACTATAAACTCTCAAACCTTTGCTTGCGTAATAGGACTGCCGGCATTAGCCTGTAGCCTCGGGTTGAGCAATTACATCATGGCGAAGCGTACTATCGTCTTTATCGACGACGAGAAGATAAATCTGCTTGCGTTCCGTGCCCAGTTTCGCCGTGAGTACGACGTACACTGCACGAGCGATCCTGCAGAGTTCCTCACCATTATTCGTTCGGAGCCGGTTCGGTGTGCATTTTCCGATCAGCGAATGCCCGGGACTACCGGAACAGAGCTTCTCGCCCGTGCACGGGAGCTGCATCCCTTTCTCCATGCCGCGATTATCTCCGGGTATCCGGAAGACGCCGCAATTCAAGAGGCTTTTCGCAGCGGTATCGTGGATGCGGTATTCGAGAAACCGTATACAACCCAGGAAATCACCGAGTTTATCGAAGCCAATTCCGGAAATTCCCCGAACGCATCGGAGTAGGAACCCCATGAAAAAGAGGACCCGTGCGACGCTGTTCACACTCCTGCTTGTGCTGGCCGGATATACAGCGCTTTCTGCACAGGAACTGCAGACTGTGCGCGTCGGTGTCTATCACAACCCGCCGAAAATCACCGTTTACCCCGACGGTACTGTCGGTGGCTTTCACGCGGAGCTCCTGGACGTCATTGCCACGGAAAACGACTGGGAGGTCGAATACGTTCCCGGTATCTGGACCGACATGCTCGACGCAACAGAAACAGGCGAAATCGATATTATGGTCGACGTTGCCTGGTCGGAAGAACGGCAGGCGCGCTTCGCCTTCAACGCCGAAGCGGTAATACTGAACTGGGCTGTGGTGTATACGGCTCCGGGTTTTCGCCCCCAGTCTTTTCTTGACCTTGCCGATCGACGCGTAGCGCTCATGGAAAACAGCATACACACGACCGGCCAGACCGGTTTTACCAGTCTGGCGACGTCATTGGAGCTGAACTTCGAACCGGTAACCGTCGGCGACTACAGTGCGGCTTTCCAGAAGGTCGCCGACGGGGACGCCGATGCTGCGGTAGTCAACAGAATCTTCGGGGCCGAGTTTGCCGAGGAATTCGGTCTTATCCGAAGCCCCGTGATCTTCAACGCCAGCTCTATCCGATACGCGCTTCCTCACGACGGTGAGCTGACCGGGCATCTTATACAGCAGATCGATGACACCCTGCGCGTGCTCAAGAACGACAACACAAGCATCTATTATACGCTTGTTGACCGGTATTTTTCGGATCTGGTCTCCGAACGGGCATCTGTTCCGCGCTGGATCATAGCCCTGACCGCCGGCTTGGCGTTGATTGCATTCACCATGCTGATTCTCGTCTCCCGCCTCCGGGCGGAGATACGCATACGCAAACAGACGGAGTCAGCGCTGGTTGAAACCACGCGAGAAGCTGAATCGGCAAACCAGGCAAAGAGCACCTTTCTTGCCAATATGACACACGAGATCAGAACACCCATGAACGCGATCATAGGGTACTCGGATCTTCTGCAGCGCGACAGTAGTCTCACGGAAAAGCAGCGGCGCTCGCTGGAAGCGATTAACCGAAGCGGCGAGCACCTCCTTGCGCTGATCAACGACGTGCTCGACATGGCCCGTATCGAGTCGGGCAGGCTCAGCCTTGAACTTTCGACCTTTGACCTTACGGCAACTGTTACCGACGCGTTGAACGTAGTACACGCAATTGCCGAAAAGGAAGGTGTACAGATTTCTCAGAATGTCCATCCGGATAATCCCGAGCTCATACAGAGCGATGAGCAGAAGATCCGTCAGGTAATTATCAATCTCGTCTCGAATGCAGTTCGCCACTCGAGAAGTCCCCGTGTAGAAGTCGAAACGCAGATCACGCACACACCGCGCCGACGATGTCAGATCACCGTTCGTGACTTCGGAATCGGTATCCCCCAGAACACGCAGGACGCGATTTTTCATTCGTTCGATTCGGGCACAAACAGTACAACCGCCGGCGCAGGACTCGGACTGGTGATCAGCCGCACGTACGCCCGAGCGCTTGACGGCGACATAACGGTACGGTCGCCCTTGAGAGACGGGAGGTCCGGCACCGAGTTCTGTTTTGTGTTCACGTTCGAGCCAGCATCGAGTTCAATCGTTCGCAGCCAAACAACATCGAATGCGCAAATCCGCATGATCGATCCTTCACAACCTCCAATCAGCATTCTTGTGGTCGATGATCGGGAAACGAACCGGGATATCCTGAAAGAGCTCCTTGAGTCGGCGGGGTTCCTGGTCCGGTGTGTCGAAAGTGGTGAGGCCTGCCTGTCGACGCTTGAGAGCTGGGTGCCACATCTCATACTCACCGATATCGTAATGCCGGGTATGGATGGTGTGTCGACGGTGAAAGCCATTCGCGAGCTTCCCGAACCCGCGCGGTCGGTCAGGATCATCGCCCTCACCGCAAGTGCACTACTTGAGGAACGGTCGCGCATCCTCAGAGCGGGTGCCGACGCCTTCATGTTCAAACCGTACCGGGAGCAGCAGTTACTACGAAAGATCGGAGAGCTGCTTCCGGTTCAGTACATTTACGAACAGACCGGGTACGGTTCTGCTGAGACAGCCGACGAACACTCGACAGAAATACCGGCCGATATCGCTGAACAGCTTGCAACAGCTGCTCGGCTCGGGAGTCGTCGAACGATTGAAGCGGTGCTCGAAACTGCCGACGTATCGAGCCAGATCAAGTCAGAGCTAAAAACGCTCGCACGCACCTTCAGGTTTCAGGAGATCATACGTCGAACGGAGGAATCGTAATGGAACAGAATCAGAAAGCAGCGTCGATATTTCTGGCCGACGACAACCCCGACAACCTCAGCGTCCTCACCGAGATTCTCGAACAGGCCGATTATGCGACGCGGGCATCGTTGAGTGGTATTGATATGCTCTCGAGTATCAAAATCGAGAAGCCCGAGCTGGTGATCCTTGACGTTCACATGCCAGAAATGGACGGGTACGAAGTGTGCCGTGCACTAAAGTCTTCGGCTGAGACCCGTGAGATTCCAGTAATCTTCTGCAGTGCACTTGACGAAGAGTTCAATGTCGTCCGGGCATTTGATTCCGGAGGGGTCGACTACATTACGAAGCCCTTTCGACCAAAAGAAGTTCTGGCACGAGTCCGCACACACCTCACGCTCAAAGCGCGGGAATCGGAACTACAGGAAAGCCTCGCGCAACTGAAAGCGGTTCAGGCGCATCTGGTTCAGACCGAGAAGATGAAGAGTCTCGGCGTGCTCATGGCAGGCATCGCGCACAACGCGAACAACCCGCTCAACTACATTATCAGCTCGCTCGACGGACTGGAAAAAGGCCTGAAGGACATTCGCGGCATGCTCGACAAACAGCGCGAGCGTGGCACATTGCGCGACGAACTGGACGAGATACAATACCCTGCCTTATCTGTCGAAATGGATGAACTGCTTGCCGGAGCCCGGGACGGAGCCCGCGACGTTCATTATCTGGTTCGGTCATTACGCCGTTTTACACAGACCGGGACCACTGATGCAATTGCAGACGCAACCGCAGCGAGCGTGCCAGAGAATCTGGAATGCGTACTGTCTCTGGTGCGTGCGGCGCTACCTGACGCATGCAGAATAGACGTCGACGTTCCCGACCTGCCCACCGTACGCATTTCGGCGAACGACCTCTCGCAGGTCCTTCTTTCAATACTGTCCAACTGCATCGATGCAATACGCGCACGGGACGCAGCGACCACGGAAACGGGTACAGCTGGTCTTATATCGATATCAGCCGAACGGTCTGCAAAGCTCAACGGTATCGAACGCCCCGTTGTTGCCGTCACCGTTAACGATAATGGCATAGGCATGGATGCCCATACACTCTCCCATGCTACCGATCCGTTTTTTTCGACGAAGGATCCCAGTCAAGCCGTTGGACTCGGGCTTACCTCATGCTCGCGGATGATACGCGACGCGCGAGGCAGCCTAGAACTCGACAGTACGCCAGGAGTCGGAACATCGGTTACGATCGTGCTCCCGGCGGCCGATCGAGTGGCAGAAGCATAGGACCAGTCGTATGTTACAACAACGCTCACACAAGACAGTCCTCGCCGCACCGGGCCTTATTCACCCCGGCCCCCGACCGACGGCAGAGCTCATAACACTGCTGAAGCGCTTTCACGAAAACGAAATAGACCTCGTCCACACAAGGCGGCCCGGTACACTACCCCGCCTTCTTGACCATGCGCCCGCACGAGTGGTGCTCTACATGCACCGGCAGAGCCTACCCGGGACCTGGGTCACGGCACTTGAGCGCTATGTCGAGGAAGGCGGCTCTCTGCTTGCCCTGCATAGTGCCTCGGCGTCACTCAAGGGAAACACGCAGTATGGAAGACTTCTCGGTGGCATATTCTCGGGTCATGGTCCGGTGTCAGAGTTTTCCGTGCATGATACCGGGACCGGTGTTACAGACCAGCCGTTCACAATACTCGACGAACGCTACCAGCACCAGTTGACGCAGCCGGTCAGCGTGCTGCTTGTATCGGATACCGAACCAGTCTGCTGGACACACACCGTCGGAAAGGGACGCGTCGCGTATCTGAGTCTTGGACACTGTACCGGTGTGTTCAGCCATCCTGCAGTCAGGTCAGTCATGGAACACCTGTGGGCGTGGCTATCAGCGATCGCCGAGTGCCGCGAGTTGTCCTAAGGACACCGGCGACCCGGGCAGGCGAACCGAGCCCGAAGACCAACCAAACAGACGCGTCGTGATCGGCCCGCATATTCGGCCCTGACACGGACCCATTCCACATCTCGTCTGCAACTTCGCCGTTCGCCCGGCGGCAAAGCTTAGCAGTGAGCCGAGTGCGACATCTTCGCACCGACAGATTATGGTGTCGTCCTCTGCAAGCCGGAATATCTCTTCGCGAAGCGCGTACGCCGCGTATGTGCGTTCGGTGATCTCTCGTACGCGATCACGTTGTGCGAGTACCGGTTCGAGCGCTTCGGTGTTCCCTGACGCAGCGTAGCCGGCTACCTGTCCTTCCATGATTGCAGCGTTCGCTCCACCGACTCCCGTTACTTCACCGACGGCGTACACTCCGGCGGAAGAGGTGGACTGCTGAGCGTCAACCTCTATAGTAGCGTCCGGGCGTACCCTGCAGCCGATCAGAGACGCAAGTTCGCTGTTCGGTACGAGTCCGTATGCGCAGGCGAGAAGCTCGCACTGAACACGGATGCTGTCCCCGGACTGTCGGATGTCTACCGCAAGTTCCCCGTCTCCGTTCGATGAAACGCGCTCCACCCAGGTATCCGTCGAATACTGTTCGCCCACAGATGCTGCAAAGCGGCCGACCCGATCTTCGGGCGCCTGTTCGGCCACCAGAAGCACGTCCGCACCGTACTGCTTGAGATTTAGCGCTACTACCGGCAACAGAGGTCCCGACCCGGCGATCACGACGCGTTTTCCATGAATGTCCAGACCCGACTTTGTCAGGGCCTGTAATGCGCCGACGCCGGTTACGCCCGGAATGGTCCAGCCCGGGAACGGGAGGAACAGCTCGCGCGCACCGGTAGCCAGTATGAGCCGCCCAAAGCGTACCGTCCGGACATCCTCACTGTCAGTCCTGCATACCGCAAGCGTATCGGGCGAACGCAGCGCCACCACCCGCGCGTTTTCAAGCCAGTCAATTGAGACGGCCTGACTCCGTTTCAGCCACTGAGAAGCCTGCCGGGTACCATACTGCGAGAGTCCGCCCCGCCAGAACTGTCCTCCGGCGACCGCGTTTTCATCGATTACGGCGACGCTTTTCCCCGACTCGGCTGCGCAGCAGGCTGCTGCGATGCCGCCCGGACCGGCACCGACGACAACGACCTCGTATCGTGTGTCATTCGACATCGGTGAGAATCTCCATGCCGTCGCGGCAGAGCGTCAGGCAGCTCCGCCTGTGTGCGAGGCCATCTATCATCACCCTGCACTCAAAACAGGCCCCCATACCACACAAGGGCCCACGCGAGGAGCCCGAAACCGACCGCCGGAACTGAGTGATCCCCGCGTTCTGTATCGCCGCTGCCACACTGGTGGTCGGGCTCACCGCGAACCCAGTTCCGTTTATCGTGACGCTGAGATCATCGTTCCCCACGGCTTTCCTCCAGTATACGTGCAGGCCAGTACGGTTCGGCCGGGATTGCGGTCGATCGTCCACGGAGCTGGTCGAGGAGCAGATGCGCCGTCCCAAGCGCGGTCGTTATGCCAAGTCCCTCGTGACCGGTCGCCAGCCAGACATTCTCATTGTACGGATCAGGTCCAATATACGGTAATCCATCCGCACTCGCAGGTCTGAACCCCGTCCACGCTCGAATCGCGTCGAGGGATCGCGCATTCGGCAGATAATCGACGGCAAGGCGAACCATCCTGCTGAGAATTTCCCAGTCGACTGTGCTGTTCTCAACGTCAAACTCGCGGGATGATCCGATAAGCAGCTGTCCGGTTGCCCGGGGTTGTACGTTAAAAGCGACTGACACGGGGCTTGTTCCGTGGGCGCTGTCCAGATACCCGAGCTCCACAAGCTGATGATGCACAAACGCCGGGACCCGCTCGGTGATAACCAGGTGCCCACGACGCGGTCGCACCGGCACGTGCGGCGAAATCCGAGGCGCCCCGATTCCGAGCGCGTTTATAATGACATCGCCGGTGATTTCTTGTCTGTCCGCCAGATAAACGGTCGGCCCGTCGACTCGGACAACGTCCACCCCGAAGATCGCAGCAGCACCACGAGCGACAGCCCGGTCGACAAGCTCGCGTGCAACGGCCGGGGGGTACACGACGACATCGTCCGGTACCAGAAGGCCCCCTGCGAGCCCGGGACGGAGATTCGGTTCCTGTCTATACAGCTGCGCCGGGTCGAGGATATGCGATTCTATGCCTATGGCGTCGTACACCCGATGCTTTGCCGCAACTGCCGACATATGCCGGTCATTCGCCGCAATCCAGATTGTTCCAAACCGGCGGTATTCACAGCTCGAAGACAATGACCCGGACAGGGAGTGCCACAGTTCGCGAGAATAGCTGCTCAATGCGAGCTCTTCAGGAGATCCGTCCATCGCGACGATGTGCCCCATTCCTTCGGCTGTAGCACCGGATCCGGGAAACGAACGATCGATCAGCGTCACCCGCAGTCCGTCCGAAACAAACACATCCGCACACGCACTACCGACAATACCGGCGCCGAGAATCACGATGTGCGCCCGGGTATCGCTCAAAGACGAATCCCCTCGGCGAAGGGATCGGCGGGGTCAAGAAACACGGTCGCCTCCAGGGTCACGTACGCCTTCCCCCGGACGGTGGGGATCACCCTGGAGTCGTCAAGACGACGGAAGCTCCCCTCAAACACGGTTCCGAGTATGCCTTCCTGCCGCCACACGTCGGCCTCCTTCCACGCGCCGTCGGCGGCGAGACACGCCAGTTTCGCGCTCGTCCCCGTCCCGCAGGGCGAACGGTCGTACGCCCGACCTGGGCACAGAACAAAGTTTCTACCGTGATTCGAGTCGCTTTCGGGCGCACCGTACAGCTCAATGTGGTCGATCTCAGCACCATTCGCGCCGACTATGCCATCCCGGTGCAAGGACTGTCGGATACGCCAGGCGATATTCGAGAGCCGATCGACCTGCGAGAAGTCGAGTGACTGCCCATGGTCGGCCGTGAGAAAAAACCAGTTCCCGCCCCACGCAACATCACCGATTACTGCTTCGGTGATTCCCTCCACCTGCACAGCTACTCCCGAACGATGTCGATAGCTTGGCACGTTCTCGAACGAGATAGTCCCGTCTGCTTCTACCCGGACGCCGACCAATCCGACCGGAGTTTCAAAGCAGTGCTCGCCGGGAGCAATTGCTCCCGTATGCAGAAGCGTCTGGGCTACTCCGATGGTCGCGTGTCCGCACATGCCGAGATATCCAATATTGTTAAAGAAGATGACACCAACGGTCGCGTCCGGGCTGGACGGAGGACAGAGCAGGGCGCCGACCAGAACATCCGAGCCGCGCGGCTCGTTTACGACCATGGAACGGAACCAGTCGTACTGTTCCCTGAGCACGGAAAGCTGTGCCGCCACGGTCCCTCCTCCGAGCGCCGGCGCGCCTTCGATTACCACACGGGTCGGCTCCCCTGCGGTGTGTGAGTCAATTATCCTTACCTGCAAACCCGTTGAACCGGCACGCATCGTGTGTTTCCCGTCCTCCAGTGGAGTGTACCCTGACTCAGCAGGTACATCCAGAGACACACGTGTGTTTACCGTATCCGACGTTGGGCGACTGTCGCGGCTCGTACCCACCGCCTCATGTAAACGATCCGGGCTTCAGGGTTTAACTCGAAACCGAAAGAACGCTACAATGGCAGTGATACTTCGCCAACATTTAGGGGGGCGAGCTATGACTGACTCTAAAAAAACATGGCCCGACGCGAATACAGCCCACAAAATCGCCGCCGAGCGGCAGGAACTCCTTAACGAGTCCGGACAGGGGTACTGCATTCTACAGATTCTCTTTGACGGACAGGGTAAGCCCACAGATTATCGATTCCTCGACACGAACCCGGCGTTCGAGGAGCATACCGGTCTGGTAAACGCAGTCGGAAGGACCGCGCTGGAGCTCGTCCCGGACCTGGAGTACGCGTGGATTGAACGCTATGCACAGGTCGCCTCGACAGGACAGCACGCGCGTTTCGTACAGGGCTCCAAGGCAATGGGACGCTGGTTTGAAGTCGATGCGTTTCGTGTTGGCGACCCGAAAGATCATCACGTTGCTCTGCTTTTCCGTGAGATATCCGAACGAATGCGGGCCGAGAAGCGCGTTCGCGCGCTCCTTGAGGAAAAGCAGCTGCTCCTGCGGGAGACCCACCACCGAATCAAGAA
>RECN01000121.1 GCA_007694005.1 Spirochaetaceae bacterium
AGCCTCCGTTGAGAATGAACAGAGAAGCTATCACAACAGGGGTCACCACTTCAAAGGGTACCGATAACGGTCACGCACAGATGCCGTGATCCGCCCCGGTCCCGATGCTCACAGAGGTAGATGCCCTGCCAGGTTCCAAGAAGCGGCCAACCGTTGCGCACGGGAAACGAAACCGCCGAACCGAGAATTGAGGACTTTGCGTGTGCGGGCATATCGTCGGAGCCTTCAAAGGTGTGAACATAATCGGACCTTCCCTCGGGAACGAGCCTGTTGAAGATCGTCTCCATATCGGTCCTGACGTCGGGGTCCGAGTTCTCGTTCAACGTCAACGAGGCGGATGTATGAAGGAGAAAAACCTGACAGATACCCGCAGCGATACCCCCGAATCCGTCCGTAGCACCGAGCACTTCGTCGGTCACGAGGTGAAAACCGCGTGTACGCGGCCTCAGGCGTATGTCCCACTGGCCGGTGTAAAACTCTTGCGGCATCGTTTGTCCTCCTTTCCGTATGGCAGGATAGAGTGCTACTGTAACGGCTTATGGAAACAGATGTAATACTCATCGGCGCCGGTCCCATAGGTTTAGAAACGGCCTGCGCTCTCAAACACGCCGGCGTCGACTATATACATCTTGAGGCAGGACAGATCGGGCAGACCATTTATGACTGGCCGCGGCACGCGCGGTTCTTCAGCTCGCCGGAGCGCGTTGCCATTGCCGGAATTCCGGTACAGACATACGACCAGGAACAGCTCACCGGCGAAGTATATCTTGCCTATCTCAGGTCGGTCGTGGAGATCTACGATCTGAACATACATCTCTACGAGCCGGTCACCGCCATCGAGCGCTCCGACTCAGGTTTCCTGGTCACGAGTGATAAACGCGGAACAGCCCGCAGCTACCGATCCCGTTACCTTGTTCTTGCTACCGGGGACATGAACACGCCGAACAGGCTCGGTATTCCCGGTGAGGGACTGCCACACGTCTCGCATCGATTTGACGAGCCGCATCGCTATTTCCGGCAGAAGCTGCTGGTGGTCGGCGGAAGAAACTCTGCGCTCGAGGCCGCGCTTCGGTGTTTTCGGGCCGGCGCGTACGTTTCGTTGAGCTATCGCAGACCTTACCTGGACTCGTCACGGACAAACTCACGTCTTCATCTCGAACTGTCCATCCTGACCCGAAAGAACTACATTCCGTTCTATCCGTCGACGGTGCCTGTCGCTATCGGCCCTGACCACGTCGATCTTGGACCTTCGCGGTACGGAGCGTCACCGAAACGCGAGACAGGACTCACCCGCGTCGAGGCTGACTTTGTGCTGCTTCTGACAGGATTTCAGGGGCAGGTCGAGTGGCTCAGGAACCTCGGAGCCGAGTTTCTCCCGGATTCGGAGATCCCGAAGATCAATGAGGCAAGCATGGAAACGAGCATTCCAGGACTTTTCGTCGCGGGGACGGCTGTTTCGGGAAACCAGCAGTCATACAAGGTCTTCGTCGCGACAGCACACGAGCACGGTCCTAAAATCGTGCGGGCGATTTCCGGAACGAGCCATGCACCGTTTGGAACAGTCCCTTCCCGACGATATCCGTTCACGATACAGGACATTGCCCCCAAGGACAGCTGACGTTCAATCCACGGTCTCGTCGATCATGGCATTCATGACGTCTACGATGGAAAGGAAATATGTAACGAGGCTTGCAATACTCTCCTGCTGCAGGCGGAAACCGACGGCGCCCTGATGCCCGCCCCCATTTTCGATCTCAAGCTTTCCAATGAGATCGCGCAGATCGATGGCGGTGAATGATTTACTGCGTCGGGCACGAAACTGTACCAGCTCAGGGTGTTCGGGATTCCACGCGTAGCCGACGAGCGACAGATATCCGCTTTCTTCTGCGAGTGCATCAGCCAGCGATCGTAACACCGTGCTCACCGTGTCCCAGCCGAACTTCCTGTGCAACTCATCGGCCTTTTTTTTCGATAGAAGCAGCGTCGAGACTCGCCTGTGCATGACACGTTCGGCCCACAATGCTTCATAGCAGCGTCGTTCGTCGTCGGTGAGCCGCTCGAGTTCGTCAAAAACCTGCTCGACGCTTGAAAAATTACCACTGCGATCAACGGTCTTTTCTTCAAGCAGCAATCCATACACCTCGGTAAATACGCGGTACATGCGACGTTCTTTGCTTGTCTGAAGGAACGAACCGAGCTTTGTATCTCCGATGATTCCGGTAACGATGGCGAGTACGATATTCCTTGAGAAGATCTCGCGGATATCATGCTCTTCGAGCAGATCTTGCCGCTGTGTCAGTTTATACACGATAACACCGACAAGCTCTGCGGCACTGGTAGCCCGATCGACCATGGCAAGCTCAGTATCGGCCTGGTACTCGCTGTCGGTACCGAGATGATGATCGATCTCTATGACGGCAACGGCTGGGTCTGCAATCAGCGTATCGATTTCAGCGCTTTCAACACGCAAAGCGCGTTTTGCGGTATCACAGATGACGAGGGTGTCAAAACGCTGTGCAGGAAACGTGTAGACGACAGAAATTGAATTGTATGTGCAGATGCGCAGGAGATACTCAAAGTTCTCGTTCACGCGCTCTTCCAGAAATATCGTCACCGGTTTCGCGAACTTGTTTACCAGGAGCGCGAAGGCGACCATGCTCGCAATACAGTCCTCGTCGGGCCGTTTATGCCCTATGATCAGAAATGATTCTCTCTCGTGTATGTGGTCGAGAATTCTGTTAACGACACGATTTCGTGAAGCAATCGTCTTGAACTCGGTTTTCATCTTGTGTTAAGCCCCCACGTCGGCCCTCTTCCAGACTTCTGCTCTGTTTCTACCGGCACTTTTAGCGGCGTACAAGGCTTCATCAGCACGGTCTTTCAACTCACTGCCAGTCTTGCCATGACCCGGCAGCGATGCCACGCCTACACTCGTACTGACGGTATCGATCGGGCCATCGATTTCCTGCAGCACGGTCAACTCCGACACACCATGAACCAGTTTCCACGCGATCTCCAGAGCTTCAGCCGGTCCAGTGTCCGGCAGAATAACGGTAAACTCATCTCCACCGTATCGCGCCGGCAGGTCAGTATCACGAAGCGTCTGACGGATTACCGGTACGAGCGACTTGATGACGTGGTCACCAATCTCCATACCGTAGGCTTCGTTGATCGCGTGAAAGTGGTCGAGATCAAACATGAGCACCGACATCGGGCGCCCTTCCGCAAGCGCCTGTGCGGTCTGATCTTCAATCGCATCGTCGAGAAACCGGCGATTATACAGCCCGGTAAAATCGTCGGTTATGGCCCGCTTGCGTGCGCCTTCACCCCAGACAACCATATCCGAGAGAAATTTACTCGAGTTCGTCAGACGGCCCGTCGTTGCTTCGAGCATGCGGTACATGATCTTGATCGCTGCACGGGGATGGTCGTGCACGAGGGAGTAGAAGTCCCGCGAACTCATGCTGTACAAGGTAGAAGCCTCTTTCGTGACGCATGAAGCCGACCGTGGTGAGCGGTCGAAAATGGCCATTTCACCGAGAAACGTACCCGCTCCGAACTGCGCGACTTCGAAACTGTCTCCGGAGGGAAGCCGGACGGTCACGGCTACCTGGCCTTCTGCGATAATAAACAGTTCGTCGCCTTCATCTCCCTGACGGAAAAGAATCTCATTCGCGGCGGCCGAAATACGGCGAAGACTGTCAGCGACCGTTGATAGTTCGGTTCGGTCGAGCTTCTTGAAGATGTCGATACCCGAGAGGAACTGTACGAGATCGGTGGTCATGATCGTGTCTCCGGAAGGACTGTAGACGCGAGGCCCATGTCGCCCGAGACGGCCGTACGGTTTCCGCCACAATCCCTGGCCTCGAATAGAACCTCACTGCTACGGGTAATCAGATCGTTTCCCGTTCCTGCATGATCAGGGTAGATCGCGACGCCGACCGAAAACGGCATATCAAGACTCGAAACATCAGTTACCACGTTACTGATGTCCAGATGCATGAGCTTCTCCCGTATGTCTTCGGCCATGCGACGCGCCATTGCTGCATCGCATTGTGGAACAAGAACCACCATCTCGTTACCCCGATATCGAATCGCCGGGTTTTCGCCTGCCCAGCCCCGAACTGTCGCTGCGATTCTCCGCAGTATTGCATCCCCGGCATCGTGACCGTAGGTATCATTCAGTTTCTTGAAATTGTCGGGCTTGATCATGATAGACGCGACCGGAGCGTTTTCTTCGGCAAGTAGACGCGGAAGCTCTTCAGACAGATAGGCCTGATTGAACAGGCCGGTCAGTTTATCTCCGTAGACCTGTCGGCGCAGTTCCTGAACCCAGGGTGTGTTTTGCGAAATGAGTGAGTTGGTCTCCCGTATGCGCCCTGCCACCACTGCGATAAATCTGTGGAGAAGACGTGCCGAAAGCGATGGAATCTCATCGAGAACATCGTGTAGCGCCAGCCCTTCAGCGGGGAAGCGTATAACGGATGAATGATCGGAAAGTCGGGCTGATGCGCTTCGTGTCCCCGAGCTGAACAGGTCTATGTCCCCGAAATACTCACCAGAAATGTATTCTGCGATATCGGTCTTCCGTTCCTCGCTGTCGGAACGAGAAATGACAACACTGCCTTTCAGGACAATGAAAAGGGCATCCCCGGAATCGCCTCTCGAAAAAAGACTGCGTGATTCGTCCGCGTACAGCACTTCGGACCAGCCAAGTATCGAAACGAGTTCATTGTCGTTCAGGTCAGCGAAGAGATCTATACGTCGAAGTACGCTTTTCAGTTCCTGTTCGGTATTTTCGGTTTCCATTGAGTTAACTCTCGGGTCGTGTGCAATGAGTGTAACGCGATATCACGCTCACGTCATGCATTTGTTGAATACACAAGCACTTTCGGTTTACGACTTTCGTCATATCTCGCCCTGCGTTCATCCGGAAGGTCGGCAACTGTTCCGTTTCTGAAACCAATTTGAAGAAACCAGTCGGTCGCACCGGTCGTCAGGGCAAAAACTGCCGTCATCCCCCGGCCCCGAGCGCGATCAAGCTGATAGTTTACCAGTTTTTCGCCTATTCCCAGGTGTTTGAAACGTTCATCGACCGCCAGCGCAGCGATTTCGCCTCGATTCCCGGAAAGCGCGTGCAGGGCACAACACGCACGTATGGTTCCATCGACCTCACTCACCGCGTACTCGTCGAGCGCCCCTCGAAGCGCTTCTTCATCACGATGAAGAAGCAGACCACGATCGATGTACGGCTGCATCAGGCGCAATACGTCCGTCAGGTCTTCGCTCACCATGGGTCGCACGCTTTCGTACTCGTTTGCATGGACCATGGTACCTATGCCGAGGTTGGAGAAGATCTCCTTCAGCACGAAACCGTCAATGGTTCCGTCGACGATGTGCACACGTTTCACGCCGCTGCGTAGTGCGCGTATCGTATGCCTGAGCCTGAGAATTGCGGGCAGATCCTTCTGATGCTCGTTGAGTTCGATTACGCTTTCGGCCTGCGACACCGTCAGGCGACTCATTCTCCCGTCGTCCTCACGTATTACATCAGAGGGCAGCACGAGCTTCAGCGACGAGTCTGACGGTCCGTCGGTGACAAAGAACAGCTTCTCGGCCGCAAGGGAACCTGCGATCTGAACGGCGAGCTCATCGCTTGAAACGTTGTATGGTGCTCCAGTTGCGCTCCAGCCTATGCACGGGACTATGGGAATCATAGCGTCGTTCATGACGCGCTCGAGAATCTCGCGTTGCACGCGCTCTACCGAGCCGGTGTGCTGGAAGTCTATGCCTCCCGAAACACCAACACCCCGCGCCCGGACCCAGTTCCCGATAACAGCGCTGATTCCGCGCGCTGAAAGCTGGGTCATGATGCGATTGGCGACGTCAAAAGCGGCCATTTTTATGAGCGGTATTGATTGCTCGGGAGTAATGCGCAGTCCATCAACGTGCTCAGCCTGTTGACCGTACCGTTCGAGAATCTCGTCTATCCTTTTACGGGCACCCGGGACTATCACTATGCGTATTCCGTGCTGACGAAGGAGAGACAGATCCGACACGAGACCCGATAGTGCGCTGCTGTCGTGCAGACTGCTGTCAAGCTTGACGACGAAGGTCGCTCCCCGGAAACGGTTGGCGTAGAGGAATACTTCCCGAATGAGATCTATCTGGTTACGAAGAATGTCGGGTTGAATCATGACCGGAACGTACTCCATCCTGAGGATTGAAAAACACCAGTTCGAGTCTACTGAAAAGCCAGTCTGTTGCAAGGGCGATGCCGGCGGCAGTAATCGCGCCGGTGAAAACAAAGGCAGTGTTGTTCCGGACAAGCCCTGCGATAATTACGGTGCCAAGTCCACCTGCGCCTATAGTTGCACCGATCGTCGCGGTACCGATGTTGATGATTACAGACGTGCGTATTCCGGCAACGATCACCTGCGCCGCGAGCGGAAGCTCAGTTTGCAGAAGCACCTGCCCAGGCGTCATGCCCTGCCCCTGTGCGGCTTCTATCAGACTCGCATCGACGGATTCGATTCCCTCAATGGTGTTATTGAGTACAGGCAGAATGCCGAAGGCGAACAGCGCAGCAACCGTAGGCCTGAATCCGAATCCGAGAACCGGGAACGCAAGCGCCAGAATTGCAACAGGTGGAAAGGTCTGGGCAAAACTGGACAATCCACGTACGAGCGGAAGAAACTCCCGTCCGTAGGGTCTCGTTACAAAAACACCAAGGCTAAAACCTGCTATCGAAGCGAGTACGCTCGACAGGAGTACGAGCGACAGGTGCTCTCCAAGCATATGTGGCAGACCGGTTCGCAGATAGATGAGCTCCCGGGTCGCCGGAAAGAGCGCACGAAGGACCATTTCCCGAAAACCCACCGAAAAGATGAACGAGCCGAAAACAAGACAAAGACCGATGACAATGGGAACGATGTGTGAGCTCCGCGCTTTCACGAGCTCTCCCCGCCGCAGCCTGCGCGCCGTATCGCCTCGAGCGAAATCGACCCCAACGTCCGGTTTTGAGCATCGATTACCGAAATCTCATCGGATGGAATAGCGAGTATTCTCGATAGTGCTTCCCGCAGGGTCGCGTCGACGGGTACTGAGGCATGGTCTTTCGTTCCGACCCTACGCGTATCGTGCGACATGTAGTCGGAGACGGAAAACCTGCCGAGACGCTTCAGGGCCCGATCAGTCCCGACGAAGTCCCGGGCGAACGCATTGGACGGACGACCGAGAAGCTCTTCAGGCGCCGCTTCCTGTATAACCAGACCGTCCTGCAGGAGCACGATCCTGTCGGCGACACGAACCGCCTCGTCAAGGTCATGCGTAACGAAAATGACGGTCTTCTTCAGTTTCCGTTGCAGGGAGATAAACTCATTCTGCAGCGTCTCCCGGTTCAGAGGGTCGACCGCGCCGAAGGGTTCGTCCATAAGAAGTATAGGCGGGTCGGCGGCGAGCGCTCTGGCCACACCGACCCGCTGCGCTTCTCCACCGGACAGCTGCGAAGGGTACTTCCGGGCGTAAGCGTGAGGATCCAGACCAATAAGATCCAGCAGATCGCGCGCGCGTGCGCGTCTCCAGGCCTTATCGCGACCGAGCAGTCGGGGAACCAGACCGATGTTATCCTGGACCGTCATGTGCGGAAGAAGGCCTGCGCTCTGTATGACATAGCCGATACCCCGCCGGAGTTCCTCGACTGCAAAACTCTTTACCGGTCTTCCGTTCACGCGGACGTAACCATCGTCAGGCTCAAGGAGGCGGTTCACGAGTTTGAGACTCGTGGATTTACCACAGCCCGAGGGTCCAATGAGCACGGTCACGCATCCGTCCGGGACCGTGAACGAAACACCGTCGAGAGCGCGGTGAGTACCGTAGTATTTTACGACCCTGTCGAACTCTATCATTAGCTACTCCACGTTCCGGGCACCCGGTATAACCCGACCGATAAAAAACGCGAACACACGGTCGATAACAATCGCCAGCACCACGATAGGAATGACACCCATAACGATCAGATCAGGCGAAGCCTGCCCGAGTCCCTGGAAAACGAAGTTACCGAGACCTCCCGCTCCGATCAGGGCGGCGACGGTCGTGTTTCCGATTGTCTGTACGGAAGCAACGCGTATACCGCTGAGTATAATCGGCAGGGCGACAGGAATCTCCAGCATGAATAGCAGCTGTTTCTGAGTCATGCCCATTCCCTTTCCGGCTTCTATGACTGCCGGATCTATAACCGAGAGGCTCGTATACGTGTTACGGAGGATGGGAAGAAGACTGTACAGAAACAGAGCTATTATTGCGGGTGCGTTTCCTACACCTCGTATACCCAGCTGTCTGAGAAACGGATAGCGCTGTGACAGAAACGCGAGCGGCGCGATCATGAGACCAAAAAGCGCCAGACTGGGGATGGTCTGGAGTCCACTGACGACACTGAACACAGGTTTTCGCACGACGCGGTAGCGGTACGAGACTATGCCGGCAGGAACACCGACGAGTACCGCAGAACCGACTGCCATAGCCGCTATGCGCAGATGCGCAATCACTTCCGAGAGAAACCGCTGCTCGCGCACCCGGTATTCGCGGATAAAGGCGATATCTTCGAGCAGTCCGAGCCGGAACATCGCGAATACGCAGAGAAGAATCGCGGCGACAAGCAGTGTTCCTGTCCATCCCTGTACCCGGCGGGAAAACTCGGAAACAAGAATCATGCCGCTGAGAGTCAGGAACCAGAAACCACCGGCCGGGGCAACACGCCCGAGATCGAGCTCAAGTTCGAGCAGTTCGCGACTACCCAGTATTCCAGCGAGCAGCCATGGAAGAACAATGAGGACCGATCCTGTGCCTGCGAGAAGCCCCGCCCGGATCTTCGCGTTTGTACGCACAAGAATGATCACGGCCGGCACCAGTATGCAGACGGCGAGGAGAACGCTGTACGGTACAGAAGCCGAAAGCACGCTCAAGCCTGTCCCGCCATCGAGACGGTGCTCGCGGATCGTAAACAGGGGCAGAAGTATACCCGCCGCACCGAAAATAACGGCGAGTGCGACGGGTTTATCTAAACGCCACGATTCAACCGTGGCGCCGGAGTCGGTATCCACAGACGCGTACCGCGCTAATCCAGAAACCCGCTCGCTCTGAGCCACGTGGACGCAACATCTGACGCGGCGCGACCTTCGATGGCAATCTGTGAGTTCAGCGTCTGCAGGGTCTCAAGGCTTAAGGCCTCAAACACCGGTGCCAGAATCGACTCGATCTCCGGATACTGCTCGAGCACGGAACTACGAACGATAGGTGCCGGCTCGTATACAGGCTGAACGCCAAGAGTATCGGTAAGAACACGCAGTCCAAGGGCCGCAAGCTCTCCGTCAGTTCCATACGCCATCGCGGTGTTGACTCCGTCGGTCTGCTGTGCCGCCGCCCGAATGGTCATGGCGGTGTTACCTCCCGAGAACACGACCAGGTTCTCGGAGTCGAGACTGAACTCGTAGGCCTCCTCAAAAGCCGGAAGTACGTCGGGTCGCGTCACAAACTCTTCGCTCGCTGCAAGGCGAATGTCACCACCCCGGTTCACGAAGTCGGCAAGATCTTCAAGACTCGTAAGACCGGTTTCATCGGCAAGATCGCTCCGAACGGCAATCGCCCAGGTGTTGTTTGCCGGCGCGGGCGTCAACCACTCGATATCATTCGCTTCACGATCGAGCTCGCGAACCCGTTCATAGGCGAGAACAGGATCTCGCCAGAGTTCGTCTCCCGCCTCGTCAAAAAAGAAGGCTCCATTACCTGTATACTCGGGATATATGTCGATCTCGTCGGAGATAATGGCCTGCCGAATGACGTCCGTCGGCCCGAACTCGGTGTTATCCACCACGTCGAACCCATCCTGCTGAAGCAGCTGCACAATCATGCTGCCAAGCAGTGCTCCTTCCGTATCGATCTTCGAAGCAACCGTCACCGGACCCTTCGCGGCGTCCTCCGGCTCGGCACTTCCTCCGGAAAACACCGAAAACGGAAAGAGAAGGATCAAGATCGAAAGGAGAACGTTTAAAACTATTCTCTTGTTAACCATAACAAACCCCTTCGTTTTCTCCGAATACCATGAGGCAGGCGGAGAGTGTGTTCCCTTTAAGCCTACTGTCTGCACAAAAAACCGTCAAATCCGGGGGGCGGTGCTTATTGAGGCGTTCAGCAGAGTTCGCGTACACTCGGAACGCCATGAACACAGACCTTTTTCAGCTTGATCATG
>RECN01000158.1 GCA_007694005.1 Spirochaetaceae bacterium
GAATCCGTCCGGCTTCGGGTTCGAGACGCCGGTCAAAGTAGACAGAATCTTTTAACACACCTCACAGCATTCATGGAGAGACGGGAAAGTTCAAGAGAATTTCGAAGGGAAATCCTGAGAACTGTCATCTTTCGGGTCCTCCGGCGTACGCGGGCTGTCTGGGGAGCCGGTACGGTCGGGTTCGCGCGGATAGGTCCACTCTTTACCGGCTCCGTCACGGAGGATGTAGTCGGTCTCGGTCGTCCGTACGAGACTTGCCTCTACGGGCACCTTGCCTCCGCCTCCGGGAAGATCAACCGCGTAGGTCGGGAGAGCCAGCCCGGAGAGCCTTGACCTGAGAATCCGCATGATCTCAAGGCCTCGCCCGAGATCAACCCTGAAATGCGAAGTGCCGGAAGCCAGATCACCCTGAAACAGGTAATAGGGACGGACGCTCATGCGGTGCAGCCCCCGGAACAGCTGCTCGAGGACGTCTGCATCGTTGTTGACGCCCTGCAGAAGAACCGTCTGTGATGCAGTCGTGATGCCGTGGGCGAGGAGTCTGTCGACCCCTGCGCGGAACTGTGGTGTGAGCTCCCTGGGATGGTTCACATGGACCACCATACAGGCGGGCCGCCGTTCGCCGAGCATGCGGGCAAAACTATCGCTTATGCGATTCGGCAGAACAACGGGCATACGGGTGCATACCCGCACGATAAGATCCCGCACCACACGGAGTCGGTCGATGATACCGAAAAACTCGGTATCAGCCAGCATCAGGGGGTCCCCTCCGGAAAGGAGCACCTCCTGTATCTCGGTATGAGCACTAAGGTAGGTACAGATGGTTTCGAGTTCAGCCGAGGTGACGTGCCCGGCTCCGTGGCCGGTGAAATGCCGTCTGAAGCAGTAGCGACAGTAGGTGGCGCATCTGTCGTTGACCAGAAGCAGCGCACGATCGTAATAATGGTGCACCAGACGTGGTACGACCGTATACTGTCCGTCGCCTATCGGATCAGGATCTTCGTAGCTCAGAACAGTCTGTTCGCCTGGTGTCGGTATGTACTGCGCCGCAATAGGATCACGAAAAGGGTCTTCCGTATCGGCAAGAGCCGCGAAATGTCGGCTTACTCCATACGGTAACCGTGTAACCGGATCGACTCGATAAATCTCACTCACGTCAGGACCGAGTATGCACAGCTCGCGGCCCTTGAGAAAGCCCTTTGCCGGGATGCCGGGAATGCATGGTAGCCTATCCGCCTCTTATGCCCGTATACTGAGTACGGAAGGAATACTATGGCTGCGTTTCACGATCCGGATGACCCGCTGGTAGCCCCCAGCGAGCGCGAATACCCGGATTCACTCGAAGGATATGTGCTCATCTCGGAAACGGATCTCATTGATCCGAATTTCTACCGGACCGTCGTCATCATCATACAGCACAACACGGACGGGGCCTTTGGCCTCGTGGTGAACCGGCAGTCGGAAACGTCTCTCGGCGTGGCCATCGATGATCTTCATGGAACAATGATAGGAGATGCCTCCGTATTTGTCGGCGGACCGGTGCAGCAGGAGTATTTATTCATCCTGCACGGTGGTATCCCGGGAGCTCCCGAGAACGAACACGCGCTGCGCCCGGCGCCCGGCGTCGTATTCGAGCCGGCAAGCCCCGAACTGCTGTCCTGGCTTGCCGAGTCCTGGGACGTTTCGGCACCGGCGGATCATCCAGCCATACATTTTTATGCTGGATACTGCGGGTGGGGTCCCGGACAGCTCGAGTACGAGCTGCGGGAAGGATCCTGGCTTCTGCAGCAGATTCGCACCGATATCGTGTTCCACCCCGATCCGGAAACAGCATGGAAACACGCACTCGGCCAGAAAGGCGGATTCTACCAGATTGTAGCCGAGACCGGCTTCAAACCTTCCATGAACTAGATACCATGGGCTCAGAATATATCCCGAAGGTGCACGCTCCGGCGCCCTGGACCCTTGAAGGGAGGGCCTTCGGTGTCCTCGGCATCCTCCGAGCCGGAACTGCCTTGGAGGCAGGCCCGCAGGGCACTCGCATACCCCGCCTTGCCGTAATCTGTGCGGTCGAATACACATCCTCACCGGTAGGCCCCTACAACGAGGTATTCAGCCTGGTGTTTCCGGTACCGGGAAGCTGGTTTCAGGCCCAGGTCACCCACATGTACGTGGACTCAGATGAAAGCACCTACTGGGGGCGCAGAAACTGGGCCGTACCAAAGATGACCGCCGGTATTGAGCTGCACTGGGATACAGGAATGGTCTCTGCGAACCTCGACATGGACGGTACACACAGGTGCACGCTCGAGTTCGATACCCCGCGGGTCAGGGAGGGACTGCCAGTCAGGCTTCCCGCGAATTTCCTCAGAATACGGCAGTCTGGCTTAGGGAAACACCTGATCACCGGTCTGTACGGCACAGGGCGCGTGTCACCGCTTCATCTGAAACGGTTCGACAGTGACGGCGTCCTGATGCCCTCACGGAAAAGTTTTATCCCCTTGCGCGGATTCATGGTACGGAATTTCAATTTCTCCATGAAAAAATCGGTAATTGTTAGAGCCGACTAACTTTTGTTATTGACGCAAACATAATACGTGTAATAGAAATGCCTCAGAATATGGAACAACGACGAAAAGGAGTGACAGATGACTACGTACTTTCGATACCTGCTGAGGACGGCACTTGCCACGGGAGTCCTGCTACTGTCGGCGGCAACGCTTTTTGCCGCGGGCCGATCGGAACAGACAGACCAGCGATCAATCACACTGTACTCGGGAAGGGGTGAAAGCCTCGTCGCACCGCTCATAGAGCAGTTCGAAGCAGCCAGCGGTATACAGGTCAATGTGCGCTACGGAGGAACCGCGGAACTCGCGGTGCTGTTACAGGAAGAGGGTGATCGCTCCCCTGCTGATCTGTACTGGGGACAGGACGCCGGTGCTCTCGGTGCTGTTGCGAGTGCAGGATTGCTGCAGGAGCTGCCGGATGAGCTTTTTGCACTGCTTCCCTCACTGTACCAGAGCGAACGCGCGGAGTGGATTGCGACAAGCGGTCGTGCACGGGTCCTTGCCTATGCTCCCGACCTGGTGGAAGGGATAGCCTTCCCGGACAGCATTTTCGACCTTGTTGACCGACAGTACCGCGGACTGGTTGGCTGGGCACCGACCAACGGGTCGTTTCAGTCTTTCGTGACCGCCATGCGTGTGCGCTACGGAGACAGTCGGACACAGGAATGGGTAGAAGGCATGATCGCAAACGAAGCCCAGATCTACAGGAACAATACGGCAATCGTGGAGGCTCTTGGCGCCGGAGAAGTAGCAATGGGGATCACGAACAACTACTACCTTCTGCGCTTCCTCGCCGATGACCCGAGCTTCCCGGTACGCCAGCGCTTTTTTGCTGACGGTGACATAGGGAACCTCGTGAACGTTGCGAGCGTCGGTGTCCTGCGAAATGCGGCGAATCGAGACGAGGCCATTGAGTTTATCCGTTTTCTTCTGGATACTGCTGCACAGGAGTACTTCACCGAAATCGTGTACGAGTACCCGGTTATCGATTCGGTCGTACCTGCCGGAGTCCTTGAATCCTTTGACCGCGTAATTGAAGTTGCTCCCGAAATAGACCTTGATGATCTGGAAGACCTTGAAGGAACGCTCAACCTGCTCAGGCGGGCTGGTGCACTGTAAGCACCGACACGAGCGTCGGGGGCGAATACTGTTGCACTCATGACAGACACACCGCACCGTTCACGCCGGAATGTCACGAGCATTCCGGCATTTCTGCTTATCACGCCTCTTTTCATCGTGCTGGCCATGGGTGTGCCGCTGAGTTATCTCGTGCTGCGTGCAGCAGAGGCCGATCCCGCCATACTTCGTGACCTGATCTGGCGACGTCGAACGCTCGATCTTTTTGTGAACACGATACTGCTCACCGGTGGTGTCCTCACCGTGACAACGCTGATCGGGGTACCTCTCGCGTGGATTGTGACGCGTACCGATCTCAAGGGCATGCGATGGATCACCCTCGCATCCGTCATGCCCCTCGCGATACCCGGATACGTAATGGCTCACGCACTCCTGAGCCTTGGTGGTCGCAACGGTATTGCAGCACTCGCAGGACTGCAGATAGCCAGACCGACCGGGCTCGTCGGCGCTATAGCTGCGCTCAGCCTTTACTCGTTCCCGTATATGTTCCTGAATGTCCGCTCGGCGTTTCGAAGCCTTGATCCGGGTGTCGAAGAATCCGCACGAAGCCTCGGGTACTCCCCCGTTCAGGTCTACATGAAAGTTGTTATCCCCATGCTGCTTCCCGGCCTGCTCGCCGGATGGGTCATCATTGCCCTGTACACCCTCGGCGATTTCGGAGCCGTCGCCCTCATGCGGTACGAGGTGTTCAGCTTCGCGATATACACTCAGTACGCGGGGGCCTTCGACCGCACGTACGCCTCGGTTCTGGCACTCATCCTGCTTGTAATGACTGCGGGACCGGTCATTCTGGAAGCACGGCTCCTTCGTTCGGTACGGTATTCCCGTCTCGGAAGCGGGGTCGGCAGAAAGCACCGGCTGGTGCACGTCGGCCGACTCGGCAGACTCGCCTCGTGGGCGTTTATCGTACTTGTACTGTGTGCATCCATAGGCATGCCGGTGTTCAGCCTGCTCTGGTGGATGCTGCAACGGCCTCCGTGGGGAGAGATGGGACGCATCTTCGAGCTCTTCCTGAACAGCACGGCCGCCGCGGTTCCTGCCGCGGTGCTTGCCGTCCTGCTCGCGCTGCCGCTCGCCTACGCACGGGTGCGCTATCCGTCCCGCACCACAATGATCGCCGAACGCACCGCGTACATTGGCTACGCCGTACCCCCACTGGCCCTGGCCCTTGCGTTCGTGTTTTTCTCCCTGCGTGGCGTGCCTTTTCTGTATCAGCGCTTACCGCTGCTGATATTTGCGTATGCCATGAATTTCCTCGCGCTTGCCATCGGGCCCATACGAAGCACCTTGATGCTCGCGCCACGAAAACTCGACGAGACTGCCCGAAGCCTCGGATACAGTCCGCAAGCCGCATTCCTGTATGCAGTACTTCCTTTACTCAGGAGCGGAGTATTCGCATCTTTTACCCTGGTATTCGTCATGGCGATGAAAGAGCTTCCGCTGGCTTTTCTGCTCGCTCCGACCGGTTTTACCACGCTCAGCGTGGCCGTATTCTCACGCACATCAGAAGCACAGCTTGTGGACGCTGCGCCTTACGCGGCGGCGATTGTGCTGTTCTCGAGTTTTTTCGTGGGTCTTATGCTAAAGTACGAGGGTCGTCACTGACGGCTGTCAGGAGGTCTGTATCATGTATCATCTCGACGTGCAGAACATCACCAAATGTTTCGAACCTTCTCTCATGCCGGCAGTATCAGATGCATCGTTTCACCTTGAGTCGGGTGAAATCTTCGGGCTTGTCGGCCCCAGCGGATGCGGAAAGACGACAACGCTTCGCATCATAGCCGGGTTTGAACATCCCGACAGCGGCGACATCCTGCTCGACGGCGTTTCCATAGGAGGCCTGCCTCCTGAAAAGCGAAAGATCGGTTTCGTGTTCCAGGATTATGCGCTGTTCCCGAACAGATCCGTGGTCGGGAACGTCATGTTCGGCTTGCGCGGGGTGGAACGCCGCAACAGGAAAAAACGCGGCGAAGAGCTTCTTGAGCTCGTCGGACTCGAGCGGGAAGCTGACCGTATGCCGCATGAGCTGTCCGGGGGCCAGCAACAACGCGTGGCGCTTGCGAGAACGCTTGCCTCGAATCCGGAGCTGATTCTGCTCGATGAACCATTCTCAAACCTTGATGCCGCGCTTCGGGAGACGACACGCCGCGATATACGGACACTCCTGAAATGTGCGGATGTCAGCGCCATCCTTGTGACTCACGACCAGGAAGAAGCGCTTTCGTTCTGTGACCGGGTCGGCGTCATGCACGCCGGTGCCCTGGAACAGGTCGGAAGACCCGAAGAGATCTACCTCCATCCGGAAACGAGCTTCGTCGCCCAGTTTCTCGGGCGAGCAAATCTTTTGCGGGGAACCGCGAAGGGCGCGGTTGCCGAGACGGAGCTGGGTACGATTCCGATCGTCCCTGACGCCGAGGGTCCGGTCCTTCTGTCGCTACGCCCCGAACACCTCGGTCTTTCCCCCGCAGACGCGAGCGGAACGAACCACAGTGGTGAAGTCATCTCGCGGGAGTTCAGGGGACACGACGTTACATTTCGGGTGCGTTTCGGCCACGTCGACTATCTCGCGCATACCGAGTACACAGGCTCGCTTTCCGTTGGTAGTAAGGTGTCGATCTATCCCCGGGAACCGGCGGTTGTGCTCCGCGAAACCGGTTTGTGCCGACGGGCGCTCCCGAGCGTCGCACATAGTGCCCGGTGGGCGCAGCTCCTGCAGGCCCGCTCGAACTAGGACTCAGTACGAGGCGCCTGCATCTGGTCGGGATCCTTGCGAGGCTCGATATGCACCGTCGGCTCGATACCCAGTCCATCGCGAAGTGCCTGCTCAAAATCGTCGACCAGGTCGTGTGCATCCCCGACGGACATATTTTTATCGACGTTCACGTGGCAGGTCATTTCCGTGTGGGTACCATAGCGATGCACGTGTATGTGGTGGACAGACTCAAAGATCGGGCTGATACGGTCTCCTATGCGGCGGATCCCGGCTATGGTTCGCTGATTCGGTGACTCTCCGAGCAGTGGCCGTGCCGAATCCCAGATAACCTTCCACGCAGCCCCGATCAGAAACAGAGCGACAAGCAGACTGAGCACCGCGTCGATCCAGTACTCTGATCCGGCGAACAGTATGCCAAGGAGCACGAGCACCGACGTTACTGAGTCGCTGCGATGGTGCCATCCATCAGCCCGGATCGCTTCCATTTTGCTGCGTCGGGCTGCGAAAAACGCGAACTGGGCGAGTAACTCCTTGGCAACGATGGAAACCAGCACCGCAGTAATACCGAGCCGCCCGTACTCGACGACGCGCGGCGAGTTCAGCGACGCGATCGCATCCAGAGCAAAGTTGAGCCCGACGGTACCTATGAGCACACCGATCGCAACGCCGATTATGAGATCGGCCCGTCCGTGTCCGAAGGGATGCTCAGGATCAGCTGGCTTACGCGACGTACGGGTGGCAAAAAGCACTGCTATCGATGAAAGGGTATCGGATATCGTGTGCCACGCGTCAGCAATGAGCGCGACGGAACCGGTGGTAACTCCCGCCCAGTATTTCAGCGCGGCGAGGAACGAGTTCACGCCTATGGAGAGCCATCCTGAAACATAGCCCCACCTGGCCGTACGACTATCCACAATACCTCCGGGACCGGTATTGTAGCGTCATCTGCTGGCTTGCTCAATCGTGCGAAAAGGCGCGAAAGCGAAGCAAATCAAGGGTACGTGGTAGGCGATGAAATGCCTTTCGTACTATGCTGACAACTGTGAGCGAAGCCGGACACATATACTACCTGAAGCAAAAACAGACCCTCATTCTTTTTGCCGAAGGCAGGATACAGGCGTTGACCGCCTACTCCCTCTTCGAACACGTAAGTGATGTCGTAAGCCAGTCGAGTATTCGCGAGATTTTTCTTGATCTCTCGAACACAGAATACATTGACTCAACAACAATCGGGACACTGCTGAAACTGGTACGCTTCATGAAGCGAAGTGGTGGCAAAGCGTGGCTGTGCAACCCCTCTGAGGCAGTCGGAGATATACTCAAGACCTGCCATCTGTACGGGTATCTTCCCATCATCTATGAAGACGGGATGGCCGAACTGAAATCAAAAGTGCTCGACAAGGTTCCTGTGCAACGTAAGGACCTTCTGACCGACGACTACGTACTTGAGGCGCATAAGGACATCGTAGACGCTGCACCTCAGGTTCGTGACCAGTTCGAGATTCTCCTTTCGGCGCTCGAACGGAAAGTCCACGGGAACGAAACGAGTCAGTAAGATCCTCGACACGCACCCTGCATTCAGATCAGGAACAGCGCTGCAACATAGACCCCGTATAAAAGTACGAAGACGCCTCCCTCACGCCGGTCGATCTTTCTGCCCTTCCCGGTAAACACGAAGAGAAAGAGAAGCACCGACGCTGTCAGATAGGCAAAGAGGTCAAGGTTACTCCCGGCAGGGATGGTAATCGGCTGTATCGTTGCGGTCAGCCCGAGGATGAGAAAGGCGTTGAGCAGGCATGAGCCAAGGGCATTCCCGACCGCTATATCGAGTTCTCCCGAGCGTGCCGCAACCACCGAAGTCGCAAGCTCCGGCAGTGACGTACCAACTGCAACGACAAGAATTGCAATAACACGTTCAGAAAGGCCTAATATCGTCGCCAGATCGGTCGCCCCGTCAACCACAATTCGACCTCCAACAAGCAGTACGGCTAAGCCCAGTACCAGCTGTACTACCGCTCGCAGACGGCCTGAGACAGCCGGGGGAACGGCAGCGTCTCCCGAAAGAGGAAGCGCTTCTGGTTCCCTGCGGGCAAGCGACACCGTATACGCCACGAATACAAGGAAAAACCCCAACAGAAGCAGACCTTCGCTTCGTTGAATCCGGGCCGTTGTGTCCCCGCCTATGACCGGATCATTCGCCACGATCAGAAGTACTGCAGCGCTCAGCACACACAGAGGAATCTCTATTCGCGTCGTTGCACGCCCTATCGGTACGTCACGAATCAGCGCCGCGACTCCGAGCACCGCCAGAATGTTGAACACGTTGCTGCCAAGAACGTTACCGTAGCCAATATCGGTCGCTCCGCGTACAACACCGACAAGATTGACAACGAGTTCAGGGGCAGAGGTTCCCACGGCAACTATGGTAATGCCGACAAACAGTGGCGACACTCCGAACCCGAGGGCGAGGCGCGATGAACCTCTGACCAGAAGGTCTGCACCGTAGATGAGTCCGACAATACCGGCTATCAGAAGGAGGAAGGGAACCGCCATCATCAGGTATTCTCCGACAGCGTTTCCAGGATGTCACAGGAGTCGGATATTTCTGCAAACTGCTTCAGCTGCGAGAAGTCCAGAAGCATCCGAACCGCCGGCGTTGGACTGCACAGAACAACCTTCGACCCTTTCGCCGCCGACGATCGGACTACGCGGAGTATGCATCCGAGTCCCGTACTATCGACATAGCGAACCTGTGAAAGGTCAAGAACTATGCGGCGTCCGTCTATGAGCGGCAGCACCTCTGCTTCTACCGTCCCGGCGGTTTCACTGTCGATGTGCGCCGACTGCACCGTAAGACGTCGATACGCTTCGTGATCCGTGACCTGCACTATAGCCAACGTTATCCTCCTGAAGTATCAGTACCCGAGACTCCCGCGATCGACTCCGGATTCAATGAGCAGATCACGTAATGCCTCACGCGTGCGCGGGTGATGGTCGCGAACCGATAGTGACACAGGACCACGAGGCTTGCCGATCTGTATATGAGACCCCAGATGCCGATACCCGAACAATGCCGGGGGAAGTGCCGGCACAATATCGTTCGAATATACTACCCGAACCACTCTGTTTTCTTCGTCCAGAAGCATTTCCCGGGTCGCACGTGTCAGTACACGAGGCGATGAGTACGTGATCAGGCGCAGGTCGACATCGGGTGCCGTACGGCGGACTTCTTCGAACGCGAGCGTTGCGAGTGCTCCTCCTGCACTCGCTCCAACGAGTATGACCGTTTGGTCCCTATGTGCGAATACCCGCGACAGCAACTCGGTCCGAATCGACTCGTAGCGCAGAAGGTACCCGCTGTGTGCTCGAAACGACGTATCCGGCTCAAGGTATTTCGGGCGACGTGGCACCGCATACAGATTGAGATACTGATCCGGCGATCCGGCGCGGTCGTGAGTTGCCCGAAACGCAATGTGGTAGGCGTCGTCGTAATGGATCGCGACCGCAAGCGTTGCTGTTTCCTCGCTGGAAAAATAATCGAGCTCCCAGGGCGCATTGCGAAACTGCTGCTGCTCGCGCCAGGCAGCTTCGGCCATTGCCCAGTACCGGTACAGCAACTCTTCATTCAGATCCCAGATTCCGGTTTGCATGGAACTTCGAGGAGTGACCGGAACGGAAACACACGAAACAAACAGCAACCCCGCACACCACATTGTGAGCGGCGCGATGCATCTCCTACCACGCATATTCGACTCC
>RECN01000122.1 GCA_007694005.1 Spirochaetaceae bacterium
AGATTCTCGAAGTCGCCATACACCACGGTAATCTGCCCGGTCAGATTCTGCTCGGAGGTCAGTTTCCGGTTGCGGCTGTTCTGTACCTCGCTGACATTCAGGCAGGTAACACGGCAGCCGTACCGGGCGGCAAGGTAACGTGCTGACCCTCCGTACCCGGCGCCGAGGTCTATGACCGAATCGGCAGCCGAGAGCTTTACCTTGCCGGCCATTGTGGCGACCGTACGGCGACTCGCATCGCGTATCGATTCCCCCGCGTAATCGTATATCCCTATGTGGATATCCTCTCCGCCCCAGATGGAAGCGTAAAATCCATCGGCGTCAGATCCATCGTAGTAGGTCTCAGCGTCAGCGGAAGCCTTGCTGCGACGTGGTGTGTTGGAGTCGGGCATGCCCTCTATGCTACCGGCGAGCGCGGAAGAATCAAGGGGTGGTGTGTTTACGGCTCCACTTCCGCAGCCACGCGTGACGCGACGTCGTAGAGGTGCGCGCCTTCATCGACCAGAATTGGAGCGTTCTCGAGGGAATCGGTGAGATTCATAACGTAGGCGACCATGGAATAGATAGCCCCCGCATTGTACGCGCCGTCGCCCGCGACAAGGTACAGTACAACGAGGATTGCAGCGAGGGCGAACACATCCGCCATGGTCCACACACCGGTTTCCACATCCTTGAACTTTACCTTCAAGCGGGTCAGGGCGCGCAGATAATCGGTAATGCGGGCCGGTATCGCCGATACGACGACGCTGACCTGAGACTCTCGCAGCGTGTTTATTTTCTGATTCAGGTCGACTGCGCGAACGCTGAACCACCACTGCAGGCCCGCGATAATCGCGACAAGTGCGAGCGCAACGATGCCCGCGCGCAGGTCAAACAGGAAGAGCATGACAGTCGATCCAACGATTGTGACGATCCCGCCTATGAGCATCGGAACGACGTCGGCCAGTGCGTAGCCGACGTTCTCCACCATGGTCACGCGAGCTGCGACTTCGCTCGTCGCGTCCTGTGATACACGGTCCCGGAGAGCGAGTCGTCCCGAGATATCCGTATATATGCGCGCCACCATTCGCGCGGCTCCCATCTGATAGAACGCTCCGACCGCTGACTGGGCTATCCAGACGGCAGTTAACGGAACGATGCTCACGAGACCCTCTCCTGCGATAAAGCCGTTGATGGCGAGGCCAATCGTGAACGGGTACATGAGTTCAAGGATGAACTCGGTCAATGAAAGCGTGTAGGTGAAAACAAGACGGCGTCTGTAGGGGCGGAAAACTGTTTTTGCAGCTGCAGGCACGAGTCCATCTCCATTACGTTTTTCGGCGCACACGGTACGCGCTCCAGGCGCGTTCCTGCAGGAATATCTCTTCGACTTCAGCGACGGTCAAGGGATCTGACCATAATTTTCCCTGTATCAGGTCACACCGCAGGTCTTTCAGGACCGCCGCGTCGTACCAGAATCGTGGATGATGTCCCGCTTCCGAAATGGTCGAGCACTACCTGAGCGCCCATTTCGCGAGCCAGTTGCAGGGCGCTGAATGCGCGGTCGTGGTCGCGAAAGTGTGGTGACTCAATGATCTCAAGTGTGAGGTCGACCTTTTTTGGACTCATTTTACTGAGGAGTCGCTCTCCTATCTGACTCAACACACGATCATCTGCATCGTGCCCGTACACGTCGTTTATTGGCTTGAACTTGTCCAGGTCGATGAAGACCAGATACAGCCAACCCTGATTCGCGGTCAAACCACGGATTTTGTCACGGAGCTCGTTGAGGAAGGGTTCGCGGGTGAGGAGTCCGGTGAGCGGATCTATCGCTGCCTGCGTTCATCGCTCATAGTTGAATGAACCCGGTTGGAAGGTCAAGAAAACGTTGCATTGCAGTGGACAAGTCCCATCCCGAATCTATGCTCGAGATTAAGTTCGTTCGGACTCAACTGCCATCGAGACGCGCGCTCGTATGCGCCACGAGAAAAACCGGATCCCGCGACCCATGTCGCGTGTCACCGCGTGTCTTCCGAAACGGTTATGACAGCATTACACGGAAAACTCTTGGCCAGTGGGTGAACAAATACAGAATCCACGGTAACCGATCTCCATGTACCCCTGATGTTAGACTCGTCGAACTACCTACGTCGATGATAGGCTCTAAACACAAGGAAACCGCTCGTGACAGACACTCCAACACTCTTAACTACGCCCGCTTCTGACCCCGCTACCCTCGAAGAGCAGTATCACCGTGTTCAGATGGAAAATGAGTTTCCGGGTCCGCTGGGGTTTCAGCTTGCTCTGCCTCGTAGCTGGCGTATACAGATCCTTGACCGGAGCGAACCGACTGCTGCCCGGCCACTGGTGCGCATGGCGCGCTTCTTCGATCCTGCCGGGCCTGGAGAAACGGTGATCGCGTGCGCCTTTTTACCGCGGGAGGTGCACCCCGCCGACTGGCTTCGCGTGTACATTGGCAACGCTCGCTACCAGTTAATTGACTGGCGCGAGCTACCTTCGCGTTTCGGACAGGTGGGGGATGCGCTGGTTTTGGACGAAGCGGAAACAGAGGCCGTGTGGCACCGGCTAACACCGATCAAAGACGGTGCCCACATATTTCTGATCGACAGCCGCATGGCTTCTCCTGACCCCCATGCCCAGGAACCCGCCTACATGGCGGTTGCTCATTTCCGCCTGCTGGCTCCGAGCGGGCAACCGTTTGCCGAACCCTTCTACGAGACGGAACTAATAACAGAACGCCCGGTACGCTTTATGGTTTCACAGCTGTGGCATGAACGGGAAGCCGGAACCAGCCCGCCCGACGGCGGCGCGATCCGGCACTTCGAGCATCGAGATAACGACCAGCTGCTCGGCGCTCTGGTCGCCGTCGCAGGGGTTGAGGGACGCATCACCGCAGCTGAAATTGAAGCCGTGACGCTTCATACGTTCGAAGCGAATGATATTACCATTCCTACCGGACCTGAACTCCTATACAACCACAGTAGACGCGGCGGCGAAACGCAGGTGCTGGCGCAAGTCTGGCGTGCCGTGCGGGCAGGCCAGCCACTTTCGGTGTTATCGGCGCAGGTTAGCCTGCGCGGGGTGCCAGTCGCGCTGACCGTGCTCGGCCCCACGGCTGCCGAGCAGATGGAACTCTGGGCGATACATCGCCGGGCCTTCGATATTGCGGTCGATTCGCTACGGCCGGACCTGACGTAGCGATCGTGGATACAATCGCAGAAGGCTGAGCGAAGCTGATTTGCGTACTGCTCCCGGCCCTGGATTTGTAGTGTAGCATCGGCAGCCTACTCATCGCTCTTAGTTGAATAAACCCTGTTAAAAGGTCAAGAAAACGTAGTACTCCAATGTACAAGTCCCATCTCGAATCCGTGCTCAAGACTAAATCCGTCGGATGTATGTGTGTACGCTGGCTTAATAAGAGACGCGACGTCAACCGTCGATGACTCTTCCCACGAACGAAAACGATTCTTGACGGCGGTTGTGGCTTCTTCGATAGTCGCGTAGGTGTACCTGCGGACCAACGGGACAGAGAGCACCTGTGGGCGAAAGCCGGCACTGTGTGCTGCGTCAAGTAGATTGCGCCATGTATAGGGCTCGCGCTTCGGCTCATGCGTGACAACGGCGGCGACCCGCGCGACATCGTCGCGAATTGGACCGCTGGTGATACCGAATACTACAAGATCTCGAGCCGCTCTACTGGCTTGCGTAGCGGCTTCCTGAAGTGATTCACACCGGTAAAAGCAATTGACTGCGAGCACGGCGTCGAACTCGTTTTCAAACGGGAGCGATTCAAGCGTACATTCGTGAGTTACGACACGACGAGTTCCCCGCCTGCTGCACTGCTCCGCGATGTAGTCAAGAATTACGGGTGCCAGGTCCGCAACGGCAAAGCGATCAAAGGCCTCTACCAGGCGAAAAGAGTAGTTGCCCCAACCAGGTCCGACCTCAAGAATGGACGCCGAGCGACAGAGCCGGTAGTGGTTCCACAGACCGCGTAGCGCACGCCATACATCCGCGCTGTAGTCGTCGAGCTGACACTCGCCGTTTCGCTCTGCAATGTACTGCACCCAGAAGGCGTTTTCGTCCCGTGCAGACTCCCGCCCGCTCACGAAACCGCCTGCGGAGTGCTGATTCGTTCAACCGATACGCGCAAACCGTGAGCATCCCGGTCGAGGTACGCGTCTACGCCATATACCTCTCGCAGACTCGAAACCGTAATGACTTCCTCCGGAGTACCGGTCGCGTACACCGACCCGTTATGCAGCATCACGATATTGTCCGCGTAGCGGGCGGCGAGCGACAGATCGTGCATCACCAGCAGCACCGTATTTCCGTCGTCCTGTGCGAGCGATTTTACCAGATCAAGAACCGTAAGCTGATGGCGTATATCTAATGCGCTCGTCGGTTCGTCGAGGATAATGCACGGAGCTTCCTGTGCGAGCGCGCGTGCTATCGCGACTTTCTGCGCCTCTCCGCCTGACAGTGTCGAGACCTGTCGGTGCGCGAGTGGGATAAGATCGAGACGGTCGAGGATCGATTCTACAACAGCGACATCCCGTGAACCCGTCCGATATCTGGTATGTGGCCGACGTCCGAGAAGCACATACTCGTACACTCGTAGCGCAAGTCGTTTGGGCGTACCCTGCGGCACGTAACAGACCCGCATCGCGCGCTCAGCCGGGGACAGTGTCCGGATGTTTGCGTCGCCCAGAAAGACCTGCCCGGATCGCACAGGAATTAGTCGCAGCAGCGCCCGGATCAATGTTGTTTTGCCGGTCCCGTTCGGGCCAATAACGCAACTGACGACTCCGGGGCCTATAGAAAGCGACGCCTCCCGCAATGTAAAATCGCTTCCCGCGTATCCAGCCGAAATATCTACCGCCGTAATTCCGCTCAGTTCCATACGCGTTTTCCGTTCTGTACGAGTATCCAGATAAAGAAAGGGCCACCCACCAGCGACATGACAACGCCAACTGGAATTTCTACGGGTGCGAGTATGGTGCGTGCAATCGTATCTGCACCGAGTAGCAGAAAGCCCCCGAGTGCGAGGGAAGCTGGAAAAAGATACCGGTTGTCCTGCCCGATCACGCTTCGTGTTATATGGGGTGCGACAAGGCCGACAAAGCCGATAACGCCACTGAATGCGACCGAGGCGCTCGCCGTCAGCGTCGCCAGAAGGAGACAGATCAGACGAACAGTGCGCACCTTCACACCACTCGTTGCGGCAACATCATCTCCTGCCAACAGGGTATTCAAGTCTGGCGTCAGTTTGGCGAGAATGGTCCACGAGAAAAGTGCAACGCCGAACAAGAGCAGCACGTGCTGCCAGCTGACTGCCCAGAATCCGCCCATGAGCCATAAGGCAAGATCTCTGAGCGCTTCGTTATTGGACACATATCGCAGCGCGCTGACACCGGCTCCAAACAGACTTGAAACAGCGACGCCAGCGAGTAGCAGAACGGCGGTACTTCCCGGGTGTGTCTGCCCTATGGCATATACGATAATCAGTGAAAGGCATCCGAACGCGAATGCGTTGGTCGCGATAAGCGCCGGGCCCTGCGTTGCCGGGGTAAAACCGAAGACGCTCGCCCCGAGAACGATGCCGACTGCCGCCCCGAATGAAGCGCCGCTTGAGACGCCGAGCGTGAACGGACTCGCCAGCGGGTTCTGCAGCACTCCCTGCATCACCACTCCTGCAGCGGCAAGCGAAGCGCCGGTCAAAAGAGACATGAGCACGCGGGGCAGTCGTACCTGCACGAGAATGAACCGTTGCGTAAAACTCAGCTCGTGTGGACGGAATAGAAGCTGCCAGATAGCAGACATTCCAAGGTTTGCGCTCCCGCGGGTCATTGCGTACGCAGCAAGGAAGGCTGAAGAAACACCGACGAGCAGGATGATGGAAATCCGCGCCGCGTGGGCGGCGGCGCTGAGTTCAGCAACACGACCGCGCGTCGCTGCTATCGGTTCGACGCGGCTGCCCACCAGACCCCCTGAAGCGGTATACCTAACCACCGTTCAAAGTACTCTTCCGCGAACGCAAGCGGATCAACATCTGCGAAGCGCGTGGGGTGCAGGAATCGTGCGAGCTGATACAATCCTATGAAGCGCTTGTTCGCACCGAGCATATCGGTGTGAAACACGTACACACGTTCGTTCTCACCTGCGGAAAGCTGCCGGATCGGGGAGTTCTCGAAAACGTTGTCGAGCACATCGTAAAATCTGTCTACCGACGCTTCGTTGTAACCTCCGAGCCAGGTTCCATGAAGCGTCAAGACCTCAGGGTTTCTATCAAGCACGTACTCGGATTCAACAAGTATAGTCGTGCTTGCCTCGGCCGGATCCCACCGAACATCAGAGGCATCTATCCCGCCTGCGAGGAGCGTAGATACACCTTCGCCGACACCCGGTGACCCGTCAAGCCGCGTGCTCGGGAAAATGCGAAACCCGCCTTGTGAGTTCAGGAAACCCGCTGAAAGCGCCATGACGCGCGGCTTTTCAGACTCGGGTATTTGCGCGATACGTTCGGCAAGCTCAGCTTCTATGGCGTTTTTCCAGCTGAGGAACTCCTGCGCACGGACTTCCTGGTCAAAGAGCGAGGCGAGGAGGACGAGTTCCTCATCGAAGGATGCCGGTTGATAGTTGTCGATACGAAAGACCGGAATACCGGCAGGATTTAACAGGCCTTCCAGTTGCGGCTGCCTGTTCGTGTGGGTCAGTACAATGTCGGGTTCAAGTGTCAGCAGGAGCTCAATGTTAACCTCCGATCCGCGTCCGACATCCGGGAGATCCGCAAACGGGAGGTAGGGGTTGAACCGCAGCGTCTGGTCTCCGGTTGCGACGACTGTTGTTTCTGCACCGATCAGGACGAGCGCTTCTGCGGTCTGACGGTTAATCACGACTACCCGCTGAATGTCGACGGGAACCTCGTGACGGGTGCCATTGGCGTCGGTGATCACGCGGGTCTCGGCGGGAAAGGTGCTTTCCTGAACGCCGACGGCTGACACGAACACCGTCGCGGTAAAGACCATAAGGATGGCCAAGAACGATATCTTTCTCATGAACTAACTCCTTGAGCGTTTCGTTTGAAGCTCCGGGAGCCCCATATTTCTGATCTGTGCGACGTGGTAGGTATCGTGCGCCGGAATCCAGATAATGGCTTCTTTCACGGTACAGTCCCATTCTTCTATTCGATCTTCAAAGCGAGCAGGATCAGTGACTTCCAGCGCGTGCATGTATGTATCGTGGACGCGTTCGGCGTAATGCAAGGCCTGTGCCCATGCTTCGGCTGACGTATCCGGAACAGGAGGGAAGCTTCCTTCCTCCCACGGGTAGGGGAGCAGGGGGTCGGCACAACCGAGTACCCGGGTCAGGTGAAATTTGAAATACACGCAGTGGACGAGATTGTCCCAGGCAGAAAACCCTTCGTAGGTATCGGTTCGTGCTGCGGTTTCGGCCGACATGGGACGAAGCGTTTCCATGAGGCTGTAGCCGTTGAACGTATGTCCTCGAAACTCCCGCTCGGTCTGATCTGCGATAAGCAGTAAGGAATCATGCATGACGAATAGTAATACAATGTATTACTTCATACAAGTGTCTATAGTCGTGTTTTAAAAATCAGAATCCCGCCGTCGTCGAGTGTTGCGCACAGGTTTGCGTCATCCATGGAGAACGAAAAGCCAGTCACACCGGCAGGAGCGGTCACGACCTGCACCGGTGTATTACTCGACAAGGGCTTCCAGATAGCAATGTTGCCGAACGAATCTCCTGAAGCAAGGATTTGTCTGTCGTTCGCAAAGCATAGGCAACTAACGACGGTTTCGTGAAATCGTAATTCTATCGGGCGGGTCTCTGCAGGACCTTCCGTTCCCGAGCAATCCCAGATACTCGGCATATCACTTCCGCCGGTAGCAAGATACCGACCGCTGTAGTCCCAGGAAAGCTGGGTAACCTTGGTCTGAAACCCGTACATGCGCAGGTCGTGCCCGCTGTCGGCAAACCAGAAATGAACGGTTGAATCCTGATCGCCGGTTGCTATGAACCTGCCGTCCGGGCTCCAGGACAGGACGAGCGATGAGCCCTGCCACGCGAGGACGCGCGGTTCGCTGTGCGTCCTCGTGTTCCAGAGTGTTACTGCTCCGTAGGAGGTCGTCGCAAGCGTCTCGGAGTCAACGGGAGAATAGCCTATGTCTGTCACCGTACTCGTGTGCGGCCCCAGTATGCGCGTCGGGCGAGGATCTGCCCGATCGAACGATTCAGAGTCGAATACAAGCACGTTTTTTCCACTGGCCACGGCGATCTGCCGGTCATCACCCGAAAACCTGACGCGTTCTCCCCAGGCGGGGAGCGCTGCCGAGGAAACACATTCGCCGGTATGCCCGTCGAGGATCAGCACTCTGGTGTCCTGTCCACAGCTGACCACCCGCGAGCCGTCCCGTGTTATGTCGCAGGAGGCATTCCCTAACTCGTGGCCCGCCGCGGACCAGAGACGGTGACCCTGGCGAACGTCAAACAAGGCGATTTCTCCGTCGGCCGAGCTTGCAAGAACGCGTGATGAATCGGCGGTCCACCGAATCTCCTGTACGTAGCCATCGATTGCATACTCGATTCGCGGCGTTGGGTCGATTACACCAGGCACCTGCGAAAGCCTCCCTCAAGTTCAGCCCGATCGAGGTTTCGCCCGATAAAAATCAGACTGTTTTTTCTGTCGGCCGTCGATTTCCACGGTTTTCCCGGTTGTGCATCCATGAGCATATGCACCCCTTGAAACACCATTTGCTGATCGTATCCGGCTACAGAGAGCACCCCTTTCATGCGGAATATGTCTAGTCCGCGCTCGCGGAGTAAAAGGCTGATCCATCGGTTGAGGCGGTCGAGGTCAAGATCACCGTCAATCGTAATACCGACGGAGGTCACTTCGTCGTCGTGTTCGTGATCAGGCTTGAACTCGCGCTCGGCTATCGCCGTTTCGACAACGCGACCGCTCGGGTCTACCAGCTGCATCGTAAACTCCTCAGGACCGTGCTGGGTAAACAGGCAATACCTGCCTGCACGTTCGATGACGAGCTGAAACCCTTGTATGTCCTCGGTAACGCGAAGCCGGTACAGGCGTTCGGCAGGAACCAGGGTACCCTGATCGACGAGCGGCCAGTGATCGCTCGAGTAGAGCAGTACGGATTTTTCGACTTGTTCTTCGAGCGCCGTAAGCGGGTCGATCGACGATGCTGGCAGTACCGTGACGTCGATGGTCGGGTCGGGCCCCGATGCGAGCGTGAGGGTGTGAGCTCCAGCCTCAAAATCGTATACTCCACCCCACTCGAAGGGATATTCGGGTTCAAGGAACTTTGGATCGACCTCGAGCGCGCCGTCGAGATCAAAACCACCCACGTGCAATACCTGATCAAGCGGCAACTCGGCCTGATGCGTACGAACAATGCGCGCGCGAGCGTTCATTGCCTTCAGGCGTGCTTCCACCGTATCGAGTTCGACAGCTGATACGAGATCGGTTTTGTTCAGAAGAATTACATCTGCGAAAGCGATCTGCTCGGCAGCCTCGGACTGCTCGTCGAGGTGCTGCATGACGTGTTTCGCGTCGACAAGGGTTACGCACGCGTCGACACGAAGCGATGATCGTATCTCATCATCCATAAAAAAGGTCTGAACGACTGGCCCGGGGTCAGCCATGCCTGTAGTTTCAATTATGATGTAGTCAAACTGATCCCGACGCCGCATGAGTTTGCCGAGAATGCGAATGAGGTCGCCTCGAACGGTACAACAGATGCACCCGTTGTTCATTTCGAAGACCTCTTCTTCGGCGCCTATAACCAGTTCGTGATCGACCCCAACCTCGCCGAACTCATTCTCAATAACGGCAATGCGTTTCCCGTGCTGTTCGGTCAGAATCCTGTTCAGCAGTGTTGTTTTCCCTGATCCCAGAAACCCGGTCAGGACGGTGACGGGTGTACGTGTATCTTCCATAGTAATACAGTGTAATACTATAGTGTGACAGGAGGTCAAGCTGGTTTGTGAACCGCTTCACGAGTACCGACGCGCTACCTCCTGCGATGCTGGCGGCTGTGGAATCAGTTAACGCACGCTCCTGAGCATTCTGCCGGTCGTTGTCACAGTCGCCTGTACACGACTTCGTCAGTCGGAGCGGCTCGACGAAACGGCAGG
>RECN01000123.1 GCA_007694005.1 Spirochaetaceae bacterium
GTACGGGATGGTCGGGGTCTGCGAGGAAACCGGCTTCGTGCAGTTCAAGATTCAACTGGGCTGATGTCAGAAATGTCTGCGGTTCGTCATTGAAGTCGGTAAAGATAAACTCCGATCCGTTTACCGGAGCGGCTTCCGGAGGCAGGGTATTGCGGGAGAAGGTCGTAAGATACAGGGCTGAACCCGCATCCGCGACGCGGGCAGCTTCGGCGATCGCACCGCGAAGCTCGTGTTCGGTGCGGGCGAGGTTCCAGACTCCGTGACATACGATCAGGTCAAACGATTCGTTCTGAAACGGCAGGGCGTCCATAGGGGCCTTGTGCAGCCTGTGCCGTACATCAGCGCTGACACCCGACAGGAGCCTCTCTGCCGCGTTGAGCATGCCGTCTGAGACGTCAGTGCCATAGCAGTCGTGTCCCGCTTCCAGCAGCGGACGCAGGTGACGGCCCGCACCGCAGCCAATATCGAGTATGCGCAAGGACTTACCGGCGGAGAACGTGCGTACGAACTCGAGGAGTGAAGCACTCGGGCTTTTTCGGGTGAAGCTCTGTATGACCTCGGGGCGTTCCCATGCGGTATATGACTGCGGATTTGATTCATTCATGCCACTTCGAGTGTATAACAGCAGCCGCTGCAGCGAAACCGTTTACCTCGGTGCCGGAGCTTTGTTATAACTCTTTAGTAGATGGATCAGGACGCACCACAACACAGCACGAAATTCACCGCCGCGATCATCCGTCTGTCGTTTTTTCTGGTGATCACAACGATTGTCCTTTTTCTTGTTTCCGTCTTTCTGTTTCCGACCGAAAACGCTCCGTCTGAGGACCGGGGAGGCCAGGAGTCTGGAGAACCGGTGTCTGAGGATTCTATCACAGGTCCGGAGGATCGCCCTGATCGCATAGCCCGAACGCTCAGTGGACCCTTTGACATCGTGATCAGGAACGGCCGAGTCATGGATCCCGAAACAGGCATGGATCAGGTTGCCCATGTCGGGATCATGAATGACGTCATAGTCGCCATTACTCGCGACGAGATTACTGGGATACGCGAGATCGATGCAGAAGGTTTCGTTGTCGCTCCGGGTTTCATTGACGTCACGATGCCCGGTTTTCCGAGCCCCGAGCTGTACCGGAACATACAGCACTGGAAACTCGCCGACGGTGTCACGACGGCGTTATGGACCCACGACGGGTGGCATGACCCTCAGCAGGTGATCAATCCCATTCGGGATGGCGTGCATTTCATCAACTGGGGAGTCGGAACATCGATTAACCGTCTTTACCAACCCGACAGAACCCATGAACAGAGGCTCGCCCTGCTCGAGCGTGCCGTTCGCGGCGGAGGCATCTCAGTCGGTGCAAGTCCGGAGTACTATCAGCAGATTTCCACGGAGGCTCTGATCGATTATGCCCGCATCGCCGATCGCTACGACCTCTGGCTCGGGTTGCACTTGCGTTATTCGCGCAGGGACATGGAGCTTGAAGGTGTTCGCGAGGCAATAGAGGTCGCTGAAACAAGCGGCGCTCATGTTCACATCTTCCACATCAGCAGCACCGGGGGTACGTACAACGCTGCGGAGGCCCTTGATCTGCTCGACGAAGCCCGTGCCCGGGGCGTTCGAGTTACGGCAGACGTATATCCATACAGCTTCTGGATGACCTTTCTGAGCTCAGCCCGCTTCGATGAAGGATGGAGAGATGGTTTCGGCATCGATTACGATGATCTGTTCTACGTGCCCGCGCGGGAGCAGCTTGACGAAGAGTCGTTTCACGCCCTGCGCCGCGACGGCGGGCTTACCGTCGTACCGGAAGGAACAATCTCCTGGGAAGACGCGATCATCCCAGCGCTGCAACGCGACTGGGTTTTCATTGCCTCTGACGGGTGGACGGGGAGAAACCCCTTTTTTGCCGATACCCCCTTCGCGGGCCACCCACGCGGAAGTGGCACCTTTGCGACCGCGTTGAGTCTCCATCGGCGCTTTGACATCCCTCTTATGACGCTGCTCCGAAAGATTACGCTGGATCCGGCCTTGCACATGCAGGCTGCGGACGCCTCATTCGCACGGAGAGGCAGGCTGCAGATCGGTGCATACGCCGACCTGACCGTGTTTGATCCCGAGCGCGTAGGAGGCAGCGGGACGGTCCTTGATTCGGCTCGCAAGTCAGAAGGGATACACCTGGTCATTGTGAACGGAATGGTCGCGTATGAAGACGGTGCTGTTCTCGGGGTAAACGCCGGAAGACTTATCAACCGCGGACTGTAGAAATCCGGTGGCCGACTCCCCGCAACCTGAGATATACTGGCCTCTCTAGGGGACTAAAAATGAAGAACACATACACTCGTTTTATGACTGCGATTCTGATCGTGCTGTTCGGCATGACTGCGCTCGTTCTGTCTGCGCAGCAGACCGATGGGCGCACAGAGTACGCGTGGGGAAGCTATTATAATCCAGGAAACCTGATTCTCGGTGCGTCCGCGAGACTCGATACCGGCAACGGCTATTTCGGCCTCGCGACAAGCCCGTCGGCCGAGCTGATCTATGCAAAACCGACCGGTCCGATTGACCTTGGTGCGCAGCTTGTCTCACGTGTTGGATTTGCCCTGACCGGACCCGACGCACCTGGCGTTGGCCTTGGGGTCGGGCTGCTAGCGACCGGCAGGCTCGGCTTCCGCGGCTTTGATCTTGTCCCATTCGAAGAGCTGCAACGTCTCGATCTGTACGCCGGACTTGGAGTGGCGTTCGATCTGGCGCGATACCCTGCCGAGCAGACCGGTGGCCTGCCCTTGAGTTTTGTCGGGCGGGCGGGGGTCGCCTACTATCTCAACAACCGAATGAGCGTGTTTTTTGGAACAACACAGTGGAACCAGACCACGGGCGCCGAAATTGGACTGCGCTACCGCATGGGAAGCACGCCCGTCGTGACCGGCGGCCTCGCAGAGCTGGCGACCGCTACGCAGGCGAGCATCTACCTCGGTAGTTATTTCTTCGCCGTACCCATACCTTTTGTCGACACCTGGTATCACGACTATTCGACCTACGAAGTAGGCCAGGGAACGGTCTGGGAGTTTACGACCACCGACTACGAGGATGTGGTACGTGTTGAGCGCGCCGTCGTTGCCCGCGACGCTTCAGGTGCCGAGTGGAGGTCCTACCGCTGGGTAGTGCCGTCTGAGGATCAGACCGATCTCACAGGAGACGAGCTGTACTTTGAGCTCAGGGTTAACGCGGACGGCAGCTGGGATCGCATGCGCTTCGTCGATCTGTTTTCCGGCCGACCGGCCGAGTATATTTTCGAGCCTGGGGCCCGTGACGCTGAGGTCATGACGCTCCTTGAGCAGGAAGCGCTTCAGGGAACGGACCCCGAAGAGCAGGGCTTTCGCGTCGAATCGCGCGGTAGGGTGCGGCACACAGTCGATGCCGGAACCTATGACGCCGAACGTTTTGCAATTGTTGACGTTTCAGACTCGCCGGAAGACTTCGAGATCGAGTTCTATCTCGCAGATGACGCTCCCGGACGCCTGATCAGAACCATAATGACCGGAACCGAAGATGGCGAGCCGTACCGCTTCGAGGGGCAGCTTGTCCGTATCACCACGGGTAACGGACGCAGATTCTGATTCTAGAGAGTAACAATAGCTCTCGCAGGCTGCATTCTGTATTTGACCGCAGAATGCAGCCTGTCACGGTCTTTACTCGTTCGGATAGGTGAGGTTCCACTTGGAGCGCATGCGGTCAAGCGTCTCCATGATTTCTATAGACTCTGCGATCGGCATGGTCGGGCTTTCCTGGAGACCTTCGGACATACAGCGCATCGCCTCAATCGCTTCGTGCTTCATGCCGCGGTCGCTGTCATTATCCATGAACGTTTCCTCGGTCCCGGATCGGGAGAAGATCGTCGCCTTTTTTGCACCGATGAACTGGGGAACCTCGATGCGTCCCTCCGTCCCGAAAATAACCGCTTCGGTCCTCAACGGTAGTTGTACCGAACTGCTGACCTGTGCCGATCGGGCGTCTCCGTACTCAAAAAGCGCCGAGTACCATTCATCTACACCGGTACTCCCGATTCGCGCACTTGAGTGTATGGTTTTCGGCTGCATGCCGTAGACCATGGACGCAAACGAGATGGGATAGATACCGGTGTCGAGCAGTGCACCACCCCCGAGCTCGGGATTCAGCAGTCTGTGTTCCGGATCCCACACCGATTTAATACCGAAGGTGGCATGCATGGCTTTTACCTCGCCTATTGAGCCGTCGGTGATCCGATCCCGCACCCATCGTATAGTCGGCAGGAACCGGGTCCACATCGCTTCCATGAGAAACAGCCTTCTTTCCCTGGCGGTCTGTGCCATCTCGCGTGCCTGCCTGGCGTTCATGGCAAAGGCTTTCTCGCACAGGATGGACTTGCCTTCACCCATGCACAGAAGGCTGTGTTCGCGGTGGTGCGAGTGTGGTGATCCGATGTAGACGATGTCGACGTCAGGATCGCCGGCGAACTCTTCGTAGGACCCGTACGATTTCGGAATATCGAACTCCCGCGCGAATGCTTCGGCCCGTTCGGCCGACCGGGATCCAACCGCTACTACCTGTGCGTCGGGAATCTTCACGAGTTCCCGGGCAAAAGCTCGTGATATTCCACCGGGTGCGAGGATACCCCAACGTACTGCTGACTGTTTTCTGGTTTTCATGTGCCCATTATCGGATGGTGTTGGAGACCGGCACAAGGACCGCCCGAACAATGAATGCTGAAAAGACCTTCGAGGTATTGACCTTGCAGAGGGTTTTGGGTAGTTTACCGTCCACGTTGTCACCTTCGTCTAGTGGTTAGGACACCGGGTTTTCATCCCGGCAACGGGGGTTCAATTCCCCCAGGTGATGCTACTGCGAAATAAAAAAGCCGCCCCACGCAGGGCGGCTTTTTTTGTGCCTGAAGTTCTGATCAGAAGTGGAAGCGGAAACCGAAAGCTCCCTGTATGTCAAACGCAGGGAAGGTGATCGGGTCGCCGAATCGCGCACCAATTGCCGGAGCGAGTTCCACAAATAGTTCCAGCGGATCGATCGGCATAACGTATAGCGCTACCGGTATCCGAAGGCCGGCGTTGAACGCGTCCCCGCCTACCCCGATAAAGAAGCCCGGGCCCGCGTACAGATTCAGAAAGTTGACCAGGTTAGTCCGGTACATAATGTAGTCACCGGTAAAGCCGAGTGCAAACTGGTCCTGGCCTACGCTGAAGCCGAGTCCCATCAGGAAGGGCATGCCGTCAAAACGCGCGCTCAGCATGACGTTTGAGCCGGGGAGGCCACCGAGAGGCTGTACCCCGAATGAAAGGCCAAGGGCCATGGCGGATGCTGTTCCCGTGGCCAGGACCACAATCAACAGCGCTATCAAAATAACTCGTTTCATAAATCCCCCTGAAAAACGTACAAGTATTGGTCGAAATCTTAGCATGTATCAGGACTGACAATCCAGCACTCGAAAATCTACTTGATGCCCCCTTTCACACACCGGTAATATGCTGGGTATATGAACAGCAAACCTGACCAGATTGTCCTGAGTGCAGCGGATCTTGACGGATTTCTCACCGAATCAGACCACGAGGCCCTTTCGAAAATGAATGCTCTGTACGCACGGGCAACCGAGAGTTTTGAGATTCTTCAGGCAAGTCGTGCGAATAATCGCATCGACGAAGAAAAACGGCGACTCGTGGATGTGTACTCGGAGATGGGACATCTGATGCAGGAGATAGTCGCACCCGAACCACGTATACAGGTGTACTCATTCGGTACGCCTCAGGAAGTGCACGGCGAGGCATCACGGCTTATTGCGAAGTTGCGCGACCGGCGAACCGACCACGCGGAGTTTGTTTACTATACTCAGCGGGCCTACGAGCTCCTTTTCAACTTCGCATTCGGATCAGCCGGCAGCCACGCGAAGAACCATCTCATTATCAAGACCCCGGTGAATCAGCCGGTACAGAATTATGCAGTCCACAAGATTCCTGATGTCGACGAGCGTCTGGAAAACACGGTTATGTGTGTCATGCTGCGGGGAGCCTTACTCCCGAGTATGATCATGTCAAAGGAAATACAGGAATATAGCTCGACCGGCTACGTTACGCCCTTCGCGCTGTTTCGCATTCGGCGGGATGACTCCAGGAAGGAGCGCGACATGGAGTACATACTCGATCTGAAGCGCTCATTTTTTGATCCACAGCAACTGGACGGGAAGGATCTGGTCTTCGCAGACCCTATGAACGCGACCGGTGGCAGTCTCGTAACCATTATTCAGTATCTCTCAGACATAGGGGTACGGCCGAAGTCCATTCAGTTCTATAACGTAATCGCGGCTCTGAAAGGCTCGTTACGGATTATCCGGGCCTTGCCGGAGGCAAACATCGCGACGCTCTGGATGGATCCGGTTCTCAACGATGCAGCATATATCCTCCCGGGTCTCGGTGACGCCGGAGACAGACTCAACGGCACCGACGCCGAAGGAAAACCCCGAAACATTCTGCAGCTTATGGCTGATTACGGCTCAACGATCACGTCACTGTACCGGTCGCAGGTCGCCGAGATTGAGCGTACGGTTCTGCCTTCATGAATCGCAGCCTGTTTGCTGCTGCAGCCGGAGTTGCACTACTTGTCCTGGTGTTTTCATCCTGCGCAAGCGGCATGAGCAGAGCAGATCTGGCTGCCGAGTATTTCAACATCGGAAACGCATTTCTGGATCTTGATCAGCCGGATCGCGCCTCTGAATACTTTGTGAGGGCACTGGATCTCGACCCCGACCTTCGCGTAGCCGAGTTCAATCTCGCACGCGCGTACATGAACGCAAACAGATACATCGAAGCCCGAGGCGTGCTCGAAGATCTGTTGGAGATTGATCCGGATAACACCATTGTTCTAAAAGCGTACGGATACGTGCTGTATCAGCAGGGTTCTTCACGCGAAGCTGAAGATGTGTTCGGGCAGGTGGTGATGATCAATCCTTCGGATGTCGATGCCTGGTTCAATCGGGCACTGATCGCGCGGCAACGCGGCGATCTGGAAGAAGCCGATTCCTTTATTGGGCGTGCTCGCGAGCTCGATCGGACTGCTTCCGACGTTTCCAGGTTGTATGCCCTTGTCCAGTATGAGACGGGAACACCGAACGCCCGAGAGCTTCTCGAAGAAGTTCATGCTGCACAGCCAGACGATCTGGAAATACTGGAAGCGCTTGCCCGCAGCGCGTTTACAGACGGTGACTATGCCGTCGCGCGCGATCTCGCTGACGACCTCGTGAACAGGGATCCCGCAGAAGCCGGATATCGCTTTTTGCAGGCGCGCGTTGCGTTCATCGGTCTCGAGGATACCGATCTGGGCGTGGTTGCACTCAGACAGGCCCTGGAGCGTGATTTTCAGGATGTCGAGGCATTAAACGAACTTCTTGAGCAGGTCGACTCCGAGATACGTGACCTCGTTGAAGCGCTCATGATCGACTTCGGTTTTGAGGGTGAGTGAACGCTGAGACCTTGGCTACGACGACTGCTACTCCTTGAGCAGTGAGTGTATCTTTGTCTGTACCTCATCAATCGTTCCCGATGCGTCCACGTCAACGATCAGCTTGTGCTTTCTGTAGTAGGCGATCACCGGTTCAGTCTGTTCCTTGTACACCGACAGACGCGTTCGAATAGATTCTTCATCATCATCGTCTCTCCTGATCAGGGGCTCGCCGGTCACATCGTCGTGGCCTTCCTTTGCGGGCGGGTTGAACTCCACATGATATGTGCGCCCTGATTCCGGATGGACTCGACGTCCGCTGAGGCGCCGGATCACTTCTTCATCGCTTATGTTGAGAAGAATCACCAGATCGACTCTGGCGAACTCTGACAGCGCCTCCGCCTGCGGGCGCGTTCTCGGAAACCCGTCGAGGATCCACCCGAGCTGTACGTCAGCTTCGTGCAATCGGTCCTGTACGAGCTCGATTGTTATCGAGTCGGGGACGAGTTGCCCTCTGTCGATAAGCTCTTTGACCTTTCTCCCGAGTTCCGTTTCGTGTCGTATGTTGTCTCTAAAAATATCTCCGGTTGAAACATGGGCAAGTCCGGTCTCATCGGCTACCCGCTCAGCCATTGTTCCTTTTCCTGCCCCGGGAGGGCCGAGAAAAACGATGTTCATGGTTCAACCTCCGGAACACGTACTGAGCGCGCGTTACGCTACTTTTGACCCGCGGCCTATTAGTGTATCATGCAGATAGACATGTTCAAGTAGGGCAAAAGCCGCTGCGCATGCATCTTCTTTTAAGGAGGGTTTATGGATTTCTGGACACGAATGAAGCAGACCGTAGACAAGGGAGTCGAAACGTCTCATGACCTGTTCGAAAAGGCGAAAGAGCGGGCTCAGGATCTCAGCAGAACGGGCGTACTCAAGTATGAGCTGATGCAGCTCGAGGATCAGGCGGGAAAACAGCTCGCCCGGCTTGGTACCGCCGCGTACGAAGTTCTCCAGAATGGTAAAGCGTTCACCACGGACAATGAAGGAGTGTCGGAGATTATGGAAGAGATCTCCTCGCTGAAAAGCCGTATCGCTTCCAAAGAGCAGGAGCTCTCTGAAGCCGGTGGAAAGCCCGAAGACGCGTAGAATCGGAGTAGTCCTGCGGGTATCGCAGGGTTTTTTTGCGTAGCACATCTGATTTAGCCACAGAGCTTGACACGAGGGGCTGGGATGGGGTAATTTCCGGGTCCCTTGAGTCAAGCGGAACGCTTTGAAGAGAAGCGTATTTTCTTGTACTTGAATCCGGGACAACTGAAGTAAATGACGCGACTGGGTAAAAAGTGGAAATGCCGGAGAAAACGGTATTGACGCGATTTGCTGCGGCATGCTATAACTCGGGTCCGCTTCAGCGCCGTGAGGTGCGGAAGTGAGGCGAAGAAGAGAATGATCTTTTACAGCGCGAGAGAAGGGAAGGAACACGCCGGAGGGAGAATCCGGGGGTGCATGAGGCTGAGTTGGGCTTTTTTTAGGAGAAGTGCAAGCGGCATCGGGTGTGCACCGGAGCTTTTGGAAACGGAAGCGATATTCGGCGTGGCAGTATGGTAAGGTGTTAAACGAGACAGAGTTTGACGCTTGTTAAGCGAGTAAGTAGTAGAAAAGCCAAACAAAATGGATAAAACTATTGGTGCGGCCGCTCTTCGGAGTGGTTGCACTACCATATAATGGAGAGTTTGATCCTGGCTCAGAACGAACGCTGGCGGCGCGTTTTAAGCATGCAAGTCGAGCGGCAAGCAGTCTTCGGACTGCCTAGAGCGGCGAACGGGTGAGTAACACGTAGGTGATCTGTCCTGAGGTTGGGGATAGCCTGTGGAAACACAGGGTAATACCGAATACGTCCTGACTGCTGTGGCAGTGAGGGCAAAGGCCCTTCGGGGTCGCCATGGGGTGAGCCTGCGGCTCATTAGCTAGTTGGTAGGGTAAAGGCCTACCAAGGCGACGATGAGTAGCCGGCCTGAGAGGGTGAACGGCCACACTGGGACTGAGATACGGCCCAGACTCCTACGGGAGGCAGCAGCTAAGAATCTTCCGCAATGGGCGAAAGCCTGACGGAGCGACGCCGCGTGGGTGATGAAGGCCTAACGGTTGTAAAGCCCTTTTCTGTGTGAGGAATAATGCTGGGAGGCAATGCCCGGCAGATGACGGTAGCACAGGAATAAGCCCCGGCCAATTACGTGCCAGCAGCCGCGGTAACACGTATGGGGCGAGCGTTGTTCGGAATTATTGGGCGTAAAGGGCGCGTAGGCGGCCACGTAAGCCTGGTGTGTAAGACCGCAGCTCAACTGCGGGAGCGCGCTGGGAACTGCGTGGCTGGAGTTCAGGAGGGGAAGTTGGAATTCCTGGTGTAGGGGTGAAATCTGTAGATATCAGGAAGAACACCGGCGGCGAAGGCGAACTTCTGGCCTTGAACTGACGCTGAGGCGCGAAAGCGTGGGGAGCAAACAGGATTAGATACCCTGGTAGTCCACGCTGTAAACGATGTGCACTAGGTGTTGGGCCGCTGAAGGTCCAGTGCCGTAGCTAACGCGTTAAGTGCACCGCCTGGGGAGTATGCTCGCAAGGGTGAAACTCAAAGGAATTGACGGGGGCCCGCACAAGCGGTGGAGCATGTGGTTTAA
>RECN01000094.1 GCA_007694005.1 Spirochaetaceae bacterium
AGATCGGATCTGTCATTTTCAGCGGACCGCCTGGAACCGGAAAGACCACCCTCGCCCAGGTAATCGCAGGAACGACAAAGAGCGCGTTCATTCCTTTGAATGCGGTCCTCGGCGGTGTTAAGGATGTCAGAGATGCGGTCGCCCGGGCCCGAGATTTTCGAAGTCTGCACGGACGAAAGACGATTCTGTTCGTGGACGAGGTCCACCGCTGGAACAAGGCGCAACAGGATGCTCTTCTGCCCTGGGTTGAGAACGGCACGATCGTGTTGATCGGCGCGACAACGGAAAACCCTTTTTTCGAGGTTAACGCCGCACTCGTGAGCCGAAGCCGCATATTTCGAATGACTCCGCTGCAACCCGAACACCTGCGCCGGATTGCACAGATGGCGATACAGGACGAGGAACGGGGCTACGGTGCCTGCGAAGTCCGGATTGACGACGATGCCCTTGAGCATCTCATACGCATAGCCGATGGCGATGCACGCACCATGCTCAACGCGCTGCAGCTCGCCGTAGAAACCGGTGCCGATCAGAACGGGTTAACACCGCGTGATAAGGTTCACGTCACGCTTGCTGTCGCCGAGGACAGCATACAGGCGAAAGCACTTCTTTACGACAAGGAAGGTGACTACCACTACGATTCGATAAGCGCATTCATCAAAAGCCTCCGTGGCAGCGATCCCGATGCAGCCCTGTACTGGACCGCTCGCATGATCGTTTCAGGCGAAGACCCGAAATATCTGTTCAGACGGATGCTCGTGTTCGCTTCCGAGGATGTCGGCCTCGCCGACGCACACGCGCTGGGCGTGGTCGAGGCAGCTGCTTCAGCGTTCGACCGCGTTGGCATGCCCGAGGGACAGTTTCATCTCGCACACGCAGTACTGTATCTCACAACGGCCGCCAAGAGTAACTCCACACTCGGGTATTTTGACGCGGTCAAGGCCATAGAAAACGAGCGCCGTGCGGACGTCCCGAAACATCTGCGGGACGGGTCGAGAGACGCGGAAGGATTCGGACACGGCGAGGGATACCTCTACCCGCACGCGTACCGTGACCACTGGGTAGCTCAGACCTATCTGCCACAGGAGCTTTCCGGCAAGGTGTTCTACACGCCAGGCACAGAGGGAGATGAACCGGCTCGCACCGGCTCTCTGGATCAACGGCGCATGCTTCAGATGGCGTCGGCCGGAGCTGACGACGACGGAGAGGTCCTGAGTTACACCCCTGGAGCCTCCGGTCTCGCCCGCTGGGACTATCGAAGCCGGGAGTCGACAGACTTTTTCACCAGCCTCGTCGAGATCTGTTTTTCCAGGATACCCGTGCAGCGGCACAGTCGAATCTGTACCTTCGAAGCAGCGACGCCGGCGATTGCCTGGGAGGCACTCAAACGAGTCCCCGAAGGACTGCTCGCCTCGTGCATAGCAAAGAAGGAACAGCTCGCATTGTTCGAGCATCACCTGTCAAGTCGTGAGTGGAAGCCGCATCTCGTTTCAGGGTTTCCCTCGGCGATGCTCGGCGAACAGGGTATCGCTGAGACACGGAAACTCTTCGACGGTGCGACGCCTGTCTTTGACCACATAATTCTGTACAAACTTTTCGCCGTTCTCGATCCGAAGCTACACTCACAGACCGACGCTCAACGCGAACTGACGCTGCTGCGTGAAGCGCTTTCCCCTGAGGGGACATGCCTGTGTCTCGAATCTGCTCCCGAGTCCGGTCAGAGACTGAGCCAGCTCCTGACACAAGTCGTTTCCGAAGATACCGAGCACAGGGAGGCATTGATACGTGCGGAGGATCAGATTTTCGGTGCCATTCCGGAGAAACGCGTAGAGCACATTAGTACTCAGCTCGAAGACAGTGGCTTTACGGTACAGCGTGCGGAAACGATACACTTGTCACGCGAACGGACCCTCAGCTCCGGGATGTTAGAGTCATGGTTCACCCCGGGCAAGGGAGGATATGGTAACTACCTGGACAACGAGATCGGCAGGCTTGAGTTAAGCGCAGTCCGTGCGTGGGCAATCCGGGCGCTCGCCGGAAAAACGGTCAAATGGAACAGCGGCCTCCACGTTATTGAGTGTCGGAAGTAGGCCTGGGAGGGTCCCAGATCGCCACAACTGAATTCCCCGAGCTGTCAGCAGCTGCCCGGTACATACCCGGGGAGTTAAACGGCATGACAATCGTACCGGCATGATCCACCGCGATTATGCCTCCGTCACCGGCTTCCATTTCGCTCATCACGATATCGTGGGCCGCATCCTCAAGAGCCGTTCCGCAATATCTCATACGTGCACACAGGTCATACGCGACCATGTGTCGCATAAAGGCTTCACCTCGCCCGGTCGCCGACACCGCGGCGAGTCCGTTTGCAGCGTATGTACCCGCTCCTATCAGCGGCGTGTCCCCAACACGGCCGGGTGCCTTGTTCGTCATTCCACCGGTCGACGTTGCAGCTGCGAGGTTACCCGCGCGGTCCCGTACAACGGCCCCGACAGTCCCGTATCCCTGATCGTGGTCGAGCAGGACCGTATTCTGTCCTTGCGCCTCGCACAAGGCTCGATACCGGTGGGCGGTGTCGAAATACCGGTTCTCCACACGTTCGAGTCCCCGCGCCTCGGCAAAGCGATCGGCGCCTTCGCCGGCGTAAAACATATGATCGTTACTATCGAGTACCGCCCGTGCGAGACGCACTGGATTACGGACGCGACGAACCCCTGCGACCGATCCGGACCGGCCGGTCAGACCGTCCATGATTGCCGCGTCAAGCTCGTGTCGGGCATCGGATGTGTAAACGGCACCGCGTCCCGCATTGAACAACTCGTTTTCTTCGAAGGCGATCACCAGCGCTTCGACGACCTCGATTGCGGCTGCACCGGCTGACAGCATCTCGATACCATCGGCCAGGATACCCGAAAGACCCTCCCGGTACTGCTTTACTGTCTCTTCGGATGCCGTACGAGGAATCGCCCCTGCACCACCGTGAATCGCACACGCCCACTCGAGTTCCCGATGTTCATGCGATCGGGGAAACGCGGTTTTCAATTCCATAGGACCAACTCCTGTGCTATGCTCAAGCTCTCAAGGAAACAGCCCATGCTAACATTCTCTCCGTACATTGATCCGAAGCGACGCAAGAGTAGCGATCGCACGCTCATTCTCCTGGCAGCCGTCGTAATAGTCGTCGGTCTGATTACCGGCTCACGCTTCGCGCTGGTCATGGGAGGTCTGTCCATGGCATTTGCTCTGTATACGGTCCTCAAGATGCGAAATTTCGTCCAGAAAACGGCTCTTACGATAACAGACGACGAACTCACAGCGCACCCCCCCCTGGTTCCCGACCCGTACTCCATACGTTACAAAAGCATACAACGACTGCACATGGACCGTAAGGAACGACTCCTGATTACGTCAGATGATGGAGCACAAGTCACCCTCGGTTTGCATCTTCTTTCGACTGACGACCGCAAGACAGCTCGCAAGGAGATCGCCCGTCTCGCGAAAACGAAAATAGTCCGCGTGACTACCTGACATCGCGGCACGGATCAGATCAATCGAGATACCGTGCAATTGCGGCAAGATGATCCTGATAGGTGCGCGAAGGCACCGTCTCCAGATTAGGCTTGTGCAGGAAAAAGAAGTAATCGTGCTCCATAGGCGAAATGGAAGCAAGAATAGCATTCATACCGGGATTGTTGATCGGTCCGGGAGGCAGTCCCGGAAATCGATAGGTATTGAAGGGATGTGGTGTGAGCACGTCGGCAAAGGTCGGCCTGAGATTCTTGGTACCAAGCGCATAGTTCACCGTGGCGTCGGACTCCAGACGCCAACCGTCGCGGATGCGGTTCGCAAAGACACCCGCAACGAGCGGCATGTCGTCGACCGGTGACTCGGCTTCAACGATGGACGCCAGCGTGAGGAGCTCCCGCAGGCTGTTGTGGGTGCGCGAAGGATCTGCCCACTCATCTCGCAACTCCTGCGGTATAGAGCGTTCGAAGGCCCGGTGAAACTGCGTCAGCATGACGCGGACAACGAACTCGGGGCGTGAGTCCTGTTCGAGACGGTAGGTTTCGGGAAAGAGAAACCCCTCCAGAAGAGTGCCGTCTTCAACGCCGGCAAGCAGCGGGAAATCCCTGTACGCATCACTCATATACGCGTGCGACAGAAACTCGTCCTCGGCGACGATGCCCCGCGCATCAAGACGCTCTGCAATACGGGCAATAGACCATCCCTCCGGAACAGGAACGGTGATGGACTGATCGATCGTACGCCCTTGAACAAGAGCATCGAGAAGAACAGCGGGGCTGCTGTTTTCATCGACACGGTACACACCAGCCCGTATCCCTGAATCCAGACCACGAAGCCGTGCATACAGACGAAAAACCAGCTCATTGGATACAAGGCCTTCGTCTGCCAGCATTGCCGAAACCTGGCGAAATGAAGAACCCGGTGCAACCTCGATAGTATACTCGTACCCTGAATCGGGTGTTTCGAGAAACAGTATCGAGTACGTCCAGAAACTGACGCCCGCACCAGCGAGCACGAGCAACGCGGTGAGACCTCCGATGAAAAAACGAATCGTGCGTGAATCCATAAATCAACACTACCTTTAGAACGCGCTATAATCCGGGATATACTCTGTCGAATAGTATCGAAGGGATGCCTTATGCGACAATATGCTGCGCTACTGAAATACTGCCTGATTCTCGCCGCGTTCCTGACGCTGCCCCAGGAGATCCGCTCGGACCCTCCAACAGCGAGCTCCTACGTGTTTCCCATTCGAACCGACCAGTTGCACCGTCTCACATGGACGCGCGAACATTGGGATGGCGGAAACGGGGTGGATATTTACTTTGAACATGGTACGGATCTGCAGGATCCCGACTTCCAGGCTTTTATGAACAGTGAGGTTCTGGCGGTGAGCGATGGTCGGGTCCGCCGCTTTGACAATGAACGTGGCGGTAAGTCTGTTCTCCTTGAAGCGGAATCGGGATACCGCTTTTACTACGCACATCTATCCGAGGTTCTCGTCGAGTCGGGCAGCAGGGTTCAGTCCGGGGAACCGGTAGGGGTAATCGGTAATACTGGACGGTGGACGCGGTACATCGAGCCTCACCTGCACTTCGAAATTTCCTCGCCGTCGAGCCCCACGGGAATATTCAACTCCGATGTTCACGCTGCGACATGGTTGTACGATACCTTCGGCCTCGGTCCCGAACCGGTACGGACGCGGGAACACCCTCCTTCGGCACCCCGGGGGTCGCCAATACGGGTCGAAACCCGGGTCCTCGAGACCTTTGCCGAGGCACGCCGCCGATCTCCGGATACCGCGGCTCTGCAGCTTGAAGTACGTTCCGAAAGACCGGTCCCTGTCTACGCACCGCTGATCGGTGAGATCCGCATTCATCGAAGTCCGTTTTTTGGTATGAGAGTGCAGATCACGAACAGACCACTCGACGAAACGGTCGTTATCTCCGGGTTTCAGGATATCACGATACGGCCCTGGCAGATCGTGTATCGGGGCGATATCATCGGCTACGCCGCTCGTGAGGTGAATATTATGTACTTCAGAGATGGTGTTCTAACAGATCCACACGAGTTCTTCTGATATTTTTCACCATACGGGATACTTGACGAGCACCGAACTTGACAAATCACGGAGAAATCGTGCAAGGTATCGGCTCCAATTACACGGTGGATGTAGTTCAGTGGTAGAGCACCTGGTTGTGGTCCAGGGGGTCGCGGGTTCAAATCCCGTCATCCACCCGTAGAGTCGGTTTTCCGATTCCTGTAAACGCGTCCGTAGCTCAGCTGGATAGAGTGCCGGACTTCGAATCCGTGGGTCGCAGGTTCGAATCCTGCCGGGCGCGCGTTTTTTTTGTATTGGGCCGTTAGCTCAGCTGGTAGAGCAGCAGACTCTTAATCTGCGGGTCGAAGGTTCGATCCCTTCACGGCTCATAAGGACGGAATTGCGGTACAGCACCGGAAGAGAAAGTTCTTGACGAAATCAAGGGCTATACTCTACAGTTCCGCGAGAGTGGTGGAATTGGTAGACACGCCAGATTTAGGATCTGGTGCCTTCGGGTTTAAGGGTTCGAGTCCCTTCTCTCGCATGAAGCGGGGACACGCCGCACGTACGGGTCAGGCAGACATCACTGACCGGTATAGCCGCTCCGTCATAACAGGATGTCGATTTGCGGGAGTAGCTCAGGGGTAGAGCGTCACCTTGCCAAGGTGGATGTCGCGGGTTCAAATCCCGTCTCCCGCTCGCGTAAGCCCTGTGGTCTTTTGACTACAGGGCTTTTTTGTACCGCAGGGCACCACGGCTCAAGAGCCTCATGATTGATGGTTTTCAGAGACCTTCAGTTCAGTGTATTGTATGGAACAAGAGCAACACGTTTTTACACAGCACGAACGCGGGCCTCACCTGGCCGTTCGGAAAACCGTTCACAAGGAAGTACTCTCAAGTGATAGTTGACAAAAAGGTAGAGAGAAAGGAGCAGTCGAAGGTCAAGCTCTCGGTAACTGTCTCCAAAGATTATGCGAAGCAGGAATATCAGGGACTGCTCAAAGAATACGCCAGGAAGGCGCAGATTAAGGGTTTTCGCCCCGGTAAAGTTCCTCCGGCTGTTCTTGAGAAAAAATTCGGCGAGTCTCTTCGGGCAGAAGCCATGCAAAAGATCCTGGAAAGCAGTCTGGGAACAATTTTTGAAGAGATTGATGAACGCCCCCTCCCCTACACACAGCCTGAGCTCGATGAAGCTCCGGAACTTCAGTTCGATTCCGACCTCTCGTTCTCGGTAACCTATGACGTCTACCCTGAGTTCGAAGTAGGCGATTACAAGGGCCTAACCCTCGAAAGCCCGAACATACAGGTCACCGATGCAGACCTCGATCGGGAACTCAAAGCCATACAGGATCAGAACGCTATCGTTATGGACAAGGATGGCGGTCTTGTCGAGAACGCCGACGTGGTCAGTATTGACTACGCAGTGCTCGATGACGCTGATGCACCCGTCGAGGGCGAGCAGCGATCAGACTATTCGTTCACCGTCGGAAGCGGCATGAACATCTTCAGAATCGATGAAGACATAATCGGAATGAAGATCGATGAAACGAAAGTCATCGATAAAAGCTGGCCCGAAGATTTCGACGACAAAGAGCTCGCCGGTACCTCGAAGCGGATCAGCGTCACCGTCAAGAGCATTCGACAGAGAGATCTGCCTGAAATAGACGATGAACTCGCCCAGGATGTAAGCGACGAATACGAAACGCTGGACGACCTGAAGAAAGACATACGCGACAGACTCGAAAAAACGGCAGAGTCGCGCTCACGTGAACAGATGGTACGCAGTCTCGTGGACCAGATACTCGCAAAAACCGAAATCGAAATCCCGGAAAGCATGGTACGTGCCGAGCTGGAAAACAGCTGGAGAAACTTTCTCGGGCAGTTCGGAGGAAACGAGCAGCAGATTCTCGGCCTCCTGCAGGCACAGGGCCGAGGCAAGGAAGAGTTCCTCGAGGAATGGCGAGACGGAGCCGTATCGCGCCTGAAGAGTCAACTTCTCACGCAGAAACTCATAGAACGTGAAGGAGTAGAGGCTGATGAGGCGGAAATCGATGCCTACATCGCCGAGCAGGCCGAGTCAAGCTCCATGAAGTTCGAAGAGGTGAAAGACCACTACGCAAAGAACAACATGCTCGACTACGTCAGACACGAAGTACAGGAACGAAAGCTCTTCGACACGCTGATCTCCGAATCGACCGTGAAAAAGGGAAAGAAGACGTCGCTTATGGACGCCCTCGGCCGGAATGAGTAGCTTCTACCCGAAGGCTGACGTGCGTCTCGTATGAGGCCATGTGGTCTAACCATATACAAACGGAAGAAGAATGAACGAACAAGGCAATACACTGGTACCATACGTAGTTGAGCAGACGGGCAATGGCGAGCGCGCATACGACATCTATTCTCGACTTTTAAAAGACCGCATCGTGTTTCTCGATGGAGAAATACACGACGTGACCGCTGACCTCATTGTCGCTCAGCTGCTGTTCCTGGAAAGCCAGGATACGGAGAAAGACATCAATCTCTATATCAACAGCCCCGGCGGGTCGGTAACAGCAGGGCTCGCGATCTACGACACCATTCAGCACATCCGCCCGGACGTCTGCACAATCTGCCTCGGACAGGCAGCCAGCATGGGTGCGGTTCTGCTCGCCGGTGGTTCACCGGGCAAGCGCATGGCTCTGCCGAGCGCGCGCATTATGCTTCATCAACCGTGGGGTGGTGTGCAGGGACAATCCTCGGACATCAGCATTCAGGCCCGAGAGATGGTCCGCTTGAAGAAACTGCTGATCGGCTATTTCTCCCGACACACGGGCAAATCCGAAACTGATGTTGAACGCGACACGGAGCGCGATTTCTTTATGACCGCCGAAGAAAGCGTCAGCTATGGTATAATCGACAAGGTTCTGGTGCGTAATCATAATGAGCAAACAAAAAGCTGATTCCAATTCGAAAATCTGCTCCTTCTGCGGCAAGAGTGCTGACTTCGCACGACGTCTCATAGCAGGTCCGGGTGTATACATCTGCGACGAATGTGTGCACGTATGCAAGAAGATACTCGACGAGGAAGATCAGGTCGTCACGAGCGAGTTCATGGAGGATGTCCCCTCACCCCATGAGATCAAGTCGTTCATCGACGATTACGTGATCGGTCAGGATGTAGCCAAGAAATACCTGAGCGTTGCCGTGTACAATCATTACAAGCGCATCACTCAGAAGGGTAGAATCACGTCTGATGTCGAGATCGAGAAAGCTAACGTTCTCATGATCGGACCGACCGGTACCGGGAAGACCCTACTCGCGAAGACGCTCGCGCAGAAACTCAGGGTTCCTTTTGCAATCGCTGATGCGACGACGCTCACCGAGGCGGGTTATGTCGGAGAAGATGTCGAGAATATACTCCTGAAGCTGTACCAGGCAGCCGGAAACAACATCGCAGCTACCGAACGGGGCATCATTTATATCGACGAGATTGACAAGATCTCGCGAAAAAGCGAAAACGCATCCATTACCCGTGACGTCAGTGGCGAGGGAGTGCAGCAGGCGCTCCTGAAGATCATCGAAGGTACCGTTGCATCGGTTCCACCACAGGGCGGACGCAAACATCCGAGCCAGGAGATGATAAAGATTGATACGAGCAACATCCTTTTCATCTGCGGTGGGGCCTTTGTCGGGCTCGATAAAGTCATAGAATCACGCGTCTCGAACCACGCGATGGGATTCGGTGCAGACGTTCGCCCGGCGAACGAACGCGACCTGACCGAGCTGTACAGCCACGTCCATCCGGATGACCTCATACGATTTGGTCTGATCCCGGAGTTCGTCGGACGACTGCCTATTACCGTGACTCTCAACGAACTCAAGGTAGACGATCTGCAGCGAATTATTCTCGAACCCAAGAACTCCATCATCCGGCAGTATCAGGCGAGCCTTGAACTCGACGACGTCGAACTCGAGTTTGAAGAAGAAGCGATTCGGGCGATCGCCGAACAGGCAATCAACCGACGCACCGGTGCGCGAGGGATACGAAGTATCGTTGAATCGGTCATGATCGACATCATGTACGACATACCGTCGATTAAGGGTAAGAAGAAGGTCATGATCACCCGGGACGTGATCGAAAACAGCCAGAAACCGGAAGTTGTTCAGACACGCAAGTCAGCGTAACCTGCCTCCACCGATATCTGAAGCCTCGTCAAGCTTATCACGCTGTGCTATTGTGGGACGGTTATGACAGGTTTACTGAAGGGCCGCAGTCTTCTGACACTGGCCGACATTACTCGTGAAGAACTTCTCGCCCTCCTCGATCGCGCAGGCCGGATCAAGGCGAATTATCATTCGGGCCAGCGCGAACAGCATCTCCGTGGTTACAGCATCGCACTCATTTTCGAGAAGCGGAGTACACGGACACGATGCGCCTTCGAAACCGCATTCGGTGAAGAAGGTGGTCACGTCGTCTTCCTCAGTCCTCAGGACATACATCTCGGTGTAAAGGAAAC
>RECN01000062.1 GCA_007694005.1 Spirochaetaceae bacterium
CAAGGTTCTCTACGAACCGGCTTATCTTCCCTGGGCCGACGACACGCCGCAGTCCGTCGTAGACCTCCTCGTCGATTGTTAGCGTCAGCTTCTTCTGCATCGTGGTTTACCCCCCATTCTCTTTTATACGTATAGTACACGTGCAAAGAGAGGAGCGTCAATTTGTTGCCCGTCAAGGAAGCGAAAGGTAATCTGCCGATCCACCGACGACTGGAGATCGATCAGAATGCCTCCTCGATCGGCTCTCCTCTCTCAGTGCATTATCTGCTATAATGACGTCCTGGAGGAGAGTCATGGCGCATCCGCATACGTCCCACGATGTTCTCTCGGATCCCGTGATCGCGACCTTCGTTCAGAACCTTCAAGAGGCCCTGGGAGCGAAGTTGCGGGAAGTCTGGCTCTTCGGCTCGCGCGCCCGGGGCGAGTAGCGTAGAGTCGGATTACGACGTATGCGTCGTCGTGGACGCGGATACCGAAGAGGCAGAACGCTTCGTCAGCGCGAAGAGCTACGAGATACTCGATCGCTTTCAAGACCTGATTCGTGGCCCCGTATACGATCAGGAGGAGTGGAGACACTCAATGAACACCCTACTCGGCTGGAATATTCGCAGAGAAGGTGTGCGTTTGTTATGAGCTCGACCTCTACGCTGATATCGTGACCCATGCGTATGACGCATCCGCCAGATTCTCCCGTGATGGCGTCGAAGACACGCTTCGCAATGCCGAGTGGTCGTGCGAAGAAATCCTGGCATACTGCCGCAAGACATATCCAATTTTTTTCCGTGGTGAACCGTGGTCGGGCGGGCGGAAGCTCACATCATTCGGAAGATCGCGGCAACTCTGCGGAAAAATGCCAAAATCCCGCAGCATATATGCGAATATTCGGTCGTCTTCGTTCCTGCTGCACGCCGTCCACTTCATCTCCTCCTCGTCCGATCGAGCAAAAAGTACGTCCTCTCAGGAAAATGCCTCAGGCGGTCCTCCCGTATAGTTCGATTATAATGAGGACTGCAATGACACTGGCGCGAAGAAGACGGAAGCGCCCGTTATAGCTCTCAGGGAGCACATATGAAAAAGCAGTATACCATCGACGACATTATTCCTTTGACAATGGATTTGAGTTCCGAGTTTCAGAGTCTGCTTGATTCGATTTCCTATATTGAACGTCTATCGAGATACAAGAGCGAGAGCGCCGAGGAGATTATCAACAATCCGGCCCTGCCGACCAACGGGACCCGGGAGAAGAACGCCCAGCGGTGCATACTCGGTCCCGATGGGAAGATGGTGAACTTCACCCAGTACTATCTCGGATACAAGAGTGAGACGACCGTCTTCCTCGGCGACTTCTATATCACGAGATCTCACCAGAACAAAGGCTGCGGACAGAGCATTCTCAGACTGTACGAAGAACTATGGATAAGCGCGGGATTCAGTACCGCCATCCTGAATGTAGACATCAAGAACTGGGTTGCGGTGAGGTTCTGGTTCCGCAACGGCTATTCCCGGATCGTTCAATGGATCGGAGACAAAGAGTACTCCGCCGATACATTCGCGATGCTCAGACTGGAGAAGGAGCTATAACGGGTCCACCGGGCTGCGGCGCATGTACATGCGCGTAGGCACGTTTCGTGACTATCTGGCGCCGGCCACGTGAGCTACTATAGATGTAAGTACTGACGTTCGGAGGGAAACTATGCCGAGGCCGACCAACCGGGAGGGCCTGCTGGAGCTGAGCGAAGCGAATCTTGACAAGCTGTTGGCCTTCATCGAATCGCTGCCCGAAGACTACCGGCACATGACTTACGGGAATGACGAGCTCAACGACCGGGATAAGACCGTTTCGGACGTTGTGTGCCATTTGCATGAGTGGCATGTGATGATGATGCAGTGGTACGACGTCGGGATGTCCGGCGAGAAACCGGCGATTCCTGCCGAAGATGTCACCTGGCAGACCCTGCCCTTGTTGAACCGTCGAATCTACGAGAAGTACAAAGGAACCGACTTGAATCGGGCCCTGACGCTCCTCCGAGGCAGCCACGAGGAGGTTATGGCGTTGATCCGGAAGCATACCGACGACGAGCTGTTCACCAAAAAGCGATACCCGTGGACCGGGACAACATCATTGGGTGCCTACCTGATTTCGGTAACCTCGAGTCACTATGACTGGGCTCTCAAGACCATCCGGCCAATTAGAAAGCTCTCCAGATAAACTCCGTCAACTCTCGCCGCGATCGTTTCGAGCAAAAACTATGTCGTCCCGGCACCGTGAGAGGCGGGACGCTGAGGTTATAATTAGACAATACTTGGTCTGACCGGGTGAGGGATGAGCATGATGACGCTGAGAGGTGGGAAGCGACGGTTCGAGACCGCGGCGGTTGTGGTGATCGCGAGTGTGGTGCTGGCTGCAGCCGCGATGCTAAGCGGATGTCCGGACGCGAGTTTGTTGGGGCTTGTCGCCGACGCTGACGAAGACCCCTCTGAGACCAATCCGGAAACCTATACGGTTAGCTACAATGCGAATGGCGCTTCTGGTGGTACATTGCCCCTACAGTCATCTCATTCGTATGACGATGAGGTGTGGGTATCGGAGGCAGGCGAACTCCGTGGACCGGTACTCGGTTTCGGTATAACACAACGCTTTCTTCAATGGAATACGCAGGCGGATGCTGGAGGGTCGGGCTACTTACCGTTCGAAGCATTTGGAATGCCGGACCATGACGTAACGCTGTATGCGATCTGGACAACCGATGGAGGCTTCATCAGCAAAATCGGTCCGGCGGGGGGGCTGGTGTTCTTCGAGCATGCCGAATCGAACGGAGACTGGCGGTTCCTGGAAGCCGCGCCACCGGAGACCGAGTGGACCGGTAGACCCTGGAGCGAGTTCACGACGCTCGTCGACGGGACGGAGATTGGGATCGGAGCGGGTGAGCCGAACACGCAGGCGATCGTGGGTGCGATGGGGGACGGAGACTATGCGGCGAAGCTGTGCGACGACCTTTCACATGGTGGATACAGTGACTGGTTTCTCCCGTCAATCGATGAGTTGAACCTGATGTACCATAATGTCCAATGGACTTTCGCACCGGCTTTCTACTGGAGTTCTTCGGAGGAAAACGAAGGGCTTGCTCGGGCTCAAAAATTTAATGACGGTAGTCGGCACCCGGAGAGCAAGACTAACGCATACCGTGTACGCGCTGCCCGCGCATTCTAATATGAGCCGAGTCAACCATGACCCATCCGTAAGAGCCTGCCGTGTGCGCAGGACAACTGGTAGTCCTGTTCGCGCTAATGCGCTGGTGGCACGCCGGGAGGCGTTCGTATCCTGGAAACGTTACGTGTCGGACTAATTGGTTGACTAAGTTAATAGGCGTGACTAGAGTATAACTACCATGTTTGTAAACGTACACGAAGCCAAGACCAAATTCTCGGCGCTTCTCGAACGGGCGCATCGGGGCGAGGAAATTATCGTTGCGAAGGCGGGCAAACCATACGCCCGACTGGTGCCGCTTGAAGCGCCGCAGGAGCGAACCCCGGGTCGCTACGCCGAAGAGATTCCCGGCTCCTTCTTCGAGCCGCTTCCTGAAGACGAGCTCGCGGAGTGGGACTCGTGAAGCTTCTGCTCGACACACACGCTCTGCTGTTCTGGTGGTCTGCGCCGAAACGCCTGCCTGCGCGGGTCTTGTCGTTGCTACGAGACCCCGGCAACCAGTGCCTGGTGAGCGCTGCGAGCGGCTGGGAAATAGCAACCAAGTATCGGATCGGCAAGTTTCCGGAGGGTGCACGAATAATCGAACAATGGGAGGAGCGCCTGCAGGAGGATGGTTTTCTCGAGCTTCCTATGAGTGCCCGCCATGCGTTGAAGGCCGGCTCGCTTCCCGGCCCGCACAGAGATCCGTTCGATCGAATGCTCGCCGCGCAGGGGCAACTCGAATTCGTGCCGGTAGTGAGCTCGGATGCCGCAGTCAGCGATCTCGGCGCAGAGCGTCTGTGGAAGTAACGGTGGATCGTCTGATACGCCTCGCCATCTCATTGATATCGAGACGCCGAGGCGACCTATAGGCGAGCTTCTCACCTCAACGTCCCGTATACCCGCCGCTGCCGGTATCGCCGTCGTGCGACGGTACTAAAACTGAAGATTCTCAGGGTCTCCCCACGCGCCTTCCCCTTCGTCAACGAACTCTATCTCCAGCAGCACGCCGGTGTGAGTGTACTCGAAGAAACGATGCCTGCTTCCGTCAGCAGTAGGTCCATGGGTCTCGGCAGCGAGCAGGAGGATAATCACCTGGTACGTCTCCCCCGGCCTGCCAAGCCACGACTCGGTCTTCTCAGCATCGGTAACCATGATCGCTTCTGCTTCGCCAACGAATTCATCCGGATCGTCAATGTCATTCCCTGCGATAGCGTTATCCTCATCGGGCTCTACGCCCTCTTCATAGAGGAAGATATAGAGGTATTTGAACGGATCTTCGTCACGCTCTGGAATTCCGGTGACCTTGACTGTCAGCGTGGGCGCGATCAGGTCGTTCTCGTAATCAAAACTCAGTGAATGATCGCCGTCTATCGAGATGGCTACCGGATGCGGGTCGGTGATTTTTGAAGGGCTTTCGGAGTCAAGGACGTAGTCGTGATACTCATCATCGGTAGTGGTATATATGTACATGTCATAGCTGACGCCGCCACTGGCAACCCAGTCATCGTCTGACGGCTCCCGTCCATCCGGCTCTTTCAGGACAAGGTTGTTCACCATTCCGTCGGTAATGACCTCGTGGGCGACCGCCTTGAGATTGGCCTGGTCATCCGGATCCGCGCCTCTCTCATAAGCGAACACCGCAAGCCTGCTGTCATCAGGTGCAGATGTCGCGTTGCTGAGGCTAACGGTTACTGTGCCGTCTTGAGTAATCGCGCCGTCTTGCGAGTCGGCGTCGCCCACTCCTAACTCGGCAATATCGCAGCCGATAACGAGAAGTGCCGACAACATAGCGGTCAAAATCATCGCGCGTGAGAACTTCATCATCTTTCCCTCCGTATCCTTTGATCGTGTACAACTGCCTTTACCGTATCCCTCAAAGCCCGCACCGGCGTCCCAAAACATAAAGTGGGACATAGATGATGGTCGTTTATTCCCGTAACCGGCTGCTGACGGATGGTTCTCAAAAATCATCTCGTGAGCGCTATTCTGTAAGAGTTATCGAGAGCGTGTAGTCACCGTGCGTCGCGGTCTGATCGCTACTCGAAATGCGATGGCCGTAGATTCCGATATAGAGCTCCTGACCTGCGGACACACTGGTTATGAATATGTTGCCAGTCTGTCCGGGACTGGCAGCCTGAAACCTACCGAGTAGAAGATTTGAGGGGTCTCGGAGTTCTAGTCCGAATCGGAGGGACTCGCTTACCGACACTTGAAACGAAATGTCGCTATCGCTCCACGTCGTGAACTTAAACCAGTCCCAATCACCAGAGTACGTGTCCGTAGTGTGGTGATAAACCATGTGGACGATGGTTCCGCTGATGTCGAGAACCGGAAACTCATCAAGGTTGTACGCTTCCGCGTGTGTGTCGTTCGGTTCGCCCGGAGTTGAGTTCACGTCAAGGTTTCGCACCCGCAGGCTGTATGCGCCGGTGCCGGTTCCCGCGTAATCGGTAATGCATATGTAGTACGTGCCTCCGAGCGTGTTGTGTGTAAGAAGCACTCGCGCACCGACGTTCACAGCATCCGCGGAAGCCACTTCGACGCCGTCGGAATCCACGACTCGAAGACTGGCCCTGATGCCGCTGCCGACTTCGTTTACGTCGACCTCGATTCGATCCCAGACACCGTCGTTCGCGGTCGTCATCTTGAACCAGTGTTCGTCGCCGGTGTCCTGGAGCCTGACCGAATAGCGCTCGTCCAGATCGATCGCAACAGCCGTTTCGCGGCTGGTTCCACCCGCGAAGCCGCCGTTACTGTCGTCACCGACCAACCCTATCAGGCTCCCGTCTGGACACCCCCCCGACACCATGAGAACGCTCGCGAATGCTGCGATGATTGCCGGGAGAGTGCATCTGGCCGCGATCGCTTTTCGGTTCATTCAGCCCCTCTATATCTTTTTAAAAAACCTGTAAAACCAGATCGGTCCCCAGAAGGGTAGCTTGGGTTTCGTTTCGCGCGGCCCCGGCAGGCTTCAGCGGGACACGACACGGACGCCGAGGTAGTTGTTCCGGTTGAACGGGCCGCGGGCTATCCTACCGGCTACCGCGCAGTTCGAGGCGGGGCTGTCCCAACTACCGCCTCTTCGCACCCGGGACGAGCCCGAGGTTGGTCCGGTCGGGTCCGAGAGCGTTCCCGACGGATAAGACTCCTGCCACCAGTCCCACGTCCACTCCCACACGTTGCCACTCATATCGTATACGCCAAGCTCGTTTGGTAGTTTGCTGCCCACCGGCCGGGTAGAGCGGGTCTCTTCGTCGTTGTCGTCAGGCCCCGAGTTTTGCTGGTACACCGCATAATCAGCGATGAAGCTGGACCCGTCGCTACCGGCAAAAGCCTTCTGCCATCCGGTTGTGTACGTTCCGCTCCCGCCGTAGCCGTGTCCGCTGGTAGCTCCGATGGCCGCCCACATCCACTCGGCCTCCGTGGGCAGCCGGTATCCGTTCGCAGCCGTATTCATCGTCGCGGCGTTCCACGTGGCGTTTTCGTCGGTGGGGATGTCATCGAACAACAGTGTAGCCCAGTCGATGCCACTCACGCCGTACACAGTGGTCTTTCCCTCTGCTATGCTTAGCTTGTTGCAGAAGGCTATCGCATCGTACCAGCTGACCCTCTGTACCGGGTCGTTCGCACTCCTTGATCTCGTTTTGTCACTCGGGTCCGTGCCCATGATCGTCTCAAACTCGGCCCCTGTGATCTGGTGCACACCTATGTAGAAAGCGCTGACCGTTGTGATGTTAGTATCAGTGTCGTCGCGCTGGTAGGTGCCACCGGGCACACGTTTCATGGTACCGATGTTCGGCGACTCATACTGTGACGGAACACCGCCGCCATTTCCGTCCCCGTCGGTATCAGTCTCAATCTCGTCTACCAGACCTAACAGACTTGCCTCGGGACACCCGCTTATCACCAGGAGCACGATCGCGGCAGAGACTGCTGCGATCAGCTGTCTCGTGGGTCGTCGTCCCTTCGTCATCTTCATCGCGTCTCCCTACTCCTCATCCCACACCACACGCGATACCATCTCCGCTACCTGCGCGGCGCGGCGGGCTTCTTCGCCGCGGAAGTCGAGGTAGGAAAACTCCTCGGCGAGGTCCGGATTAATCTCCTTGAGCCGGTTGTAGGAATGTGCCACAAAGCCGTAGTTCTCCATCTCGTGGTGGCACCGCGCAATCGCGAGGAGCACCACCGGGTTGTCGGGGGCGAGCCGCTGCGCACGCTCGTAGTAGTCAAGCGCCTGGTGGATGTCTCGAGCGAGGAACTCGAGGTTCCCGAGGTTGATGAGCGCGGACGGGTAGGGTGGGGTGCGGTCGGCGATGCGGGAGAACTCCTGCCGCGCCCGGTCGTCGAGTCCGTGTCGGGCGTAGAGTACCCCGAGGCGGTTGATATGCCGCGGGTCGTTGTCCGACTGGGTAATGAGGGTTCTCAGCCGCGAGACCTGCGGGAAAATCTCCCGGTCGACGAATCGCGTCAGCTGCCGGTAGTAGTTCGCCTCGAGGGCCTGTGGCGAAACTGCGGCAATCGATGGAGGCGAATCCGGCAGTCCTACGGCCGGATAGACGTCCCACGCCTCGGCAATCGGGTAGATCTCAGCCTGGCCGCGAACGGAGTGCTCGCGCCACTGTCGCGCTCCCATCTGCCAGGCCTGGAGGAAGCCTTCGTTCAGAATCGTCGCTTCCACCGGAATCCAGGCGATATCGTCCTGGATAATGATCTCGTCGGCACGACTGAAGATGCGCTGCGCCTGCGCCTGTGACAGCCCGGTGGAGAACGCGACGTAGATGTGTCCCGGTACGGTTATGAACGCTGCGGGGATACCAACCGCTTCGAGCAGCGCCGCGTACAGAATCGACAGATCATCGCAATCCCCGGCGCGGTACTCGAGCGTCTCGCGGGGAAACTGCAGGAAGTCTACCGCGTGCGGCTGTCCGGAGAGTTCGGCGTAGGGAGATGTCGGGTCAATCACATAGTTGACCCCGTGCAGCGTGATCGCTTCGGTCAGGGCGATCGCGGTTCGGACGTTCAGATTAATCGCGTCGAACCCGGAAGCGCGCACGACCGAGGCTACGTTTCGCGCCAGCGAGAGAACGACCGGGTCCCGGGCGGTGACAAACGAGGCGGCCTTGCGGTCATCATCCCAGGTCATTGCGTTGCGATTGAGTACCTCGAGCGACCCGTCAAGAGAGTACCGGTCGGCCTCGTCCCCGGTGGTGTAGGCTACCTCCAGCTGTACCGATACCCGTGTCCCTTCGGTGACGCGAAGGATTTCTTCGTTCATAAGCGCGTAGAGCTCTATTTCCACCTGCTCACCCGGATCGAGCGAGCGCGGTACGTTCTGCGTTCTGGGCATGTCCATAAACCGCGGCACGTGCAGCCGTATCGAGATGTCCCGCACCGCTGTAGTGCCACGGTTTTGCACGGTCGCGGTGCCGATCGGGTTCTGATCGTAGTACCCGTAAAAGACCGGAAAAATCGAATCGAAGCGGACATCTCCGACTCTGAGGGATGCGCCGGAGGGTACATCGGTGGCAACGATCGGCTCGGGTGCAAGCGGTGTATCCGGCTCCCGCGGGGGACGCGGGGAGCGTTCAATGCGCGGCAGCGAGATTACCGTACCGGCCGACACAAGCAGTCCGTTGTAGGTGTTCGCGTGCGCCAGGTACCCTGCGCGCAGTCCTACGGCGAAGATCTCGGTCAGCGGTACCTCCAGTCCGACCGTTGTTCCGTATCCGATTGAGAGCTGACTGACATCGTCGCGGTCTTCAGAATCAAAGGATAGCGTATTGAAGCCCGCCCCGATAAACGCGTTTGCCAGCAGGCGCGCCCGCGGGGCGATCGGGATGCGTGCTCCAACGACGCCGAATCCGGAGAACGACGAGATCGCACCGGTGTTCACAATTGCCGCCTGGCCGTAGTACGCGTCTGCGCCGATGAACAGCGGAAGCGAGCTGAGGCGGTACTCAGCACCGAGGAATCCGGTTTGCCCGATACCGATGGCTTCGGCTCCCGCCCCCAGCGCCAGGTTCGCACCAGGCCAGAAACTCACCCCGATCCGACCAGTCTGCTCGGAAGGCGGATCTGCGGCAGCCGAAGTGGAAACAAGAATCAGACAGAGAATGATGATCGGAAACACCGATGCCCGGGTGCGAACTTCGCGAAAATCCTTCATTTCCCGCCCCCTCGACCCTTTCAGTATACCCGCCATTTTCTGGGGTACCTGTTTCGAGACGACGTATTATTTGCTCAATCGGTCGGGCAAAGGCGCAGGCATGTCGACGACTCCTGGCCGTGACCAACCGGCAGCGCGTTAACGGTATCAGTCCCTACCAGGGCAATCTCTTCCCTTGCCAGTCGAGGAAACTCCCGCTCTGTTCGGGCGTCGCTGAGGCGATAACATCGGCAATGCCCTTCGCTGAATCCTCAGGCTTAACCGGGGCGCTTGCACCGCCCATGTCCGTGGCGACGTGTCCGGGGTGCATGGTCAGGACGGTAATGCCTTGGTCTCTGAGCTCGCGCGCAAGTCCAACCGCGACCATGTTGAGCGCTGCCTTGCTGACGCTGTAGGCGTTAACCTGGGGCGACATGGCGATTTCTATCGAACCCATTTGCGAGGAGATGAACACGATCGCGGGCGAAGGCCCGTCGGGCTGACCGACGGTGTCCTGAGCGCTCATGCGCAGGAGCGGCAGAAAAGCCTGCGCGGCGATCACCTGGGACACGGCATTCGTTTCGACAATGCCGCGAAACGCGGATCGCTCGAGGCCGCCGATTCCGTACGCGCGGGAATCGCCCTTGGCGTTTGTGCCGGCGTTGAACAGCAGCAGGTCAAGCGTGGTGCCCCGCTTCTGCACACGGTCGACGGCGGCCGCGA
>RECN01000127.1 GCA_007694005.1 Spirochaetaceae bacterium
TACCCCCAAGGTCTCAGCAGTATTTCGCGAGCATTACAGTGATGTAATTATCGAGATATCTCCCATCACTTGTGGACCTCTGGTGGCCGGTATACAATCTACAAGCATGAAATCGCCTCGTTTTCGCTTCGTGTGCACGTCGGTTCTGCTCCTTATTCTGAGTCTGTCTCAGGCTCCCCTGTACGCGCAGTTGGGTTTTATTCCACACGCAGAACGCAGAGCACTGCTTCCGACGAACCCCGCGGAAACCGGCTTTGTTGAACAACCCGACCTCAGACTATCGGTGCGCACCGAGGGCCTGCTCGGCTCCATGCAGGACTACAGTGTAACGGCGGCCGTTCCCGGGCTGGGATTCTCGGTACTCGGCACGGGAACGACACACGACGCAGTCACCGAACTGCGATTCTCAAGCGGTGCATCCGGCAGGGTGTTCAGTAGCGGCATCGGTTTCACCACATATCGCGGTGAAGGCGCAGCCGCCTATGGCAACAGTCTTTCGTCAGGGTTCGTTGTGAGGGGGAGCAACTATGCTTCGGCCGGATTCACAGGGACCATCAGCCTTGCAGGCAGCGGCATGGAGGGAGTCGGGGACCTGGCGATACGACCGTTTGGCACCCCGCTTCTGACCCTCCGCGGCGACTACGCACTGGACAGTGAACACGAGGATCTGCTCAGCGGCGACTGGTCGGCAGGCGTGCAGATCGAGCCGCTGCCGGGGATACGCTTCTCGGGCGCCTACGCGTCCGACGGAGGCGTGTCCGCGGGTATACACGTCAGTGCGGGTCGGATCGGAACAGGATACGCAGTCGAGCAAGCAGGCCCGACCGATAACGGCGACCCTTTGAGCAGCGTCTGGTCGCTGAACCTCGGTGCCTACGACCGCACAGTGTTCGATACCGTTCTTGCGCAACCCACGCGTTTCCTCGAACTCAGAGTACCAGGCCCGGTCAGCGAGCGTGGTGTCGCGCTATTTGACCAGTCGCCGAACATGCGGGATCTCGTGCAGGCCATTACAGAGGCTGCGCTTGATCCGACCGTCGGGGGCATAGTCCTGAACGCGCGAGGGGCCATTCCTGGTCAGTCGCGCGCGATGGAGCTTGCCGAACATCTGAACCGTTTCCGCGCAAGCGGTAAGCAGGTTGTGCTGTTCCTCGAAACTGCGGGGATGGATGCACTGTACCTTGTGGCTGCCTCGGATCATGTATATATGGATCCCTACGGCAGCGTGTTCATGCCGGGATTTTTCGCGAACACGACCTATCTGGCTGATCTGCTCGCAGAAGCCGGAATCGGTGCCGAAGAGTTCCGCTACGAGACCTACAAATCGGGCTTCGAAACCTTTGTTCGCTCTGAAATGTCAGACGCAGAGCGGGAACAGCGCGACAGCTATGTAGGTCACTACTACGAGTCGCTTATGAGCGTACTGGTGCTCTCGGGGCGTATCACCGAGGAGAATTTCGGCAGGCTGATCGATTTTGCGCCCGCGGTTCCGGCGGCTACGCTTCAGGAGCACGGTCTTGTGGACAGCCTTGGCCGCTATCCCGATGTCGATGACGTGCTGCAGGAGATCGCCGGTGGAAGCGTCACCCGAACGGGCCCCGCCGGCCTCGTTCCGCGGAACACGCCTCGGGACGACAGGTGGGAAGCGCCTGCACGCATAGGGGTGGTATTCGCAATAGGCGAAGTCCTCCCCGACAGCGGCATGAACACCAGAGCGCTCGCGCAGACGCTCAGATCCATGCGCGAGGACAGCAGCATCGAAGCCGTACTTATTCGTGTCGAGTCACCCGGCGGGTCCATACTTGCTTCCGAACTGCTCGCGTCTGAAGTACGACGCACTGCCGACGTCAAACCAGTCATCGTTTCCATGGGAGGGCTGGCTGCCTCCGGCGGATACTGGATATCGATGTATGCGGACACGATTTTTGCCGAACCCCTGACGCTCACCGGAAGCATCGGGGTTATCGGCGGCTGGTTTTCCGACGAAGGAATCAGCAGACGACTCTTCCTTGAAACAGACGGGATTCAGCGAGGTCGTTCAGCCGATCTCTTCGGTGGCGCAACACTCCCCCTCGTCGGACTTGAACTGCCCGGCCGTGGTCTGACTACGGAAGAGCGGGAGGAGTTTCTCCGGCAAACCGAAGCCTACTACGAGGATTTCCTCGAGCGTGTAGCCGATGCGCGTGATCTCGATACCGAACGCGTACACGACATAGCACAGGGACGAATCTGGACGGGTCCTGAGGCACTGGAACACGGTCTCGTAGACCGGATCGGGACCTTCACCGACGCACTCGAACACGTGGTCGAGGCAGCAGGTGTCAGGCCCGGCAGACGCGTTGAACTGGTTACAGGCCCAGCCCTTCCCGTATTTGCGATTCCTGATCCGTCAGCTCTGCTCTTTGGTGCGCAGCGCAGACAGAGCCTGACGCAGACACAACCCGACGCCCTCGCGTCGTATCTCGATGTCACACTTCGCATGAATGGGCAGCCGCTTGTGATGGTCCCCTTTGAGCTGATGAAATGGTATACTCGCGGTAGTCAATACAGGTACTGATTTTCATGGAGAGGGTATGAGTGATCGATACGAGTACATTGTTAACTTCTCGAATGATCTGATAACCCTCATAAACCGTGACTACTGCTACGATCTCGTCAATGACGCATACTGCCGTCAGATCGGGAGGCCGCGGGAAGAGCTACTCGGGGCTTCGGTTCCTGACGTGTGGGGGACGGATACCTTTGAGTCGGTGATTCGTCCCCGACTCGAACAGTGTTTTACCGGGGAGACTGTCAACTACATCGACTGCTTCCCCTTCGGTTCGGTACAGCGACACATGCAGGTGTACTTCTATCCCTTCCGCAGGACGGGCGAAGACATCTCGCACGTACTCGTTATCTCGGAAGACGTAACGGTACTGACCGAGACGGAAGCAAAGCTTGCGGAGTTTGAGTACCGTGATCAGCTCACCGGCCTGTACAACCGCAACACCATGGAGATCACCCTCGAGCAGCAGCTTCGCAAGGCCAGGCGACACGCCGGTGAGGGCGCGCTGGTGGTGCTCTTCGTCAGCATGCACAATTTCAAGTCAATCAATCGGACTCACGGGCACCAGATCGGAGATCTGATCCTTTCGAACAGCGCCATGCGTCTGAGCGAATGCGTCCGCGAGAGCGATTTCGTGTTCCGGTTCGACAGCGCAAATTTCGTCACCCTGCTGACTGACATCAAGCAGGATATTGACGCATCCATCGTTGCGCAGAAGATACACGAGTCCATTACCCTCCCCTACAGGCTCGACACGGCCGACATTCGAGTCAACTGCCGCATAGGTATCGCGGTTTACCCGAGAGACGCGACAACCGCCGGGAAGCTGGTGCAGAACGCGAACTCCGCCTGCGTCGAAGCCGAAGAACACGACGAGCCCTTTCTGTTTTTCGACGAAGATCTTCATCATCGCGCCGTTTCGCGAGCCCAGTTGCACACACAGCTCCAGCGTGCGTTCGAGCACCAGGAGTTTGAACTGTTCTATCAGCCCATTCTGGAAATGTCAGACGGTTCAGTCCGATGGGCAGGTGCAGAAGCACTGATTCGATGGAACCATCCGACCCACGGCCTTCTTGCACCGGATCGGTTCATCGCGCTCGCCGAAGCCACGCGTGTGGTCAAGACCATCGACACATGGGTCCTGTTTTCTGTCTGCGAACGTCTCGCAGAGTTGCGGGAGATTGGGGACTACTTCATATCAGCAAATCTAAGCGCCATCAGTTTTGCCAGCCCCGAACTCAGGGACGTCGTTGAGCGCGCGGTTTCGGAGGCTGAGCTCTCCGATGCCCGGGGCTTACGACTCGAGCTGACCGAACGAATGTCCTTGCCCGACCCCAAGACTCTGCTCGCACAAATCCTGGAGCTACAGAAGCTCGGGCTCCAGGTCTGGATCGATGACTTCGGTGTCGGGCAGTCGTCCCTCGCGCTTCTGAAGCGCATACCGGCGCAGGGCATTAAGATCGACCACAGCTTTCTCGAAGAAAGCTCCGAAACGGAAAACGACCGGGCGTATCTCGGAAGCATTGTCGCCGGCATTGCCGCGCAAAGGCGGGATGCGATCGTCGAAGGCGTCTCGGACGTCAAGAAGTACCAGATTGCCCGGACCCTCGGGTGCCGCTATCTGCAGGGTTACTATCTCGGCCGACCGGTTCCCTTTCACGAAATTCTGCACCTGCTGCAGTCCGATCCGATCCTGGAGTCATAGCGACCTCTGCGAAGACCTTCCTTACACGTCCACCACGATCCTGTTTCCGTCTGCCGGATAGCGGCCGACCTGCACTCCCGCGCAGTACACGACAAACTCGGTAACTGCACTCTGATACCGCCCTTCGGGACACTCTATGACCAGCTCGCGTCCACGCATGCTCAAGGATGTCCGCCTGTACTCGTACCCATCCGCATCGACGCGCGTGATTCCATCATCTTCATGAAGAACGAAGCTCGATTCGCTGTCATCGGACGCCGGGAAGCAGTGCAGTTCGATTTCGGTGACGGAATCGCCGCTGTGCGCAACCACCCGCTGCATGGGTATGACCGAGCCACCGCGCGCGTACACGGGTATCCGTTCAAGCGGTGCCTCTGCCACCTTCTCCGCAGGCCCCTGTATCTGCTCACCGGAGTAAAAGTCATACCAGCTCCCTTCAGGAAAGACTACGAGCCGCTTTCGCTGATCGGGATAGACAACAGGGGCGACCATGAGCGACGGGCCGAACATGAACTGGTCCCACATAGCCGCACATCGCTCGTCGTGAGGCCAGTGCAGTACCATAGGGCTCATGACAGGCAGGCCGGTTTCAGCGCTTCCGGCGAACACGGAATAGATGTAGGGAAGAAGTCGATAGCGCAGGTTTATCGACTCGCGGGCCACCTCCTCAACCGCACTGCCGAAGCACCACGGTTCGTGCGGACCGGTGTCGACCGCCGAGTGAGCGCGCATATACGGGGTAAACACCGCAAACTGCATCCATCGTGCGTACAGTTCGGGCGTTGCGTCGGACTGAAAACCGCCGATGTCGCTGCCGACGAAAGGAAGTCCCGAAACCCCCATGTTCAGAAACATGGGAATCGACTGGGCGAGATGATGCCAGGACGAGTCGATGTCACCGTTCCAGATCGCTGCGTACTTCTGCACGCCGGCGTAGCCGGCACGTGTCAGAAGAAATGGCCGTTCACCCGGACGGTGCTTCTCGAAAGCCGCGTGCGTCGCCTCGGCCATCTTCAGAGCGTAAGCGTTGTGATAGTGCATATGCCCCTTCGGCCGGCCCTCTCCTTCGAAGACGACGTCCAGCGGTGGTGTAAACGTGATCCGATCCAGCTCGTCTCCGCTGAAATCAGCCGGTTCGTTCATGTCGTTCCAGATGCCTGAGACCCCTGCACCGAGCAGGGATTTATGATGATCGGCCCAGAACTCTCTGGCACGTTCCGCCGTGAAATCGGGAAACACTGCACGCCCGGGCCAGACCTCACCGTGATACACCTCACCGGACGATCGTCGTGCAAACACGTCCCTGGCAAGCCCGTCCCTGTACACGTGATAGTCGCTATCCGCTTTGACACCCGGGTCGACTATGGTGATCACGCGCACACCTTCGGCCGCGAGGCGCTCGATCATGGTGGCGGGATCCGGAAACGCATCCCGGTCCCAGGTGAACACCCGGTACTCATCCATGTAGTGAATATCCAGATAGACCGCGTCCAGAGCGATGTTCCGTTTCCGGAACCCGGCGACGAGTTCGAGAACCTCTGCTTCAGTCCTGTAGCTGTATCTGCTCTGGTGAAACCCGAGGGCCCACTTCGGAGGCAACATCCCGGTACCGGTCAGCGATGTATACTGCCCGATCACGTCGGCTAACGAAGGACCGGCACAGAGAAACAGCGACATTCGTTCCTCTGCCTGGTGCAGACGGATACTGTCGTTTCCCGACGAGTCAAAATCCATCCACGATACGCCGGGGTAGTCGTGAAAAATTCCAACACTCCGTCCACCAGGCTGCCATCGAACAAAGAACGGAATGCTCTGATACAGGGGATCGGTCGTCTCGCGTATAAAGGGGTCGTCGGTATTCCAGTTGAGATATCGTTTCCCCCGTTTGTCGAGGAACCCCATACGCTCCCCGGCCCCGAACACCCGCTCATCCCGGTCGATCGTGAACTCCATACCGATGCGGCTGCGACGCGAGGTAAAGACATCTGAGCGCGTTGCGAGCAGCGTGTGGCCATCGCGGAGATCCTGTATGCGCAGGGCGATATCGCTCTCCGAGACCTGTATCTGGTAGACGCCGGCAGTGATTTCGACCACACCGGCATCGGTCGACGTCACGCGCATGTCGCCAGCAGGGCTCGGAGGCTCGTCATATGCGAACGAGGGTTCATACGAAGGATCTGCCCGAAGCGCGCGCTCCCAGGGTTCACCCTGGTGTTCCAGGTCTGAGTCTGCTGCACAGACGAGATGCAGCAGTCCGGAGCTGGTATGCGTGAATGTGAGGACTCCGTTCTCGAAGTACAGGCCGACGCTGACACAGGATTGCTCCAATGATCCGAGTCCAGCTATATCGAGATCATTGCCTGCGGGAACCGGGAGGTCGCCAGCATCCGATGCGAGCGGGAATCGCACTGGTCCGTTTCTGGTTACTGCAAAGCAGTGAAGCATGCGACCGCAGGAGAAGACAGGAAAGGGGTCGTTACGTTGTATCGCCATATCATCAGTCAAAACCATACTCCTTCAAAAATCTACAAGCCAGGCAGGAATTTTTCGTTTACAGAAAAACACACCCGTTATAAGGTGGCTGCATGGCTTGTAAACCGGTTTAGCACTACAGCCTGGAAACTGGAGGTATCATATGACAGATCGGCGGAATGGCACAAACGATACAGAGGCCACGCCTTCGTTATTTCGACGACTTCGAGCAGGCGCATGGGGTACCGCAGGACTCGTGCTCGTACTCGGACTCATCGCCTGTGCGCACACGGAACAGCCCGATGAGGTTCCTGTGGTGCAGGAGGTCGCTTCCGGGGATCTGTTCGAAGGAAGAATCGGGGCCGATGCGGTTCTCAACGAGGACGGACAGTACGAGTTCATCTACGTAGAGCCGGCACAGGCACCCGAAATACACAGAATCTTCGTACCGGGTAGCTTTAACGGCTGGAACAACAGCAGCCACGAAATGGAACGGGGGAACGACGGTGTGTGGCGAGTCAGCGCCCGGCTTCGCGCCGGGGGCCGCCATGAGTACAAGTTCTACTTTCACGCGGATACCGAAGGCTTTGAAAACGGAGGCTGGGTCAGCGACATGGCCAACAATGCGGTCTTCGGGCACCTCGATCACAATGATCAGATTGACCCGACGGCAAGCGGTTTTTCCGACGACGGCCACGGAGGGCGAAACGCCTTTGTCGATATTGTGACCCCGGCTGACGAGGTCACAGGCACCGGGTTCCGGCACGACCCTGCCGATCCGACGCATGTATCGATAGCTGACGGCGTTCTTTCGGTCCGCATGGTCGTGAACAGCGGAAGCGTCGAGACGGCACTCGTTCGGACAGACGAAACCGACCATGTCATGTCGCCGCAGCTCACCATGCGCCGTGACCAGGTCTATCGAGCCGCACTTCCTGCAGACACGGGAGGCTACGAAATCATTGTGACCGACCGGGACGGTGACACCATTTCCCATGGCCCGTTCGACGTCCCGGACGATCTTTTTACCGCACTCGACTGGGTCGGTAATGCGATCGGGTATCAGATCTTTCCGGACCGCTTCTTTGATGGAGACCCTTCGCTCAACTCAAGGGCGCTTGAAACGAGCGCTCGCAACTACAAGCACCCCGATCACTGGAACTGGCCCGGTGAACCGGAGATCATAGAGGGATGGGGAGGTACCGTTGACGACCGGCACTGCTGCCATGTGTTCTTCGGTGGAGACTTCGCCGGGATCATACAGCAGCTCGATCATCTCGAAGACCTTGGTGTTTCCATGATCTATCTGAACCCGATTTTTGCATCGGGCTCGGTTCACGGCTACGACGCTCACGATTTCTTCGCACTGCGGCCCAACTTCGGTGACGAGGACGCGCTGTCGGAACTTCTGGACGAGGCACACGACAGAGGCATGCGGGTAATCTGGGACTTCGTACCGAACCACGTTGGCACCGGACACTGGGCTTTTCAACAGGCAATCGCTCCCGGCGGACATGAGACCGAATACTGGGACTGGTTCCGGTTCCGGGTAGAACCGGGGGAAGAGATACAGGCAGGAAACTCAGCCCACTACGACAGCTGGTGGGACCTCGGGAATCTACCCGAGCTCGAAACGCGCAATCCCGTCGTCTTTGACCACCTGATCGACGCAGCCAGACACTGGACCCGGTTCGGCTTCGACGGCGTGCGCATCGACGTTCCCAACGACGTTGTTAACTACGAGGAGTTCTTTCCAGCGCTTCGAGATGCTGTCCGCGAGGAGAACCCCGAAGCCTACATCGTCGGTGAGATCTGGCAGCGTGCCCCGCAGTGGCTGCAGGGTGACATGTTCGACTCACTCATGAACTACGCGGTAGGACAGGGCATTATCGAACAGTTTGTCAGCGGCGATATGAGCTCCGATCGCGCGATTGAGGAGATGCAGCTGCTCTACGCCTCGTATCCCGAAGCATCAGTGGCAATGTCGTTCAACATCATCTCCTCCCACGATACCGCGAGACTGCTCACGAAGATGGGAGCAGGCGGCCTTGGCGGCCGAGCGACGCTGACGCATCACCGGCGCGCACGCCTCGCCGCCGCGATGCTCTACGCCCTCCCGGGAATGCCGGTGACCTTTCAGGGTGATGAGATCGGCATGCTCGGCGCAGGCGACGGCCCGCGCGAGGAGAACCGGTATCCCGTGCAGTGGGACGACGTGAACGAGGACACGATTGAGCACTACAGGCTCCTTGGAGGGCTGAAACAGGATCTTCCAGCACTGAACACCGCTCTGATCAGCGACTTTCGATCGCACGAAGGTGTTGTTCAGTTCCGCCGCGGGCACGAGGACGGACAGATCGTTCTCGCACTCTTCAACGGGACCTCCACCCGGCAGAACAGCATCCCGCTGCCTGAGGGCAGCTGGCATGACCCGGTCGGGGGACGCAACTACTCCGGGATCATCGATCTGACAGCCTATAGCTGGATGTACCTGGTTCGCGAGTAGACAGGCGGGGCGCGGAGCAGGACCGCAGGCACACGGTGCAGTCTCAGACTGGGCTGTGTGCCTGCCCCTTCGACGGCGGCGCGGTCGAACCACCCACTCTCAGACGCGTTTCGATCACCATGGGGCCGGACCGATAGGACTTTCCGTGTATAGCCGACAGCAGCATGCGACCGGCGTGTTCACCCTTTTCGTAACCAGGCTGCACGATCGTCGTCAGCGGCGGCGTCAGAAGCGTGCCCTCCGGAATTCCGTCAAACCCGGCAATGGATACATCCTGCGGTATACGCACAGCACATTCGGATGCCGCCTGGTACAAGCCGAGGGCAACCTCATCGCACATGGTCACGACGGCAGTTGGCCGTTCGCTGCCTATGCCGAAGAGGAGTCGGCCCGCACGTACTCCCGCATCCAGCGTTGACTCGGTGGCGATGCACTGCACCTCGGGGGACTCAAGCGAGCGATTGTCTTCGCGAAACGCCTGCTCAATCCCTCTCATTCGCCGTTCGCCTGCACCCGAAAAGTACAACTCCGGTTCGGCATCGCCTTCAATAATCGGATCATGGTCTCGCGCGCCGAGCATAAGAATGGCAATGCGCTGGTGACCGAGATCAAGCACATAGCGCATGAGATTATACGAGGAACGCTCGTCGTCGATGCACACCGACGGGATTCCAAGATCGTCGGGCACGTCAATCGCAACAAAGGGTATGTGTCGCTGCCGTATGGTAGCAGCCGCGCTGGTACTCGGAAGCAGGCCGAGCGTTACAAGACCGTCCACCGGTGCGACACGGACACTGCTGTCG
>RECN01000129.1 GCA_007694005.1 Spirochaetaceae bacterium
AAGAAGCTGATCTATACGCATGTAAACATGCCGCTTGTCGCGCTTGAGGAACTCGAATCGCGTAAGGACGAGCACCCGCTGTTCGGGCCACTCGCCGAAATCGTCGCCCGACATAACGGACTCTGGAGTGTCGAGGCGGAGCAGTACGTGCTCGCCAACGGCAAGCCGATTACCGCCTGAACGAAACCCCGAAACCCATGAGCGTCCAGGGCTCGGTCTCACGGCCGGGTCCACGCGACGCATCAGCCTTCCAGTCGTCGTGCAGCCGCTGCACGTCGGCGAAGAGGGCGATTGAGCGGGCTTCGCTCCCGAAGCGGAGTCCCCCGCGCAGCAGCCAGTCCAGGTCTGCGCCGCGTTCATCATCATCATCCACCTGTATCAGAAGGCCGGCAGCAGCATCGAAAAACGCCGCTACGGTGTCGGAGTGAATCCACGGTTCGCTGAAGATCTCGAGAAAGAGGCCTCCGGCGTAGTACTCCGGTGCAACTTCCTGAAAGATCGTGTCCATCGCGTACTCGCTTATGAATCGCGACCATACCCGCCAACCCGGTTTCTCAGCGTATCCGTAGGTACCACGAAATACCGGCGTATCTAGCTCCAGACGGAGCGTGTCGTGTATGGGCGTGCGCCGTCGGGTTCGATCCAGCTCGTGTCCGGAGTTGTGATGAAATCCAAGCCCGACACCAACCGGGCCAAGCTGTGTGCGCAGCCTGATGTTCTGTTCGATAATGACCGATGAAAGACTGATCAACCACGTGCTGTCGTCACCACCGGGTGCTGAGCTTATGATGATCTTGCGCACCATGCCTTCCACCTGAAGTCCCGATCCGCGCCAGAGTACAAAATCGCTTCCGAGATCGTAGTGGTAGTTGTGCCCCTGCCCGACCTGCGGCTGAGCGGCGCCCGACGCATCGGTAAATCGCCGCAGCGAGAGCCAGGACCTACCGTCGACCATGAGACCTTTTTGTGGCGCCGCTGCCGGATCCGGCAGGCGTACACGTTCACCCGGGGGCAGGCTGAGTACCTGCGCGTGTACGGCCGTAGCGCCAGCGAGCAGTAGAGCAAGTCCAAGAAACAGGATGACGGGTCGTCGGTGTGATCGCATGCGTGCCTCCTGATACAGGAAAACTATACTTTTTCCCGTCCCCGCGTGTGTATGGGCTTGCGCGAATCTTTTGATGGTCATAGAATCAACAGTAATTCGTAAGCAAAACGAAAATGAAAAAGCAGCTAAACGAAAGAGAAAACCAGATACTCGAGATTCTCGCGGAACACGAGTCAGCCGGGGTCAGTGACCTTGCCGAGCAGCTTGGCGTATCACTTGTCACGGTCAGAAGCGCGCTATCAGCGCTCGAGGACCGTGGCTATCTGGTGCGCACCTGGGGCGGGGCGTCCGCCGCGGTGCATCCGCGCATCCTTGACCGCAAACTCAGCATGAGCGATGAAAAAAAGCGCATAGCGCGTGCGGCAGCTGATCTGGTCGAGGACGGTGATACGATTATGGTGGAAGCGGGCACGACCACGGCTATGGTGGTCTCCTTTCTGCTTGGACGTCGGGATATCACACTTGTCAGCAACTCGACTCTGGTGCTCCCGTCCGCACGGACGAACCCGGGGCTCACACTGACGACCATAGGTGGGATTTTTCGTCCCGAAACCGAGTCTTTCGTCGGTCCGGTCGCACGCGAACAGCTGACCCAGTACCACGTCAGGCGCGCATTCATCGGTACCGACGGATTCTCACTCTCCGGGGGCATCTCGACGCACCTGGTCGAAGGTGCGGAGATCGTCAGGACCATGGCGCAGTGCGCCGACGAGGTCGTGCTCGTCGCCGACAGCTCGAAGTACGGAAAGACCGGATTCGTGCGAGTCCTGCCGGTTTCGGCAATCGATCGAATAATAACAGACAGCGGGATTGTCTCGGCCCTGAGCACCGACGATCAAGAGCTCATGGAATCCGGGCATCCCAGTATTCAACTTGTGTGAGAGGTATGTGCTATGGCAACTGAAGTGTTAATGCCGCGACAGGGGCAGTCGGTCGAAAGCTGCATTATTGTCGCCTGGAAGAAGCAGGTCGGCGATGCCGTGCAGGAAGGTGATGTTCTGTGCGAGGTGGAAACCGACAAAGCCACGTTTGAGGTGGAGTCTCCGGCGTCCGGGACCCTGATCTCCGTTCTCTATGAGGATGGTGATGAAGTGCCGGTGCTTGAGCAGATCGCATTTGTCGGGCAGGCCGGAGAAGAGCCACCGGCTTCCGGTGCACCAGGTTCCGGCCAAGCCGCTGCGGAGGCAGGTTCGGGTTCGACAGGATCCGCCGCGGCGACGACAGACAGCGCGGATGCACCGGCGGCAGGCGCTGAACCGGGCACAGCAGGCGCTGCTGAGGCGGCGTCCGATACGCGCAGTGCAGCAACCGACGCCGGCACGTCTGCGGCGGCGGACGCACCGCGGAGTGGCGCCGGTGACAGATCGGATAGTGTGTTCATTTCTCCGCGCGCACGCGATCGTGCAGAACGCGCAGGCGTTCCCTGGCAGACGCTCGCGGGCACAGGCCCTGGCGGTCGTGTTATCGAGCGCGATATCGAAGCGGCTATGGCCGCGGGTACGGTTGCTACCCGAGACGCGGCAGGCAGGATAGGCGCAGGAGGTCAGGCCCAGGGAGCCGGAAGCGGCGCGGGTGGTCGTGTTACGAGCGCCGATCTTCGGGAAGGCGCTACCGCAGCGGGTGCGACTCAGGATGCCGGAACAGCGACGGTCGCAGACGGTGCCGGGATCGCAGGAGCTATCCCGGGAATGCAGAGAGACCGATCGACGACCGAAACAAAGCTCGCAGGTATACGAAAGAAAATCGCTACACGCATGCTCGAAAGCGTGCAGAACTCGGCACAGCTCACGCTCCACGCATCTGGAGACGCTCGAGCACTGCTCGCCTACCGCGCACGGCTCAAGGCGGCAGGAGCACCGTATGACGGTATAAGTCTGAACGACATGGTGCTCTTCGCTGTTTCACGCCTCCTGCCACGGCATCCGGCGCTGAACGCGACATTCGACGGGACGGCAATACACGCACACGGGGCAGTGCATCTGGGAATGGCGGTGGATACCGAGCGAGGGCTTATGGTACCGGTCATTCGAGACGCCGATCTTCGCCCTCTCGCCTCGATTTCGACCGAAGCCCGACGACTGGCGGGCGCCTGCCGCGGGGGAAACATCACCGCGGATGAAATGGCGGGTGGAACGTTTACGATCACAAATCTGGGAGCCATGGGCATAGAGATGTTCACTCCCGTCCTCAATCCGCCGCAGGTCGCCATACTGGGCGTGTGCTCCATAGAAGCGAAGCCGGTTCTGAAAACAGACGGCAGTGTCGAACACATACCGTCCATGGGCTTCTCGCTGACCATTGACCATCAGGTGGTCGACGGTGCGCCGGCAGGACGCTTCCTCAAGGATCTCTCAGAGTCCATTGCACAGTTCGATCTGCTGCTTGCCGACACCGGCTTGATCGGAGGTGACTCGTGAGCGTTCGTGATCTGATCATAATCGGCGGTGGACCGGGCGGGTATCGGGCGGCTGAACTCGCAGCAGAAAAGGGAAAATCCGTTACGCTGTTCGAAGAGAAGCATATCGGAGGTGTCTGTCTGAACGTCGGGTGCATACCGACAAAAACGCTCCTGAACGCGGCCAAGATCTTTAAGGCTGCCTCACACGGTTCCCGCTTTGGCGTTCAGGCCGATGCCGTGCGCTTCGATATGGGCCAGGCTGTTGCCTACAAGAACGAAGTCGTCGGCAAGCTGACAAAAGGCGTCGGCGGCGAACTCAAGCGGGTCGGGGTCGAAGTCATAGAGGGGCGGGCGTCGCTCACATCCCGTACGACGGTCGAGTGCAACGGCGCGAGCTACGAGGCGAAAAACATCGTACTCGCGACCGGGAGTTCTTCGGCCATGCCGCCCATACCCGGACTCGCCGAGTCGGACGTCAAGACCAGCACCGAAATGCTCGACCTGACCGCAGCGCCGAAGCGGGTCGGCATTATCGGCGGCGGATACATAGGGATGGAGTTCGCCTCGTTTTTTTCAACGACAGGCTCAGAGGTCACGGTCATCGAGATGTTCGATGAGATCATCCCGTTCATGGACGCGAAAATTGCGAAACAGCTTCGCTCGCATCTGAAGTCGGTGACCTTCAAGCTCGGCTGCAAGGTCGAACGTGTCGACGGAAGAACTGTGCATTTCAGCGATAAAGGCCAGGCTGTGTCAGATACCTTCGACGAGGTACTGATCTCCGTGGGTCGGACGCCGAACACCAAGGGCCTTGGCCTCGAGGCAGTCGGTGTTGAGGTAGTCCGGGGAGCAGTCAGGGTCGATGATCACATGAAGACGAACATTCCCGGCGTGTACGCGATCGGTGACGTAACGGGTCGGTCCCTGCTCGCGCACAGTGCGTATCGCATGGCAGCGGTGGTCGTGGACCGGATGTTCGGGGAGCGCACCGAGCGCTTCCGTTCTCATGCCATCCCCTGGGTCGTTTTCACGCTTCCCGAGGTTGCCGGCTGCGGGTTGACCGAAGCAGGTGCGCGGGACGCCGGCTACGATGTCGTTTCTGCGCAGTTGCCTGCTTCGATAAACGGTCGTTTCCTCGCCGAGCATCCCGACGAGCGGGGCCTCTGCAAGGTCATCGCCGACCGGAAGACTCACCGCATTCTCGGTGTGCATCTGCTCGGTACCGGTGTATCCGAAATAATTCACAGTGCTGCACTCATGATCGAACATGAAATGCGCACCAGTGACGTCGTCGACGTCATCTATCCACATCCAACAGTATCAGAACTTGTGTACGACACCGTCCGGGCGGTCGACGCACAATTGAAGCAGGAGTAAAGACATGCCACGTTCACTAACCGTTGATCCGAAGAAAGTCAGAAAGTCAGGGACGGTCTCGGTACCCGAGATTCCGGTAAATGCCTATTCGCGAACCCTCAAGCAGGAGCAGAAGCGCTACGGAGACGATGCCCTGAAACGCGTCTACTACGACATGCTCACGATCCGTGAGTTCGAGACCATGCTGAACGACATCAAGACGCAGGGTGAGTACCAGGGCGTCGTCTATGACCACAAGGGCCCGGCGCACCTGTCCATAGGGCAGGAGTCAGCTGCAGTCGGGATGTGTGTGAATCTCGATATCGAGGACTTCATTTTTGGTTCGCATAGAAGCCACGGTGAAATTCTTGCCAAATGCTACGCAGCGGTTGCGCGCCTCGACGAGAAGCAGCTCGAAAGCATCATGAAGTCCTACCTCGGCGGCGACACGCTGAAGGCAGTCGAGGGGCAGTCCTACGACGGCGTCCGCGATCTCGCGGAGAACTTCGTCCTCTACGGCACGCTCGCTGAGATCTTCGGTCGAAAGGCCGGATTCAACCGCGGACTCGGCGGTTCCATGCACGCCTTTTTTGCTCCCTTCGGCAGCATGCCGAACAACGCTCTGGTCGGCGGATCTGCCGACATTACCGTCGGTGCCGCACTCTATAAGCGGATTAACCGAAAACCAGGCATCTGCATTGCCAACATTGGCGATGCGTCTGCAGGCTGCGGGCCGGTCTGGGAAGCAATGATGCTTTCTGCCATGGAACAGTATCGCACGCTGTGGCCGAAGGACGTCGGTGGCGCTCCCCCGATGATCTTCAACTTTATAAATAACTTTTACGGGATGGGCGGGCAGACTGCCGGTGAGACCATGGGGTTTGATATTCTTGCCCGCCTCGGGGCCGGAGTAAACCCGGAGGCGATGCACGCCGAGCGCGTCGACGGCTACAATCCGCTCGCTGTCGCCGATGCAATTGCACGAAAGCGTGAGATCCTCGAATCGGGTAAAGGCCCCGTGCTGCTCGATACCATTACCTATCGCATCAGTGGTCACTCTCCGTCCGACGCGTCGTCGTACCGCACCAAGGAAGAGATAGAGCTCTGGCGTGAGGTTGATCCCATCGTGAGCTATCGAGCCATGCTCTCGGAGAACGGCATCGCTACGGATGACGAGCTGAACGCCATGCAGGATAAGGTGGTCGCAAAGGTCACACAGGCGCTTAAGCTCGCCTCCGACCTTGACGTTTCGCCCCGGCCCGAGGCGAGCGTCATTGAAACGACCATGTTCTCGAATACACCGACCGATAGCTTCGGCGAAGGCGAAGCTGAAGTGCTCATGCCGCTGTCGGAGAATCCGCGCGTACAGCAGCTCACGCGTAAAGCCCGATACGCCTTCGATGAGAACGGTAAGGAACTTTCGAAGATGAAAGTGTACGCCTATCGCGATGCGCTCTTTGAGGCAATGATACATCGTTTTTACGAGGATCCGACCATGGCTGCCTGGGGAGAAGAGAACCGCGACTGGGGTGGTGCGTTTGCCGTGTATCGCGGTCTGACCGAAGCTCTGCCGTATCACCGGCTGTTCAACTCATCAATCTCGGAAGGTGCGATTGTCGGAAGTGGAGTAGGGTATGCGCTCTGCGGCGGGCGTGCGGTGGTCGAACTCATGTACTGTGATTTCATGGGTCGAGCCGGAGACGAACTGTTTAACCAGATGGCAAAGTGGCAGTCGATGAGCGCGGGAGTTCTGAAAATGCCGCTGGTCGTCCGCGTGTCGGTTGGAAGCAAATACGGCGCACAGCACTCGCAGGACTGGAGCTCACTCGTCGCCCATATTCCCGGTCTCAAGGTCATGTTTCCGGCGACACCGTATGATGCCAAAGGCATGCTGAACCTCGCCCTTCGCGGGAGCGATCCGGTGGTATTCTTCGAGAGCCAGCGCCTGTACGATATCGGCGAGTACTTCGTAAAGGACGGCGTGCCCGAGGATTATTACGAAGTGCCGGAAGGGGAACCTGATGTCAAACGCAGTGGAAGTGACATCACAATCCTGACGATCGGTGCAACCCTCTACCGTGCGCTCGAAGCTGCCGACGAACTGCAGGAAAAGTGGGGTATCTCAGCAGAGGTCATCGACGCGCGATTCATCAATCCGCTGAATCTTGACCCTATAGTCGAATCGGTCAAGAAGACCGGTAAGATCGTTCTTGCCAGCGATGCGTGCGAACGCGGCTCCTACCTGCACACGATCGCGTCGCAGGTAAACCGGCTCGCGTTCAACTATCTCGACGGGCCACCTGCGGTTGTCGGTTCACGGAACTGGATCACACCGGCCTACGAGATGGAGGACGTGTTCTTCCCGCAGAAAGAGTGGATCATAGACACGATTCACGAGGCGGTGCTGCCGCTTCCGGGATACACCGCAACGACCGTGCAGACGGATGGAGACTACGTCAGACGCTATAAAGCAGGCGTGTAAGGCCTGTCTGATTCAAAGCTTATCGAGCGCCGTGAGGACATCAGCAATGATGTCCTCACGTGTTTCAAGCCCGACCGATAACCTGACAAGACCCGGTGTAATACCGACCGCCTGGCGTTCGTCCTCGGTGAGTTTGGAGTGGGTGGTCGAGGTCGGGTGTGTCGCAATCGACCGGGTGTCACCGAGGTTGGAGCTCAGACTGATCATCTGAAGACCGTTGAGGAATCGCATTCCTGCCTCAAGACCACCGTCGACCTCTATCGTGACTATACCGCCACCAAGCCTCATCTGCTTTTTCGCCAGGTCGTGTTGCGGATGCGAATCAAGAAAAGGATATCGCACCTGCAGGATCTTCGGATGGTGCTCCAGTTGCGACGCGAGGGCCAGGGCGTTCTCGGCGTGCCGTTCCAGGCGGACAGCAAGTGTCTCAAGACTCTTTGAAAGCACCCAGCCGTTGAAGGGTGACATGGTCGGCCCGGTGTGGCGGGTGAAGAACCTGACTTTCTCGATGTGCTCCGCAGACCCGAGGATGGCGCCACCGAGCACCCGACCCTGGCCATCCATAAACTTGGTCGCCGAGTGCGTAATGATGTGTGCACCGTAGTCAGCCGGTGTCTGTATGTAGGGAGTCGCAAAACAGTTGTCGACGTTCATGAGGATGTTGTGAGCTTCTGCTATTCGACCAACGTGTGCGAGATCCACAAGCGCAAGCCCGGGATTCGACGGCGTCTCAAGAAAGAACATCTTCGTGTTCGGTGTAATTGAGCGCTCCCAGGCTTCATTGTCGGCGGGATCGACATAGGTCGACGTGATTCCCCACTTCGGTAGTATCTGAGTCAGAATCTGATGCGTCGAGCCGAACACCGCTCGCGAGGCCACGACGTGGTCGCCCGACTCGAGGAAGCTTGCCATACTCGAAAACATGGCGGCCATCCCGGAGGCTGTCGCGATCCCGTCTTCCACGTGCTCGAGGCGGGTGAGTTTGCCGAGAAACTCGTCCACGTTCGGGTTGTTATAGCGTGAGTAGATTGGTCCTTCACCTTTGCCCTGAAACATGTCGCGTGCGTGCTCGGCACTGTCGAACATGAAGCTCGAGGTCATGTAAATCGGTACCGCGTGTTCGCGGTGCGGGCTTCGCTCAGTCTGCAGCCTGATGGCATCGGTCTCGAAGTGTTTCGAACTGCTCATGCGCGCACCTCCACACTGTGTGTAACGACAATGTTCGAGTCAAGCGAAGCCCCTACCGAGCAGTATTTCTCCACCGAGAGCGAAACTGCTCGTGCAGCCGCCTGCTCATCGATATCTCCGAAGACGGTGAAGTGAATAGCGATTTCGGAAAACGGTGATGGGGTGCCATCCCGACGGGTCCCGGAGATGGTGACCTGCACGTCTCTCAGATCCTGTCGCTGTTTTTTGAGGATGGACACGACATCCATGGATGCGCAGCCTGCGTGAGCGGCAAGGAGCAGTTCCATGGGACGAAACCCCGCTCCGACTCCTCCGACAGCTTCGCTGCCATCAATATCGACGGTGTTTCCGTCTGCGTTGGATGCGGTGAAGTGAACCGCATCGTTTGTGCGATTGAGTATTATCTGCATATGCAATTCCTTCAGTATTACATCAGGAATTGCACGCTATGACTACCGACCTTCCGTGCGAGAAAGCTCCTCGAGACGATCCGCGAGTCGTGCGGCGATATCGAGACATCCTGCACTGTGCACCTTGCGAGGTGTCTCCAGATTTATCGCGTGTTCTTCCAGGATGTGTGTGGGGTGACCCCCGAGAAGAAAGACCCGATCTGCAATGCAGATTGCATCGTCAGCCCGGTGGGTCGCGAAGATCATGGTAATACCGGTTTTTTCCTTTATTGCCAGCACCCGTTCCAGCAGCTCGCGCCGGTCTTCAGGCTCCACCGCGCTGAACGGTTCATCCATGAGAAGTACTTCCGGATCGGAAGCAAGCGCCCGCGCAATTCCCAGCCGTTCGAACTGGTTCGGTGAGAGACGATGAGGAAACTGATCGGCAAGGTCAGAGAGCCCGACAAGCTCAAGTAGATAATGCGCGTATGACCTGCGTTCGTCGGACGTCATGCCGCTGCGTTGCAAGCCCAGTTCAACGTTGTGCAGCACCCGCCTCCAGGGAAGCAGACGCGGTGTCTGAAACACGAACCCGAATCTGCCGCGCTGATGCAGGTTTGCCTCACCATCGATGGCGGCAAGACCTGCCCCGGTACGGGTTGTAGAGAAGAGCGGTTGGGCGTTCGTTTCGTCAGTGTCTTCAGAGCCCGAATCAGTACGGCTGTACAGCGTAATGTCGCCGTGTGCCGCCGGATTGAGTCCAGAGATCGCCCGCATGAGCGACGATTTACCTGTTCCGACTTCACCGAACAGTACGACAAGCTCTCCCCGTTTCACCGTAAAAGAAATGTGCTCAACAACAGGGGCGTCGTCGCCCTCGTAATGTACCGAAACGTCTTGCAGCTTCACTACGTCTTGCATGCCATGTTCACCCTCAGAGAGAGCATACAGGCGAGTGCATCTGAGGTGAACAGTCGGGGAGGACGCGCGCTGCAAAGTTCCGGTCTTTCTTTACTGTCCACCACGCTGGTGTTTTTTCTTCGGTTTTTCAGCAATCAGGCATCACATTCCGCTGGTACTTAAAGGGGTGAGCCGCCATGTGCAGTCAGAAGTCC
>RECN01000078.1 GCA_007694005.1 Spirochaetaceae bacterium
ACCGACGTGACTACCGGCAACCCAGCCGCTGGCCCAGCAGATCTGCAGGCTGTAGCCGCCGCTCTGGCGGTTGAAGTCGAGCAGGTCACCAAGTACGTACAGATTGGTGAAGTCGCGGACCTGCATGGTTCTGAAGTCAACGGCGACAGGGTCGAGGCCACCGCTTGAGACAACTGCTCTGTCGGTCCCCATGAGACCACCGAAGCTGCAGGGAAGTCCCTTGATCGTTGCGCCTATCAGTTGTCGCTGAGCCTTGCTCAGACCGGCAAGCTTGATCTGCGGATCAAGTTCGCAGAGGTCGCAGACAGCGCTCACAAGTCGGGGGGGGAGCCACTGCTTCAGAAGCGTTTTTAGTATGGTGCCTCCTGCAGTGCCGATAGCCTCCTGTATGTCGTTTCGAAACTCCTCCTCGCTCCGGGCAGGCATGAGATCTATGCGCAGTCGGATCGGGCCGTCGGCTGCGAGCGCTCTGAGGTCGCGGGCTGCGTTCAGGGCGAGCGGTCCGCTGAGACCGAAGTGGGTGAACAGCAGTTTGCCCCGTCGCACCATGGCGCGTTTTGCATTAGCCCAGGCGGCATGATCTCTGACCGGCAGACTGGGCTTCGGGGTGGAGGCGCTATCAGCGTACTGCTCCACAATAAGCCCTGCATCCTCCATCGCGAGCCCCTGAAGGACGGTGATCCACCGGTCGGGGACCTGTATGGGAACGAGCGATACGTCGACATCGTGTGCCTCCAGACCAAGCTCCCGAAGCCAGGGATACGCGTCTCCGGTGGAGCCGGTTTCAGGATGCGACGTTCCTCCGGTTGCCAGGATGATCGTCCGACCCCTGATAGTCTCACCTCGTCCGGTCTGTACCCCCGGTACCAGGTGCTTCCCGTCCTGATCGACCTGCGTGGGAAGCAGACTGTGTACCGGTGTCGCCGTGCGGACGGTAACTCCGCCTTCCTTCATGTACCGGCTCAGTACTCTGTGTACGCTTTCGGCTGAGTCGGTCACCGGAAACACGCGCTGCTCGGCCTCGACCTTTGTTTCCAGGTCGTAGCGGCGAAGAAACTCGCGCATGTTCTCGGGGGTAAATCTTGCAAACAGACTGTGGAGACTTTTTCCCTGGTCTCCGTAGCGACTCGTAAGCAGGTGCCGGTCAAAGGTCGCGTTTGTGACGTTGCATCTGCCTCCACCGGTAATGCGCAGTTTCTCCCCGAGGCGACGGTTCTTTTCCAGCAGGAGGACCCGCGCCCCACACTCCGCCGCTCTTCCGGCGGCCATCATGCCCGAGGCTCCCCCGCCGATCACGATGCAGTCCCAGGTGTTTTCCGCGTGTTGCATACCGCATCATACCTGAACCACATGCGTACATGAAACGAAGATGTATTGACGAAGAGGATTTATTCCCGGCATATAAGCAGATCATGCACACACGTTTAGTTATCACAATCCTGGTTTGTGTCAGTTTCATCCCGGCCTGCGCGGGCTTTGATATCGACGCCTTCGTCGCCGCCCTCGAAGCGGAAAACACGAATACACGAGGCAGTCAGGTTCACGCGGAACCGGCAGCGGCAACGGAATCGCGGGAGCGTATGGACGAGCGCATCGCAGGACGCGGAACCGTATTTCCTGAGGCCATGCCGGTTATTGCGGACGAGTCGCGGCTCATCGTCGCTGAAGTACTCGACCTGGGGTTTCATCCTGCCGCGGTAAGCAGCGTTGACGCATCCCACGCGTGGGTCGTCGGGGATGATGGCGCGATTGCCCGAACCCGTGACGGGGGGCGTTCGTGGGAACGCGTCGATGTCCCGGGTCTCACGACGCGTATCGCGGCAGTTTCATTCTACGATCGAGCCCATGGCATTGTGGCGGACAGCGGCAATACGGTGGCCATAACTTCAAACGGCGGAAATACCTGGGTTACCGAGACGCTGCAACGGCGCGTTCGCATTCCGGAGGACACGTTCCTGTACACCTTCACCGACGGTGGACTTCCTTCGCGATCGAGTTTTCACTCGGCGCACGCCCACGGTCCGGCTACCTTTCTTGTAGGTGGTACCTTCGGCGAGGTTTATCTGTACCGGAACGGGGTGTGGGAAGAGCGGACTTTTGTGAGCGGACAGACGGTCTACGGCATCGCCTCGGCATCAGACGGCACCATTCTTGCCGCGACCGGCATCGGCCTGGCCGACAACTTCGGTATAGAGCGGTCATCCTTTGACCACCCGGAGTGGGAGAGCATCGTGAACTTCACCGGTCCGCCGGCACAGGGCGTACGGCTGAGCGACAACGGGCGGCTTATCGCGTGGGGGTATCCGCTCATGGGAGATTCCTTTGGTGATCAGACGTTCTTTGCCCGCGACCGTGTCGTGTTTGCCGATTCCAGAGAGACCCTCGTTCAGCGATGGGGGGTCGGTGACTTTACCGCAGATGCCGCCTGGGTCTTTCTGAATCCGCCGTGGTCAGCTGAAACGGCGGATGAGAACACCTTAGGGCTGATCTTCAGCGAAGACGGCGGAGATTCCTGGACCATGTATGGAAGTACCATAGAAACAGGCCTGGCGGCCGCGGCATTGTTCGAGCCGGGGCACGCGCTGGGTCTACGGAGCCTGCCCGGAACCTGGCTGCGCGAGCTCGTACGCCTGCGCTGGTAGTCTCAGCCGAGAAGGTGTATCGAACCCGCCGGGCAGCACAGCCGCACCGTCTGCCCGACTGAGCAGCCCGGTTCTTCCTGCACCTCGAGCTCGCCGAGCTCTGTTTCCACGATGTAGAGGCAGTAAGAACCGAAGTACCCGACGTGGCGGATCTGCCCTTCAAGACAGCCACCCTCGGGCTCTGATTGTCCTGTATTGGTGAACTCGAATTTCTCCGGACGAAGCACGGCTATCGGGGCACCCTGATCGGCCGCTCGCTCAGCAGGTACGGGGCCGTCGAGCCAGTGTGCCGGGAGCCGTTTGAGTTTCTCGTGCGTGAAGGTGTTCGCACTCCCGGTGAAGCGTGCCGCGTACAGGGTCGTCGGCCGCTCATAGATATCCCGGGGGACACCGGACTCTACGATTGCTCCGTCCCTCATTATGACAAGGCGGTCGGAGAGGTAGAGTGCCTCAGTCCTGCTGTGTGTCACGAAAACCGTCGGTATCTGCAGGGTCCGTTGTACGTTTAGAAGGTGCCGGCGCAGTGATCCCCGGCGCTCGGTGTCGATCGCGGAGAATGGTTCATCGAGAAGCAGGGCCTTCGGTGAGGGCGCGAGCGCTCGTGCGAGCGCAACCCGCTGCTGTTCGCCACCCGAAAGCATCGCAACTGCACGATCCTCGAAGCCTGCAAGCTCGGTGAGATCGAGCAGTTCACGAACCCTTCGCATGCGGGCTTCTGACGGAAGCTTCTGCACGCGCAAACCGTAGGCGATATTCTGTCCGACGCTCAGGTGAGGGAACAGGGTGTAGTCCTGGAACACGTAGCCGATCTGACGACGCTCCGGGGGGAGCCTTGTGACCTCGCGTCCGCCGACGAAGATCTGTCCGCTGTCGGGCCGTTCGAAGCCCGCGATAAGGCGGAGGATGGTCGTCTTTCCGCTCCCGCTTTCTCCGAACAGCGTCAGGAGTTCGCGCTCATCGATCTGAAGATCTGCGGTCAGGGAGAAATTCCCGTAGTCGCGTCGTATGCCGCGCAGCTCTATCACAGTCCTGCCTCCTCACGCTGTACGCTTGTAATGTCCACCACGAAGAAGATCAGACCGACGAAGACCATATACACGACTCCGAGGGCCAGCGCAACGTCGAAGCTCTGAAAACCGATCAGACGGTACATGGCGATCGGAAAGGTGACAATGCGTCCGCGCCCTATGGTCAGTACCGAGGTAAAATCCGCGAGGCTCACGGCAAATGCGAATGCAAAGGTGTTCACGAGCCCCCGCCAGAGGACGGGAACTTCAACCGTCCACAGCAGATGCAGAGGCCGGGCACCAAGACTGCGTCCCGTTTCCAGGTATCGGGTTGGGAGCGCCCGCAGGTGACCGCGCATGTTCCGGAAGACCAGCGGGAAAGCCATAATGCTCTGCGCCATTACGATGAGAACGAGCTCCGGTACGATTCCGAAGAGGAGGAGTCGAAGGCCCAGGCTCAGGGTGACGCCGCTGATTGCAAGGGGCATGGTGAGCACGGTGTCGAGCCACCCCGGCAGGTGGTCTCTGAGGCTCCGTGCGCAGAGATAGGCGAGCGATGAACTTACCAGGGCTGAAAGCGTCGCCATACCGAGACTCGTCATGAGGATGTCAGGTAGCTGTGCCTGCATGATTTCGGAAACCTCCCGGGTACCGACGGCGCCACCGAAGAGGGCTCGAAACGAAATCAGGCTGAACCTGCCGTTTGAGGTAAACGCCCTGACGACCACGGTGAGCAGCGGAGCGAATAGAAAAAGTCCGACTGCCGCCCAGTACAGAACGGCCAGCGTGCGCGCAGGGCGCGCGAGCTCATTCCAGCGTCGCGCGTGAAAACGCCGCCCGCTGCGGACCGTGCCGGCGCCTTTCTTTCGTGTGAGGTACTGTATCAGGCTTACCAGAAAACCGGCCACGGCAAGTTGCAGGGCCGCGAGCGTTCCAGCGGCGGTCAGGTTCAGGTTTGTGAACATCTCCTGAAATATGCGCACCTCAAGCGTCGCGTAGCGTACACCGCCGAAAACAAGGACGACGCCGAAACTCACGAAACAGTACAGAAATACGATGATAAAGGCGCTCACAAGCGACGGCGTTATCAGCGGAAGGTGCAGATGTAGAAGGCGTGAAAAGGGGCGCTCGCCGAGCGACGCCGACACCCATCGGTAGCGTTCATCGACCTGCATCCAGCCGCCGGCGATAATGCGAAGCGCTACCGAGATATTGAACATGGTGTGGGCGATGATGATGCCGACGCCGGAGTATACGAAGGTAAGATCGCCTCCGAACAGGCGGCCGAGCAGCCCTGCCCTGCCGTAGAATCCGATGACCGCAAGAATCACGATCAGGCTCGGCATCACGAAGGGTACGAGGCTCAGGCTCTGTATGATCTGCCTGCCGCGAAATCGATAGTGCGACATGAGATAGGCGCCGGGAATCGCGACTGCCACCGATATGGCAGCCGAAACCGCGGCCTGCAGAATGGAAAACCGAAGACTGCGCCACGTACTCGGTCTGCTCAGAACCGACTGCACCTGACCTGCCCAGGCGCCAGCCGTACTTCCTGCGAATCCTGCGCCGAGTACCGTGAGTACCGGCGGCAGGATTACGGCAAGAAAGATCACTGAGATGAGTACCGGGGCCCGGCGCGATGAGCTCAACGAAGCGCGTCCTCCCAGGCCTCCAGCCAGGCGCTGAAGTTCTCTTCGATCAGGTCGTTATCAAGGCGTACGCCCTCGACATCAACGTTACCTTCAAGGAAGGACTGCGGCAGTTCGACCGCCGGGTGTATGGGGTACATGAACTGCGTGAATGGAATCTCGCGCTGAAACTCTTCGGACACGATGAAGTCAATGAGGCGTTCGGCGTTCAGCCTGTTCCGCGCACCGCGTACGATACCGGCTACCTCGATCTGCATGTAGGCCCGGTTATCAAAAATAGCGCTGCGGTAGCGGTCGGTTTCCTCGAACTCGCGGTGAAAGGCCGGACTCGTTTCGTAGCTGATTACCAGGGGCGCTTCACCCTGCGTGTACAGGCCGTAGCCCTCAGACCAGCCACCGGTAACCGTCAGTATGTTCGGTGACAGTGCTTCCCAGAAATCCACGAAGCCGTCTTCACCGAACTCAGCGATGCTTGCGAGCAGGAAGTTTCGCCCCGGCGAACTGGTTCCGGGATGCAGCATGATGATGCTGTTGCGGAAGCGGTCGTCAAGCAGATCGTCCCAGCCGGTCGGCGGTTCTGACAGCGCTTCGGAGTCGTAGTTCAGGGTAATGAATCCAAAATCGAAGGGGGTAACCAGCCAGTCGTCGGTTACCGCGAGTTCAGGCCGCACGAGGTCTATGTTCGACGGCTCGTAAGCTTCGAACAGACGGTCCGTCCGCAGGCGCGGAATAAAACTCTCGTCAAAGCCGATGACTACATCCGCCCGCGGGTCATCCCGCTCAAGAAAGGTCTGTGTGTACAGCGTTCCGGTGTCGCCGATGCGCTCAAGCGTCACCGTCACACCGTATTCCTCGGCGAAATGGCTCTCAATCAGCCGTCTGAGCGTACCGGCGAGCGAATCGTAGGTGTACACCACGAGTTCGTCGGTTTCGACCCGACGGTCCTCGACGGCTTCGAAGTCTTCGGTCACGCCACGAGCCCAGCCGAAGCCCGTCAGGGATGTAAGCAGCACGAAGGTAAGGAAAAGAAGGGAAAATCTCGGTCGCATGGTCATTGAAGACCTCCAGACAGAACGTGTTTTACACGGGGGGTGATCACCTGTGGAGAACCATAGGACCGGAATGCTCGTCAGAAGTTTCAACGCTGCAATTCCTCCGCCGGCATTACCCGGATCAGGTTCAAAGGGTGTGATCTCAGCCACCAGCGGCCGTACAACGTACGGCACTGCGGTAGCACCCCTGCATAGTGTGTACTAGAAGCTATCGCCCGAAGCCGTCTGCCGTCAAGCCGGGCTGATTTCTATCGAAGTGATCGAATCACCTTGAGCGATCGCATCGACAACGTCCTGACCTTTGGTTACCTTGCCGAAGACCGTGTGCTTACCGTCGAGGTGAGGTTGTGGGGCATGGGTGATGAAGAACTGGCTGCCGTTTGTGTTGGGACCTGCGTTCGCCATGGAAATGACTTTTGCCTCGTGCACCAGCGGATTGCCCTTCGTTTCATCTTCGAAACGATACCCCGGACCGCCCGATCCGCTGCCGGTGGGATCACCACCCTGTACCATAAAGTTGCTGATGACGCGGTGAAACGTGACTCCATCGTAAAAGTTCTCGTTGGCCAGAAAGACGAAGTTGTTCACCGTCTTCGGCGCGTGTTCCGGATATAGCTCGAGGGTAATGTCTCCCTTGCTCGTGTGCATGACGGCCGTGTAGGTCCGGTCCGTCTCTATCGTCATCTCGGGCGGTGTTGCCCATTTCTGCGTGCTCATGTGAACTGCTCCTGTGTGTGGAATGCGCTATCGACGAAGCGCAGCGTATTCCGGATGTTTGTCCATGAACTTTGCCACAAATGAGCAGCTTGGTCGAACGCCATAGTTATGCGCTTCCGCATACTCGAGGGCGGTGCGGGCGAGACGCCCCGCGAGCCCGTGTCCCCTGAGCTCGTCGGGCACATAGGTGCTGACATAGTCGAGGGTTTTGTCATCGATCTTCTGATAGGAAAGATACGCGGTTTCGCCATCGATCTCGGAAAAGAACAGCTGCTTTTCCTCGTTGTGTTCAATACTCATACATGCCAGTCTACTGCGAGTGTCCGCGTTTATGAAGGTCGCCGCGGACGGACCCGCAGCCACTTTTCGTGACCCGCATACTTCCGGGTATACTCGAGTTGTTATGAAAATCACATCACGATGTTTTGTCGTTCTACTCCTGCTGCTGCTGATGCCGGGGCTTTCCCTTCACGGGGGCGAGCACGGGAGCCTGCGCCTTGGACTCATGCCCGCGGTGAACTCCATACCCCTGCTTGTCGCGCAGTCAGAGGGCTTTTTTACCGTCGAAGGCGTCAGCGTGGAGCTCGAGATGTTCAGGGATCAGCTCTACCGGGAGACATCGCTACAGACCGGGCGCATCGACGGGAGCGTGTCGGATCTGGTGAACGCGGTGAACGCCTGGTATAACGGCTTCCCCGTCCAGGTCGCGTCGAGAACCGACGGCCTGTTTGCACTCCTGACGTCCGCGCGTTCGGGGATCGAGTCCATAGACGCGTGGCCGACGCGGGGCCGGGTTCAGCTTGGCGCGCTGCAGGACAGCGTGATCTTCTACGAGGCATACCGCATGCTCGGTGAGCACGGAATCGGTCCGGAACGCCTTGATCTGGTTCCGACGTTTCAGATTCCGCAGCGCATGGAAATGCTGCTGCAGGGACAGCTGCAGGCGGCAATGCTTCCCGAGCCGGTAGCCTTTCTTGCCGCGTCGCAGGGCGCTCATGTGATTCTCGATACGCGCATGCTCGAAAGTACCGCCACGGTCATGCTCTTTACCCCCGACGCCATGCGCTCGAAGGCTCAGGCGATACGCGCCTTCTTCCGCGCCTACAATCGTGCCGTTGACGCGGTCAACGCGAGTCCGGATTCCTTTCGCGACGTAATCGTCGCTGACGGCGAGTTCCCGCCACCGGTCCGCGACACCATGGTCATTCCGGTGTTCGAACACGCCAGGGTACCGACGGAGGCCGAGTTCGATCATCTCGTTGACTGGATGCGCAACAGTGGTATGATTTCCCGACGACCGGCGTACCGCGACATTGTCGATCCGCGGTATCTGCCGGACTGATGCTCGTTTTTGAGTCCTGTACGGCCGGGTACGGTGGTGCACCGGTGTTTCGGAACCTGGGGTTTTCGGTGGCCGCCGGTGAACTGTACGCCATCATCGGGCGATCCGGCTGTGGCAAGACCACGCTGCTCTCGGCTGCCGCCGGGCTTCATCGTCTGGAAGCTGGCGCTGTTCTGCGTGACGGTGAGCCCATACTCGCGCCGCATCCCCGGGTCGGGCTGGTACCGCAGCAGCCGGGGCTCTTTCCCTGGTATACCGTTGTCCGCAACGTCGGGCTTGGTCTCGAGATTTCCGGCATACGCCGCCGGAGCAGGGAATACTCGGATCGGGTATCGAGAGCTCTCGAAGCGGTCGGGCTTACGCATCTGCGGTCCCGCTATCCGGCCCGGCTTTCAGGTGGTGAGGCGCAGCGGGTCTCGCTCGCCCGAACGCTCGTGCGTGAACCCGACGTGCTGCTGCTCGATGAGCCCTTTTCCGCACTCGATGCCATTACCCGTGAAGCGCTGCAGGACGATCTTATGAAACTTCTCTCCCTGAGGCGTCTCGCGGCGGTTCTTGTGACGCACAGTATAGAGGAAGCGGTCTTTCTCGGGAGTCGCATTGCGATCATGAGCGGAAGTCCCGCCGGACTGACGGAGCTTCCGTCCGGACCCGATCGCAGTACCCGCACCTGGTCGCGTATCGATCAGGCCTACACCGAGCAGTGCAGGGACGTCAGGAAACGCTTTGGAGCTCTGCATGGCTGATCCGGGACGATCGGTTCTGAGACGTGTCGGGAACCTTGGCAGCGGCGCCGCTGTTATCGTCGGTGTCTGGTGGATTCTGGCGCTCGTTGTATCAAACAGGGTTCTGCCCCCGCCGCATGTCGTGTTTGCGCGTGTGTTCGAGCTCTTTCCGAACCCGCTTCTGGCCCACGCACAGGCGAGCCTTGCGCGTGTTCTGAAGGCCGTAGGTCTTGCGACCGTCTGCGCGCTGCCGCTCGGAATTCTTCTCGGCCGTAACCGTGTGGCCGACTCGATACTCTCGCCGGCAGCCTACCTAATGTATCCGGTTCCGAAAATCGCGCTGCTTCCCATCGTGTTTCTGCTTCTCGGTGTCGGAGAAGAGGCCAGGGTCGGAATTGTCGCGCTTGTACTCTTCTTTCAGATGCTCTTCGTGGTTCGCGATGCCGCCCGGGCGGTGCCCGCCTCCTACGTGAAGGTACTCGCCGGACTCGGCGGACGTCCGATACATACGGTGCGATACGTCGTGCTCCCGGCGGTCCTGCCTGCGATACTCACCGGTCTGCGTATCGGCATAGGTACGGCTCTCGCGGTGCTTTTTTTCGCCGAAACCTTCTTTACCCGCTACGGACTCGGATTCTTCATTATCGACAGCTGGAGCAAGGTCGCCTACGTAGACATGATGGCGGGAATCGTCGCTCTCTCGATCGTGGGTATTGCCCTGTTTACCATAGTCGATCTACTCGAAAGCGTGTTCGTCAGGCACTGAAGATTTCGACAATGGTCGGGTGCCCACCGGGGATGCGCGAGATCTGTTCGACAGTAAGCCCCGCGTTGCAGGCAAGCTGTATGAAGGTGCACAGAGTCGCCGCCTGTTCCCCGAACGCAGCGCCCGCGACCACGGTATCATCGCTTCTTCTGATCCACAGCTTCACGAAACCCGCAGTTGACCCGTGTATGTGTGCAGCAAGAAGCGCCGTGTACGACCGGCGTACGAGCTCGTATTCATCGGTGCTTTCCTCAGGCAGGCTGTCGACCGGGCCCACCCACGCCACCTCGGGGTTGCTGTAGACGGCTTCGAGGATCTCAACGTGTCCGGGGCTGGTCGCCGTCGGAGGTGTCACCGCTGCCACCGGAGCATCTGCCGGTGTTTCGCCACCCACGGCCCTGACCGCTTCGCGGGCTTCATGGACCGCCTTCGCGACGGTGAAGGTACCTCCTGCCGCATCACCAATAGCGTATACGGTGGGGACGGAGGTCTGGCCCTGCGCGTCAGTCTCAAGGCCGCCGTCAGACCGGCGCCGAAAACGGGATGCCGAATCGGCCCCACCGGCGTCGATGCAGCTGAGATCAGCGGCTCTGCCGGTCGCGATAAAGGCGTGGCTGCTTTCGATGACGCGACCGTCTGCGGTGTGCGTGTGAACGCGGTCTCCGACCTGTTCGACCTTCGTTATCGCGGTCCGGCGATGCACGGAAATCCCCTGGTCGGTTTCGAGATGATGGGTAATCGCCTCGGCGACCTCTTTTTCACCGCGCGACAGGAGTCGGGCCCCGCGGGTGCATATCTCGACACGGCTGCCGAGGGCGGCAAAGGCTGAGGCGTACTCGGTCGTCGTCACACCGCCACCGACGAAGACGATGTGTTCCGGGATAGCGGTCAGGGTCTGCGTATGCCGTGGTGCGATGATGCGGTCTCCGTTGGGTTTGACCCCGGGTGCAAAGGTCGGCTCTGAACCGGCAGCGATTATGATCGCTTCTCCCTGCAGCGTGCGCACCGGGGCCGGTTCGTCTCCCTCGTACACGTCCACCGCGTTCGAGGCGTTAAGCACCGCGCGCCCCTGTACTAACTCGACCCCGGCGGCGGCGAGCTCGGAGCTGTTCTGCGCGATCCATTCCTTGCGGGTGGCGTTGATGTGCGAAACGATCGCCCCGGCATTCGTCTGTCCGTGCCCGCCGGCGGCGTGCAGCCATACTTTGCTCGGAAGCAGACTGCCCATGGTTGCGCGCCCACCGGCCGGAGTCGCCGATACGAGCTGTACCGTATACCCCGCGCGTCGTGCCTGCCGTGCTGCCTCGAGCCCCGCAGGCCCGCCACCGATAATCACTACATTACTCATACATATAAAATATCATATATAAATGCCGGTGACAATCCCGGCCCGGTTACAACCTCTGCCCGGTGACAGAACCGCATCCCTGTGACAGACTGCTCTCTGTGGAAACACCGAACCTGAGCTCATCCGCTATTGATGATCAACTGCTCGCTTCCGTTACCGATGCGACGACCCGACTCGACGGACGTCCGTCGTGGGACGCCTACTTCATGGCGACGGCTCTGCTTCTGGCCTCCCGGTCGAGCTGCGAGCGGCTGCACGTCGGGTGCGTAATCGTCTCTGGCGGCGACAACCGCAATCGCATAATCGCAGCCGGGTATAACGGTCATCTGCCGGGAACTCCTCACAGCTCGCGCATGCGCGACGGGCACGAGCAGGCCACGGTGCACGCGGAGCAGAACGCAATTGCCGATGCTGCGCGCCGCGGCGCAGGTCTCGACGGAGCGACCATCTACGTTACGCACTTTCCCTGCATCAACTGCGCGAAAATCCTCGCAGCCGCCGGGGTCAGCGAGATCGTATACCATCTCGACTACCGGAACGACCCCATCGTACCGGAGTTGCTGTCCGACGCCGCCGTTTCCCTGAGGCAGCTCTGAGGAGGTCGCCATGAAGCGAAGGACTCGCGGTCGCGTATGGCTCCGAGCACTGTTCCTGCTCGTGCTTCTGCCGGTCCTGCCACCGCTGTCCGCCCAGGTCAGACACGCGGAGCGGGCAGTCGAGCTTCAGTGCGGTCCGGACACCGACGCCGCGATCACCGTCGAACTGCATACCGAAAGCGGGGCGCCGCTCGTCCTGCACCTCATGCTGCAGGATCCCGAAGGCATCGCCGAGCGTCTTGTCATCGATACCGGTGTCGCCAGGCTCGATATGGTCCTGCCTGCACAGGAAGAACACAGCGTCACCATCAGTCCCTTCGCCGAGCCCGGTGTCTACGATCTGCGCCTTGAAATCGGTACCGCACACGGGACCTGCTCGCGCGAGTTCCGCATCGGCTTCATGGACTTCCGGTGGGGGCGCGACAATTTCCGCTTTGGAAATAACGGATCAACCACGCACGGGGAGGTGCGTCCGTACTCAGTGAACCTGCTCGAGTGGGGACGGGATCGCTTCGGTGAACTCTCTCCGGTGGAAGAGGTGGCGATGATCCGTCGAACCTACGAGCTCTTCAAGGGTGCGACCGGACGCTGCTACGCGTTCAGCGTCAGTCAGGCACGATTCATGGAAGACCCCGGTCTTCTGCCTTCGTATTATCCTCACGTGTACCGGGTGTTCGCCGGAGCATCCGCCATACAACGCGACATGAATCGCGTACAGAACGATACGGTGTTTCAGTATTTTGTCGCAGGTGCCTACGATGTGCATCACCGGCAGTCGGCCCGTGAGCGGGCGGCAGAGGTACACGCGATCATGGATCGCATCACCGAAGGCCGCGCAGCTCCGTTCGGCTATCTCGGCGAGGACAGGCATCATTCCATGCTCGCCTACGGCTTCATACACGATCCCGCAGGAGGGATAGTGCAGCTTGTCGCGGCGAACAACTGGAAGGAACAGCAGACACATAACCTCTCGAGCGACGACGCTGAGCTGGTGCTCATCAGGCTTCATGAAACCGACGAGGAGTCCATACGCTGGCTCGACGAGCCTATACGGGCCTATCGGAATGCCGACAAGATCGTATTTATTGATCCGGACCTGGTCGAGCCTCCCGCTGCGGACACGCTTGCGCAGATGGTACAGGACGTTCTGGACGCGCTCCGCAGCCCCGCGCAACGCAGCGCAATCGTAGTCGAAACGGTCAGATCATCCATGCTCGTCGACGGAGACGGAAACCGGGCAGGGAGGGACGGAGGACGACGGTACTCCGATATACCGGGGGTGACGTTTCGGGTCCACGGGGAGAACATGGTTTTCGAAGTGTCCGGGGAGCTGTGGGATGATCTCGAGCTGGTGCTTCACAGGCTCGAGCGTGAGGGATCGGAGGTTCTTCCCGAGACGCGCATTGCGCTTCTTGATCCGGGTGATCCGCTCGTCGGAACCGAGGCTGCCGCGCGGATCATGCGTGACGTTTCGATGAACCCTGCCGAACCAACCCGTTTCCCGTTACGCGACCTCCGTCCCCGGCAGTAACTCCGGCTGCTATTGACGCCCCGGTATAAGCTAGTGCCGGCAAACAATGTTACTTGATAATTACTATCCGCACGGGTAATTCTGCTCTGGTATTGCCGCCTCCTGTGGCATATCCTGATCGTACAGGAGCAGCACGCTATCATGCCCGAGAATCACGAACACACCCGTACGCGGTGGATCAGATCAATACCGCCGGAGGCGATTGCCGTCGCGATCACGCTCATCTCCCTGATTACCGGCTTCGTCCTCGAACGTACGGCGGGATTTCTTTCCCTCGCGGCATGGACTGCCTACGCGGTTTCCTATGTTTTTGGCGGGTATTTTGGACTCAGAGCGGGGGTGGCGACGCTCGTCGAGCGCAAGATTGACATAGATCTGCTCATGGTGCTCGCTGCCATTGGTGCGGCGATTGTCGGAGCACCGTTTGAAGGCGCGCTCCTGCTGTTTCTGTTTTCGCTGTCGAATGTGCTGCAGGATTACGCCCTCGACCGGACACGCAGTGCAATCAGGGCCTTAAGCGAACTCCGTCCCGATACAGCCATCATTCTTGAGCATGCTTCAGACCGTACGGGGCGCGAGCTTCCCGTGCGGGACGTCCCCGTCGGTGCAATCATGCAGCTCAAACCGGGCGGGCGGGTTCCGCTCGACGGAACCGTCATGCAGGGACAGAGCAGCGTCGATCAGTCGAGCGTAACCGGAGAGTCTCTGCCGGTGGAAAAGGGAGTCGGTGACGCGGTCCTCGCCGGAACCATGAACCAGAATGGTGAACTGATTTGTGAAGTCACAAAGAGCGCCGACCACTCGACTATCGCGAAGGTGATCGGTCTTGTTGAAAGCGCGCAGGAAAACAAGGCAAAGACCGCGAGGTTTCTCGAAACATTTGAGCAATACTACGCTGCGTTCGTGATTCTCTTCACCGTAGCTGTGTGGGCGGTCCCCTTCTACTTCTTTGGCGAGTCCTTCAACAGCAGTTTCTATCGGGCAATGACGGTCATGGTGGCAGCGTCTCCCTGTGCCCTCATAATCAGCACGCCCGCGAGCATCCTTTCGGCCATAGGGAACGGTGCGCGAAGGGGGCTTCTGTTCAAGGGTGGCGTTCACGTCGAACAGTCGGGTGGACTCAAGGTCATTGCCTTTGACAAGACCGGTACCCTGACCCGCGGCAGACCCGAAGTGCACGAGATACAGCTTGTCGCGACCGACGAAGGCAATGCAGGCCGGGATACCGCCGATTCGGTGCTCGCGCTCGCCGCGGGGCTCGAGAGTGCGAGCGAGCACGTCATTGCAGCGTCTATCTGCGAGCAGGCACGCACCCGGGGGCTGACGTTTCCTGCAGTCTCGCAGTTCGAGAATATCCCGGGAGTCGGGATCAGCGGCAGCATAGACGGTGAAATCTACCTCGTCGGCAGCCCTTCGCTGCTCAGGACAGGTATAGATGCGAAAGAGGAAGCAGAAATCGCGGAGCTGGTCGCCGACCTGCAGGACAGACAGCATACCGTCGTGGTGGTTTCGCGCGGCACTCGTGACGCGCACCGCGTCATCGGTCTCATAGGCCTGAAAGATCAGATACGGCCAGAGTCGGCCCGCATTGTCCGTGAGCTCAAGGCCGAAGGAATACTGCGGGTAGTCATGCTGACCGGTGACAACGAGAGGACCGCCGAGGCGATCGCAGCCGAGGCGGGGGTGGATGAAGTGTTCTGCGAGCTCCTGCCCGAAGATAAACTCACCGTGATCGAGCGCCTTGAGCGCGAGTACGGACCGACGGCCATGATCGGAGACGGGGTCAACGACGCCCCGGCACTCGCTGCTGCGTCCGTCGGGGTGGCCATGGGTGCCGCGGGCACCGACGTAGCGCTTGAGACGGCAGATGTTGTACTCCTGTCGGATGATCTTGAGATGGTACCGTACCTCGTTTCCCTGAGTAGAAAGACCCGGCAGACGCTCGTGGTCAATCTGACAGCCGCCATGAGCCTGATTGCGCTCATGCTCGCGGGAATCTTCTTCTTTGCGCTCCCCTTACCGCTCGCGGTGATCGGGCACGAAGGGGGGACGGTGCTCGTAAGCCTGAACGGTCTGCGCCTGCTCGCGTACCGGCGGCGGCGACGACGCGGTTCGAGTACGGATGCGGTCACCCGGAGTGGTCTTAGAGCCCCATCTCCTGACGGCGCTGTTCCGCGTGCTCGCGTATGTGTTCGGCGAAATCAGGATAGCGTTCGATAATGCGATTAAAGGTATCCTGATCGAGTCGGTATATGTCGCAGTAGTCGTTCGCACGTATGGTCGCGGTGCGTTCGGTCGCGAGAAGCAGGGCTATCTCGCCAAAAAACTGACCATCGGTCAGCGTGGCGTAGACGGTCTGTTCATCGCCCGAGACAACTCGGACCGATCCCCGGGAAATGAAGTACATCTCGCGTCCAGTTTCCCCTTTGCGGACTACGTAGTCGTCGGGCAGAAACACGGTCGCCTGAAGATTCAGGATCACATCCCGAATGAGTTGTTCACCCGCCCCCTGAAAGATCGGAACCTTCTCTATGATTTCGCTGTTGATGTGGTAGGCAATCTTCGTCCGAAGCGAGAGCGGCAGCTCGTCGAGTATGTTGGCTTCTTCGTGCCCACGCCTGCTGTTCCAGAGGTACTCGTAGTAATCGTTTACGCGGCGTTGCAGGTCGGCGGGTATGGAACGATAGCGGAGAAAGGTGTTGATGCGTTCGAGCTTTTCTCTGAACTGTGTCTTGGCGACGTCGATATTCGCGATCAGACTCGCGATATTACCGATCACGAATCCGTAAAGACCAGCACCAAGTATCTGTATAAAGATCGTGTATATCGTCTGAGATGCGGTAACGGGGACCAGATCACCGTAGCCTATGGTCGTAAGCGTCGTGCTCGTCCAGTATATAGCCTGCAGGTACTGCGACCGTGCCGGGAGCGTGCGATCGACCGCGTCCAGGGCGATCCACCCGACCGCAACAAAGTGAGCGGTCAGAAGAATCCAGAACATGAGCACGGCCATGCGCACGACGCTCGGGTTTACGATCTGTACGCTCTTGAGTCTGTTTACCGTCGAACTGACCCGAATCAGTTTAACGAGTCGCAAAAGGCGAAGGAGTCGCAGTACCCGCAATGGTGTCGCGATTAACGCGCCGAAGGGAATACTCGCGAGGCCGTCTACCCACACCCAGCCTTTGAGATACCGCGTCCGGGCTTCAGGTCCATTGGCCTTTGCTTTACGGTAGCGATAAAGAAGGTCAGCGACGAATACGGCGGTAAGCATCAGCTCGGCGACCAGGACCGAGGTAGTGCGCGTGGCCGGGAAGACCAGGCCGAGAGGGATCTCTATCGTAGCGTAAATTGTCGCAACGACGGCTGTGATCTCCCAGAAAAACCTACGACGCGATCCCGTTCCTGTCTGCATGCGGTGCTAAGCTCCCCGTATGAGTGTCGGCAGCGAATGCACGATCGTTTAACGGGTGTGCGCCTGAGCCGGTTCCGCGCGAATGATAATTCGCTCGTAGGCCCCTCCGGCGGTGTACAGGGGTATGCGGACGTCCCGGTATATTACGGTTTCCCGCGTCAGTTCAGACACCCAGAGGAGAAGTTCCTCCCGGGTGTCGTCCGTGTGATAGACGACAATGCGGCCTTCGCTGTCGGTTTGGTGTTCGGTACCGGGAGTCCATGGCAGGCCTGGGCCGAAGGCGAGAAATCGTGTTGCAAGCGCCTCTATTCGTCCGTCCTCGTTGAGTCTGAAGTCCCCCTGTACCGCCGTCAGACTGACGGAGTGAACGTACTCAAGCGTGAACTCATCTCCGGGAGAGAGGGGCAGACGCTCTATCGTCTCCCCGCTCTCGGCCCGTAGAATATTCAGAATGTGTGCGGTATCCCGACCGCAGGCCACGACGCCGGATACAACCAGAACGCAGATCAGCCCCGCGTACGCGCCGGTCCACCGCTGCCGCCGGCGTATCACGAGAAGGCGGGGCTTGGCGGGGGGGCGACACCGCGGGCGATCTTCAAGCGCTGTACGACGACGATCAGCACAAAGGCAGCCACGCTCAGAAGGTCGGTTATAAGACCCGGCCAGACCATTGCTACAGCAACACCGAAGAGGATTGCGGTCTCCCACCACGAAAGCCGGGTGAACAGCCAGCGCTGAATGACCGCAGACAGGCAGTAGATGCCAAGCAGCGCCGTAGCACAGATCAGAACAACCTCGGGCCAGGTTGTATCGATAAGCAGAAACTGAGTGTTGTAGACGAACATGAAGGGCAGGAAGAAGGCCCCGAGATCGAACTTGAAGCCGATCAGGCCGGTTTTGATAGGATCTGCCCGTGCGATTGCAGCCGCTGCGTAGGCGGCAACACCGACCGGAGGTGTGTCGTCGGCGAGAATCGCGTAATACAGAATGAACAGATGTACCGCGACGACGGGAAGCCCGGGCTCAGCGGCGAGGATGGCTGGTGCAACCAGCGTTGCCATGACCGCGTATTTCGCCGTGGTGGGCAGCCCGAGGCCAAGAATAATGGACAGAATCGCCGAACCCAACAGAAGCAGGAACAGGCTGGTCTGCGCGATGACCGAGAAAACGAGGGTAACCGTCATTCCGAGTCCGGTCAGGGTGACTACTCCTACGATGATGCCGGCGCACGCGCAGGCAACCGCAATGCCGGCCATGCTCTTCGCCGCGCTGTCGAGACTGCCAATGAAGTCCTGCCAGAACCCGCGCGCTTCCTCCGTGATTGCCTCTGCGAAACCGACTTCCTGTCGCTGCATCCGCCGCCCCAGTCTCAACACCCGCTTGAGAAACAGCATGCCGAGGACGGTGAGTATCGCGAAATAACCTGCGGCGAATGGGGTCATGCGCACGATGAGCAGGTAATGAATAAGAACGCCGATCGGAATCCAGTAGAAGACTCCCGCGAAGAAGGTTTTGAGAAAGGGGGGAATCGTATCGGCCGGCATGGGCTTCATACCGGTCTTCGCTGCCTGTAAGTGAACCATGCCGATCAGCCCGACGTAGCTGATAACTGCGGGGATCAGCGCCGCAGCCGCGATTTCCCAGTACGGTATACCGGTGAACTCGGACATTATAAATGCTGCTGCACCCATAACCGGTGGCAGGAACTGTCCGTTCGTCGAACTCGCGGTCTCAACACCACCCGCGACGTGCGGTTCAAAGCCGGTGTCACGCATGGTCGGGATCGTGATAGAACCCGTTACGACCGTGTTCGCGACCGAGCTCCCCGCGATGCTTCCCATAAAACCGCTTGCAAGAACGGCAGCCTTGGCCGGGCCGCCGCGAAATCTGCCGAGGAGCGAAAACGCGATCTTGACCAGATATTCCCCGGCGCCGAGAACCTGGAAGAAGGAGCCGAACAGAACGAAGGCAAACACGAAGGTTGAGGTAACGCCGATGGGAATGCCGAAGATTCCGGAGTTCGTGAGATAAAGCTCGTTGACGACGCGGTTGATCGAGTACCCCCGGTGCCCGAGCAGTCCCGGTATGTGCTGCCCGACAAAGGGGTAGATCAGGAATGCGATGGTCACCAGGACGAGTGCCGGGCCGAAAGCCCGGTAGGAGGCCGTGAGCAGAAGCACGACGGCAATGGCACCCATTATGACATCCGTCTGAGTCGGCGCGCCGACCCGATTCACGATCTGCTCATACTGCACAAAAATGTAAAAAATACTCGCGAAAGCGAGGACGGCGAGTAGCAGGTCGTACCACGGAACACGGTCGTAGTTGCCCGCTGCTTTTTTTCGGTTCTGCGGAAAATAGAGATAGCAGAGGGCGAGACCGAGTGAAAGGTGGGCGCTCCGCTGCAGTACCGAGGTCAGCATACCAAAACCGAGCGTGTACAGGTGAAACAGCGACCAGACGACCCCTGCCACGAAAATGATCATACCGAGGATACCACCGGGAGAACGGATGCGACCTTCGTCGCTCATTTTCGAGAGATCGATGCCCGTGTCAGTCTGTGCTATGTGTGCTGATTCCACTCTGCTGTCTCCATTGTTCGAAGAATAAAGGAGCCCCGGTGATTCGGGGCTCCGGTCTGGTGTCGGTTGGAGCCGACTGTTACTGCATGCCCTGTTCGGAGAAGAACCGTTCGGCTCCGGCGTGGAGCGGAATCGGCATTCCGTCAAGCGCAGTATCGAGTGTCACCATGCGTCCGGCCGCGTGTGCCGACGAGAGCGTGTCGAGGTTACCGAACACCGCACTCATGAAATCGTATACAAGGTCGTCGGAGAGGTTCGCATCTGCAACAACCATCGCGAGCACAGCAACGGTTTCGGACTCCGGCACGTTGTTGTAGGTTCCCTCAGGAATGGCTGCCGTCGCGTAGAACGGACGAAGGTCCATGAGAGCTTCCGCGTACTCACCGGTGATCGGAACAACGACGATGTCCTGGGATACGGCAAGGTCTGCGATAACCGCACCACCGATCGCTACCGTGAAGAATGCAGCGTCGACTCGACCGTCACGGAGAAAATCTGCAGCTTCACTCGCTGCGAGGCGTTCAACACCTGCGAGATCACCCTCGGTGAGACCCGCAACCTGCAGGACCTCAATGGCGTTTACTTCCGCACCACTGCCAAGAGGTCCGATTGCGACGCGGCGTCCGGCGAGGTCGGAAGGACTTGAGATACCCGAATCTGCGCGGGCTATGAGCTGAACCGGCTCCGGATACATGGTGAAAAGGCCACGCATGTTCGATACCGCATTGCCGTCAAAGGCTGCGACGCCGGTACCGTTGTATGCATAGTAGGCAACGTCGTTCTGTACAATTGCCATGTCCAGGTCACCCGATCGGATCAGGTTTGAGTTCACGACTGAGGCGCCCGATGATTCGACCGTCAGGCTCACGTTATCCATCTGTGTGTGCACGATGCGGGACATCGCACCTGCCATCGGGAAGTACACCCCGGTTACCCAACCGCCACCCATGTTGAGTCGAACCGGACCCGACGGGGCCGCCTCTCCCTCTTCGCGGCCACCACCCGCAAATGCCGTGCCGGCCACAAACGCGAGGGCCAGCATTACTACAAGAACCGTGCGCATCGTAATGAATGATCGTTTCATACAATGTCTCCTTGAATCGTCCTGACTTTGAGATAGCGAAGGCATACCGCCCCGCTCGAAGAATGGTCTGTTACCCGTTATTACCTCCTGCTACATGGATGTTCCATAAATATGCACCCGTAAAGCGGAAAAGCGCAAGATCATTCGGAAAAAAATACGCGTTACCATACGTTTTCGTGATCGAAAAAAAGTAATCCTACCTGCGCGTAGCTTCACTGTATAGGCTACAATCGGCCCTGCGATGCTTGATTCCGGCTCTCCGATCAGGTAGTATGGCCGCTACACATTTCGGAGAGATGCGAGAGTGGTTGAATCGGGCGGACTCGAAATCCGTTGTACTGTTTTGCAGTACCGAGGGTTCGAATCCCTCTCTCTCCGTATCTGATAACGGCACTGGAGAGGTGGCCGAGTGGTCGAAGGCGTGCGCTTGGAAAGCGTATGTACCCTAACCGGGTACCGAGGGTTCGAATCCCTCTCTCTCCGATTCGCCCCTTCAGTGCATGTCAGGCACTGTGCAATGGGCTGTCGCCCAACCCCGTCAGGCCCGGAAGGGAGCAGCGGTAAGTGACGTGTCCGTGTGCCGCAGATCGCTTGGCTCCTGAGGGGGTGCTTATTTACCATGTCGTATGAAGTAACCGCAAACAGAAAGCGCCCGACACACTTCGATGGCCTTCTTGGTCAGGAGTTCGTCGTTGCCACACTCAAGAACAGCATCCGTACCGGACGTATTGCCCACTCGTACCTGTTTTCCGGTCCCCGGGGGGTGGGGAAGACCTCGGCTGCGCGCATACTCGCGCGTTCGCTGAACTGTCCGGACGGGCCTGATCCGGACGGATGTCCCGACTCACCGGACGGCGACGCGGTATCACGCGGTGCTGCCATCGACGTTATCGAGATCGACGGTGCGAGTAATACCAGCGTCAACGATGTCCGGCAGATCAAGGACGAGGTGCTGTTTGCACCCCAGAGTTCACGCTACAAGATCTATATAATTGATGAGGTTCACATGCTCTCCAACAGTGCGTTCAACGCGCTGCTGAAGACCATCGAAGAACCACCTCCCTACATTATCTTCGTGTTTGCCACAACAGAGATACACAAGGTACCAGCAACCATACGAAGCCGTTGTCAGCAGTTCAACTTTCGTCTGGTGCCTATGCCCGTTATCGCGGACGCTCTCCACGACGCGGCCAGGGATCTGGGTCTGGATGCCGAAGACGACGCGGTGCTCTGGATGGCCAAAGAGTCCGGTGGAAGTCTGCGCGACGCATACACGCTCTTCGACCAGGTCGCGAGTTTCGCGGACGGAGCAATTCGGCTTGTCGACATACAGCAGAAGCTGGGTCTGGTCGGATTCGATGAGCTTGATTCGCTTGCCGCAGCCATGGCCGAAGGTGCCGCCGATCAGGTTCTCGAACGGTGCGACGAGCTGCTCTCCGCAGGCGTCGCAATCGAGCAGTTCACCATCGATCTTGCAGATTACTTCCGGACGGCGCTGCTTGTTAAGCACGGAGTGCGGAAGACCGGTATTCTCGGCCGCCCCGCTGATCGGGTATCCGATAGTGTCGTGCAGGCCTTCACGCCGGCGCAGATACAGAAGGCCGTTGACATGCTTTTTGAGCTGTACCGCAACCTTCGCTACAGTCTGAATCCCCGGTTCGAGCTTGAGCTTGTCCTGTCACGCCTCGCGGAGCTCACGTTCTATATCTCGCCCCGCGAACTCCTCGATGAGCTCGCACGGCTTCGCTCCGGCGCACAGGCCCGACATCCACGACTGACCGATCCTGAGCGGTCGGGTCCATCGTCGCAGGCGAATGAGAACGCTACCACCGCTCGCGAGTATGCGCACGTCGTGCAGGACGCCTCCACGCAGGACACACAGAATTCGTCTCCGACTCCCGCTCCGCAGGAGATACCCCCTTCGCAGGATGCAGCCACCCCGCAGAACGGCATGTCGCGATCGGCGTGGAAAAGCATTGTCGAGACGATACGCTCGCGCAAGCTTGCGCTCGGCACCATTCTCGAGAAGCTTCATCATTTTGATCATCCTGATCCGGACACCCTTGAACTCTGGTTCGAAAGCGCGTATCACGCGAAGGCGGCTCAGGAGGATACGGTCCTGCTGCAGGAGTGCATGAAGGAAGTGATCGGGCGGGGTATGAGAATTCGGACACAGGTGTTTCACAGTGAAGTTGAAGCCGAGGCCGTTGGTCCCGACGAGGATGCCCCGCCGGAGCAGGTAGACATGGTCAAGCGGGTATTCCGCGGCGAAGTTATCGAGTAGACGAAGGAGCAGGATATGAACGTAAACCCCATGGATTTTCTCAAGAATTTTCAGAATATACAGAGCAAGCTCAACGAGGCCCAGGAGCGCATGAAGGACGTGATCGCTGTCGGTTCAGCTGGCGGCGATATGGTCCGGGTCACCATCAACGGTCAGATGGAAGTGCAGAAGGTGGAAATATCACCCGAAGCCGTCGATCCCTCGGACATAGAAATGCTGCAGGACCTCGTGCTCGCCGCATTCACGAACGCGATGGAAAAAGTAAAAGAAGAAATCAAGCAGCAGATGTCATCCCTGACCGGCGGCATGGATCTGCCTCCCGGAATGTTCGGCGGCTGATACGTGTCGGCTTTGGATGATCTTGTATCCCAGATTGCACGTTTGCCCGGACTCGGGCGCAAGAGTGCCGTTCGCATAGCGCATTATCTCCTCAAAAGTGACAGACGGGTAGCCGGTAACCTGTCTGAGCTGCTCGCGACGCTCCACGACCGCATACACCCCTGCAGCGAATGCGGACGCTACACAGAGGCCGACCCCTGTGCGGTCTGCAGCGACAGCGCACGCGACAGAACCGTGATCTGTGTCGTCGAGCAGCCACAGGATGTGGAGGTGCTTGAGCAGAGCGGGGAGTTCCACGGCCTGTATCATGTGCTCGGCGGTGTGCTTTCACCTATAGATGGCATCGGTCCCGGCGAGTTACGTGTTGCCGCTTTGTATCGTCGCATCGAGCAGCTGGGAATACGGGAAGTCATCCTTGCTACAAACCCCACCGTCGAGGGCGACACGACCGCGCTGTATCTCGTTAAGCAGCTGCAGACCCGCGGTGTAGACTGTTCGCGGCTGGCGCTTGGCCTCCCGGTCGGTGGAGATCTCGAATACGCCGACCGGCTGACTGTCGCGCGAAGCCTCCGTGGCCGTACACACTACGACTCATAGGGAGCGTCATGACAGAGCAGTTCACTCTTTTTGTCAGCTGTCCGCTTTTCAGCGAGGCGCTTCTCGCCGATGAGCTTACTTCCATCTCCAGCGTGCGCGACATCACACCAGGCAACAGCGGGGTCCGCTGTACGGCAACGACGGAAGACGTGTATCGCATCTGCCTCTGGTCCAGGCTTGCCGGTCGGGTACTGCTGCAGCTTGCCGAAGGCCTGGTGTACAACCGCGAAGAGCTGTACGCCTGCGCCGCCGCGGTCACCTGGGAGACTCATCTCGGGCCCGATGCGACGATAGCGGTCGCTGCGACCGGAAGTCATTCAGCCTTCAGTCACTCGAACATGCCGGTTCTCATAGTAAAAGACGCGATCGTCGATAGAATGCGAACGGCGCACGGACGACGACCGTCGGTGGACGTGCAGCACCCCGACATGCGTATCGCCGTTCACCTGACGTCGATTGGCGCCACACTCTCACTCGATCTGACCGGGGAGAGCCTGCATCGCCGCGGCTACCGGACCGACGGGGTCGAAGCCCCGCTTCGCGAGAATACTGCGGCATCCGTCCTTATCCGTTCCGGCTGGGCCGACGCCATGGAACGCCTCCACCGGGGCGGAGGGCTATCGTATCCGGCGGTATGTGCCGACCCCATGTGCGGTTCGGGCACGCTGGCGGTGGAAGCCGCGCTCATGGCTGCAGACCGTGCACCAAATCTGGACCGTGAGGACTTTGGCTTCCTGCGCTGGTGGGGGCACCAGGGGGAAACCTGGGATCGCGTGCGCCAGGAGGCCCGGGAGCGGGCGGCTGTCGGTCGACTGACCTTTCTTGAGTCAGGGAGCAGAATCTGGGCATCCGATCGTGACAGCGTCGCCGTACAGGCGGCGCGACGGAACGCTGCACGGGTTGGACGCGTGGCGCGTGAAGTCGGCGAAGCCGGCGGTGACGGAGACGTATCTCATTCTGTCCGTATCGCCGACCTCATCGAGTTTCAGGAGGCAGAGTTTCAGACCCTGTCCCGCAGCGTGGTTCTCGGCCCCCTGAAGAAGCAGCTCAAGGGAGTGACGGATGCACCGCTATTTCTCGTGACCAATCCGCCCTACGGAGTGCGACTGACACCGGACGATCCGTCCGACGACGCGTCGGTGCTGTACGCCGAGCTGGGCGAATGGATGAGTCGGTCCTTCGCCGGATTTCGGGCGACGGTGCTCGCCGCGGACCGGGAGCAGGCGCGCCACCTCGGTCTTCGCGCCGACAGCGTCTACGCACTGTACAACGGAGGACTCAAGATCGTTGCAGCCGGTCTTACGCTCGACCGTTCGAACCGCTACAGTCCACCGGACTCGGGACCGCGCAGAAAGCAGCGTCAGGCTGACGAGGATCCCTCAACCGGGGTTCCCATGCTGGTTTCGCGGCTTCAGAAGAACCGGAAACGACTGAAGACCTATCTCCGCGAGCACGGCGTCTCCTGTTACCGCCTGTACGACGCGGATATTCCGCAGCACGCGGCTGCGGTGGACGTCTACACCGATGTGGACGGGATGGAGTACGCCGTCGTGCAGGAGTACGCTCCTCCGAAGACCGTCGACGAACGCGCCGCCGAAGAGCGATTCGAAGAACTCTGTGAAGCGGTCGCTCGCGTGCTCGAAATTCCCGCAGCGCAGGTGTTCACCCGCACCCGTCGAAGACAGAGGGGCAGCGCGCAGTACGAGCCGCTGTGGAACGCCGAGTCCGAAATCGTCGTGGTAGTGGAAGACGAGCTACTGTTCGAAGTCAACCTGACGGATTATCTCGATACAGGGCTGTTTATGGACAAGCGTTCCGCGCGCGAACTCATCGGCGGACGAGCTGCGGGTACGAGGTTCCTGAATCTCTTCGCCTATACCTGCTCGGTGTCCGTGTACGCCGCAGCAGGTGGTGCGAAAGAAACGGTCTCGGTCGACCGATCGAATACCTACCTTGACTGGGGCGCGCGTAACTTCGGGCTGAACGGCATTGAGGACGATGTGCATCGCTTCATACGTGCAGACGCCCGCGAGTATCTCGCCTCCGACTGCGGCGTGTTCGACCTCATGTATATAGACCCGCCGAGTTTCTCCAACCGCAAAGGCGACCCGGAGATATTCGACGTACAGCGTGACCATTACACGCTGCTCGAGCGTGCGTTGTCACATCTGAGTCCGGCCGGGGAGATCTACTTTGCGACTAACCTCCGGGGATTTCGCCTGTCTGAGGAACTGCAGAATATCGCGCGGGTCGAAGATATCTCCGCGGAAACGCTGCCGCCGGACTTCGAGCGCAGTTTCCGGAATCACGCTCTGTTCCGCGTGGGCCGCCTATAACCCTTCTTCCACCCGCTGGCCATAGGCATCGAGCAGTTCCCTGAGTTGCCGGGACCCGAAACGCTGTGTCGCCTGCGCCTGCCCGACAACCGGATTTGCGTACTCGGTCCAGATGCGATAACGGACGTAGGTGTGTTCTCGCCCACCAATGAAGACGGTCTCCAGATACCAGGAGCCCTCCATGTGGGAGACGCGACCGTCGAGAGACTCTTCGAACACGAATCGGACGGCACTTGCCCGGGGGCTTAGCTCCTCGACGGTGACCCGGCTCAGGGTCTCGAAGTCGGCGCGGAAGATCAGCAATCGGAACCGGAGGAGTGTGCGGTGGATCGCTTCGGTGGCCGAAATCTGACGTATAAGCTCGCTTTCGGCCATATTGGGGACAAATTCATGGTAGCGGTCGATGTCATTCAGAACTGCGAGAAACTGCGCCCGCGGTACTGCATAGACGCCGTGTACATCCCCGTAGATCGCAAGGCTGCTTTCGGGGCGCAGGCCGGAACGCTCCACAGAGATGTCGATGGTTTCCGCGCTGTTCGCCAGATTGGGCAGAACCCGTGATGAAAGGGCCTCGGGTACAACCGAGCGGGCCCCGATGGACACTGCAATACCAAGGAAAAAGAAGATGGTTAAGGGAAAAACACGGTGAAACAGATGCATACACCTAAACGTACATTGACAGACAGCGAAATTCCAGTAGCCTACCGGAGCAACAAATCCTTTCTTTCGGGGGACCTACCACTATGGCAGAAGATATTTCGGCTCGATTTTCCACGACTCAGAAGGTATTCATAGGTCTGCAGCATACGCTGGCCATGCTCGGGGCTACGGTCCTGGTACCTGTTCTGACGGGACTCAACGTTTCGGCGACCCTGTTCGCAGTCGGTGTAGGAACGCTGCTGTTCCACTTCTTTACGAACAGACGCGTTCCGGGCTTTCTCGGTTCGTCGTTCGCGTTTATCGCACCTATCATTATTGCAGCGGACCGCCTGAGTCTGCGGCACGCGCAGGCAGGGATAATCGGGGCGGGTATCGTGTACATCCTCGTCGGATACCTCGTGCAGATCGCCGGTCCGGACCGCGTCCGCAAAGTCTTCCCCGCTGTGGTTACCGGTCCGGTCATCATGGTAATCGGGCTCGGGCTTGCGCCGGTGGCGATATCAAGCGCACAGGCTAACTGGCTTATCGCCGGGCTCACGCTTCTGGCGGTGATCGCGATTTCCATCTTCGCGAAGGGCTTCCTGAAGGTCATACCTATACTGCTCGGTCTGGTCGTCGGCTATGTCTCGGCTATGCTCGCCGGAATCGTCGATTATACGCCGATTGCCGAGGCTGCCTGGGTCGGGCTTCCTGGTTTTACCCTGCCGATATTCTCCTGGGAGGTATTGCTGATCGTGACTCCCGCAGCTATCGTCAGCATCATCGAACACATCGGTGATATTCTTGCTATAGGAAACACGATCGGACAGGATACGACCAAAGATCCCGGTCTTCCTCCCACCCTCTACGGTGGCGGTGTTGCGACCATCGTTTCCGGTTTCCTCGGTGGTCCGAGCCTTACGACCTACGGCGAGAACATCGGTGTCCTCGCACTGACCGGCATATACAGTACCTTTGTCGTCAGCATGGGTGCGGTCTGGGCGGTCCTGATGGCGTTCATCCCGAAGGTTGAAGGTATTATCATTTCAATACCCGATCCGGTAATCGGCGGGGTCTCGATTCTTCTGTACGGTATGATTGCTGCGGTTGGTATACGGACGCTCATCGAGAACCGGGTGAACCTGCTCGCGGCGCGCAATCTTATAATTGTCAGCGCGGTGCTGATCATCGGTGTCGGTGGCGTGGCGATTGAAGTCTTCCAGGGCTTTGAGCTGAGCGCGATGGTTCTTGCCGCCGTCACCGGCATCGTCCTCCACCAGGTTCTGCCTGCTTCTTCATGAGCAGGTTATCCGAGCGCACCGGTACCGTCTTCGCCGCCGGTGCGTTCGTGATCTGGGGGCTCCTGCCCCTGTACTGGAACGTCTTCGCGGCTGTCGCGGCTATTGAGATTCTGGCTCATCGCCTTCTCTGGACGAGTATTACGGTATCCGCGCTGCTTCTGATTCTGCGCAAATTCGAGCTGCCGCGCATGCTTCGGGACCCCTACCTCCGTCCCCGGCTGCTGCTTTCGGGGCTGCTCCTCGGCGTAAACTGGTTTACGTACATTTTTGCGGTTAACTCGGGGCGGGTGCTCGACGCGAGCATGGGGTACTACATCAACCCGCTCGTGTCCGTGCTTCTGGGGACGCTCGTACTGCGCGAGAAACTGAATGCGCTTCAGCGACTGGCTGTTCTGATCGCCGCGGCGGGGGTGCTGTTTACGATTGCCGTAGAGGGTATTGTTCCCTGGGTAGCGCTCGTGCTGGCCGTAACCTTTGGTCTGTACGGGCTTCTGAAAAAGCATCTGCCACCGGCACCACTGAATGCACTGGCGGCAGAAACTGCGGTTCTTGTACCGGTCGGACTGCTGATTATCACCGTCCGCGCCGTGAGCGGCACCTGGGCTTTTGCACTTCCGGATGTACCCGTCGTAAGGACGGGAATCCTGCTCGCCGCTGCGGGCATCGCTACCGCGGTGCCCCTGTATCTCTTTGCCGAAGGCGCGGCGCGTATAGCGCTTTCGCGGCTTGGCTTTCTTCAGTACATAGCGCCGACTCTTATGCTGGTCGTGGGCGTACTCGTCTTTGGCGAAGCGTTCACCTACGTGCAGGCCGTCACCTTCGGGATGATCTGGACGGCGCTGCTTCTGTACTCAGTCTCGGGAATGCTGCACAAGCGTTCTATACTTCGGCGTCAACCGACCCTTCCCCCTGACCGGGCAGTGTACGATACAGGGCGACAAGCAGGATCGTGACGTATCCGGTGTACGCGCCACCGACGATCATGGTCAGGAATACGCCAAGAATCGGGATTACGCCAACGACACCACCGATAAGTCCTGTCACGAGCCCGAGACCGAGGACGATCAGAAAGAAGATAAAGACGGGTACGATGTGTCCTGCGACGGTCTTCATGCTTTTCTTTATGGCCTGGAAGGCGTTGGTGTGGTCAGTCATGACCGAAACCAGGGTGAAAATCAGGAAGAAGCTCAGGATCACACCCGGCAGAACGAGCAGGAGCGATGCGAGGCCGACAAGCACGCTGACGAGAACGACTGCGATGGCCACCGGTATGATGCGAACACGTGTCCGTATAAGCGCGTCTTTCAGGTCGGCTTTCTCGCCCTTCAGTGCCTGATCCGCCATTGCGACGGTCATCGCGTGGGCAAACAGACCGATTATCCCGCTGACGAGTGTGGTAAAGAAGACGGCACCTATGGCTGCACCGAGCCCGGTAAGCGCTTCGCCTGTGGTAATCTGCTGGGGGTCAGTTGCGGCCATTGCGGCAAAGGGGAGCGCTGTACCGACAAAAATCAGCGACAACAGTATGCCGATGACACTCGCTGCAAGCAGGGGTACGAAAATCAGCGGATTTTCCTTCGCGACGCGATAGCTTTCTTTTAAGAGAAATGAAATACTCATTTGTCCCTCCAATATATACAAGGATATAGCTGTTCGGAGCAGCAAACAAGCCGCAGCCTCTCGCAGTCGGGTTTTTTCGTGAAATACGGGACGTTCAGGTTCAGATTTGCTACATTGTAGCGCACATGGAACTACCAGTATTCCCCGAGACAACAGAAATATCTCTTTCCCTGTCCTGTGACCTCAGGAGGGTTCTGGGTGGAAACCGGCACGGCATTTCGGAGTTCACCTTTGCAGGGCTGTATCTGTTTCGCACGCATTACGAGTACCGCGTTTCCCGGACGCACTGTGGCAAACTGGTAATACACGGAGTGCGCGACGGCCGACGTTTTGTGTCGCTGCCCTGCGGGTTTCCCGAGTCTCCCGAGGAGCTGTGTGGGCTCATCGCAGCCCATGACTACCTCAAGAACGCGTCGGAAGCGGATATACAGACGCACCGGAGCCTCTTCGAAGCGTCGGGATACGGCATCGTCGCCGACCGGAACAACTTCGACTACCTGTACAGCGCGGCGGATCTCGCCGATCTTTCCGGCAAAAAGCTCCACAAGAAGCGGAATCACGTCAACGGGTTTCTCAAGGAGTATGCACACGAAGAGCGACCACTTGACGATCAGACCGTACACGACGCCCTGTCGGTGCTGGAGGCCTGGCGTGAAGGCCGTGAGGATGAAGGCGACTACGCCGAGTCGAAAGAAGCGGTAACACGATTCGATCAGCTCGGTCTGTCGGGGATGGTTGTTTACGTCGATGGTGTACCGGTTGCATTTGCCGTCGGAGAGCCATTAGTGACGGATTACATGTACGTTGTTCACGTTGAGAAGGCCGTTCCGGGATACCGGGGAGCCTATCAGTTCGTGAACAAAGCTTTTGCCGAAGAGCTCGTGAAACGTTATGAGGTCATCAACCGCGAGCAGGATCTCGGCGAACCGGGCATACGGCAGGCCAAGATGACGTACCGTCCCTGCGGCTTCGTCGAAAAATACCGGATTGCGGGAGCAGGGAGTCCTGACCTCCTGGTGCCGACCCCCGAGCGGGAAGCAGTCGGGTGTGCGGGGGATTGACCTTTCGATCGACAGGTAAGACAATGTAACACCTGTGGAGGAAACGGTTTGGTCGGAAAACGCAAAGAAGAAATCATTACCTTCAAGGTCGATGAAGCACTCGCACACGAACTCAGGCATATACCGAACCGCAGCCAGTTCATCCGCGACGCCCTGCTGAGCGCTCTGAAAAACGAGTGTCCGGTCTGTCACGGCGCGGGGACACTGAGTCCGAATCAGATGAAACACTGGCAGGAGTTCGCCGAGCATCATCGTGTGGTGGCATGCGACGACTGTAACGAGACCTACATCGTCTGTGACGCATCAGAATCGTTACCGTGAAACGCATACCGATTACACTGGTCACCGGTTTTCTGGGATCGGGCAAAAGCACCTTCATTAACCGGGTCGTCGAGAACTTTCCCGGTCGCCGATTCGGTCTGATCGTAAATGAGTTCGGCGATGTGCAGCTTGAAAGCAATATCGTGAAAGCGTCCGAGGAACGCATCGTTGAGCTTTCGAACGGCTGCATGTGCTGCGTCATCCGGGGCGATCTGCTTTCAACGGTAGACAGGCTGCTCCGCCGGCAACCGGATATTGATCACATAATTCTCGAAGCCTCGGGGCTCTCCGACCCGGTACCGATCGCGAACACCTTTCTGAACGCGGATCTGAACGGGACGATACGGTTTGACGCGATCGTGTGCCTCTTTGACGTCGAGAACTACGAGCGTAATTTCCGGGACTACAGCGTCTCACACGTGCAGCTGGAATACGCTGACTTCATAGTGCTCACCAAGACGGATGCTGCCGATGCCGACCGCGCGCAAGCCGCACGCGAGTTTCTCTCAACCATAGATACCGAGGCGCGCATCTTCACGGTCGACGAAGCGCTCGATCCCGATGTCGTTATCGACACCTTCACCGGTGATCACGCCGACATCCGGGATCTTGAGATAGCCGATCATAACCACGCGCACGGTGATCAGGACACACACGACGGGCACGAACACGACCACGCGCACGGTGATACGGACACGCACGATCACCACGATCACGCTGGCTACCATCACGCTCACGAAGACGTGGAAACGCTGTTTTTCCGGACCGATCGCCCTCTGTACGCAGACCACTTTGGCTATGTCTTTCAGCATATGCCCGAAGGTGTGGTGCGGGCGAAAGGTTTTCTCGACCTCGCCGACGAAGAGGCGGAAGACGCGAAGTACATTCTTCAGTACACAGGTGCACGCAAGGATCTGTACTCCGTGGACTGGAAACCTGGGGAAAAACGTCAGAGTGCCCTGGTTTTTATCGGTAAAAATTTCGATGCTGCGGCGCTCCAGCGCCGTCTTGAAGCTTGCCACGCGCCGCTATAATACGCTTACAATGGCCGAATGCAGAATTATCTGGCTTCGCTCGGCATGACATTACCCATTGAAGACCCCGTGCTCATCTTCGGCTTCATTATGGCATTGATCCTTCTGGCGCCCATCGCCGCGCGGAAGGTCCGCCTGCCCGAGATCGTCGGGCTCATTGCAGCGGGTATCGTATTTGGCCCATACGGCCTTGGCATACTCGAACGCGGTGAGAGTGTGGAACTGCTCGGTATGGTCGGACTCATGTACATCATGTTTTAGGCGGGTCTGGAAATCGACCTGGAACAGGTCAAGCGGAACATGAGTCATTCCGTGATTTTTGGACTCATTACCTTCAGCATTCCCCTCGTTATGGGGACGGTACTCGGCATGTCGGCCTACGCCATGAGCTTTGCCGTCGCGGTCCTGCTCGCGAGCACGTTTTCCAGTCATACCCTGGTTACCTTTCCGGTGGTCACGAAACTCGGTCTTGCGAAGGCGCCTGCGGTCACAACCGCGATCGGTGGAACGATTATCACCAATACGCTGGCTCTGCTCGTCCTGGCCATCGTCGCGGCCACCGCGCAGGGTGATCTGTCGGGAGCGTTCTGGTTCAGACTGTTTCTCATTATGACCGTGTATGTGGTGGCAGTACTCATCATTGCCCCGAGGCTCGGACGATGGTTTTTGAGAAAGCCCAAGAGTGATGAGAACCTTGAGTTCGTGTTCGTCCTCGCAATGGTCTTTATAACGGGATACCTTGCGCACGTAGCGGGGCTTGAACCCATTATTGGCGCGTTTCTCGTCGGCCTCTGTCTGAATGCCCTCATACCCGAGCGCAGCCTGCTCATGACCCGGATACACTTTACCGGAGACGCGATTTTTATCCCCTTCTTCCTGCTGAGTGTCGGCATGCTCGTCGACGTTCGACTCCTGTTCTCCGACCTGTTCACCTGGGCTGTCGCCATCGGCATGATCGTCGTCGCGTTGCTGTCAAAACTCTTCGCTGCCGCAGTAGCCGGCAAGCTGCTTGGATACGGACGGACCGAGAGTACGCTGATTTATGGTCTGAGCGTGAATCAGGCGGCGGCAACCCTGGCGGCCGTACTCGTGGGATACAACATCGGTCTGTTTGGTGATCCTGTTGTCACCGGAACAATCATGATGATCGCGGTTACCTGTTTTGCAGGACCCATAATTACCGAGCGCTCCGGACAGAAACTTGCCGAAGAAGAGGCCTCGCGACCGCACTCACTTGAAACGCTTCCGCAGCGTATCCTCCTGCCGATCAGTCGCCGGGAAGACGCCCGGCATCTTCTTGATCTGGCGATGCTTCTGCGCCAGAAGGGCACGAACGAGCCGGTCTATCCGCTTTCTATTACCGAAGAGGGTACTGACGTCGAGTCGGGAGTGGCTGCCGGTGAACGCCTGCTCGCAGATACGGTGGTGCGCGCCCTGACCGCGGGTATTCCGGTGACACCGCTGACAAACGTTGATCTGAATGTCGGAGCCGGTATCGTGCGAAGCGCGCGGGAGAATCGTGTGCCGCTGATCCTGGCAGCGTGGGACGGTGCTTCGACGAGCCGTTCGCGCGTGTTCGGTCGCGTACTCGACGAGGTTCTGGAACGGACCAACCGCACTTTTTTAGTGACCCGTATCGCATCTACGATTTCCTCGGCGCGCCGTATGCAGCTCCTGCTGCCTCCCTTCGCCGACCATGAGCCGGGCTTTGACCTGGCGATCTCGCTCGTGCGGAGAATCGCTGCCGCGGCTTCGATCTCACTGAGAGTGCACGCCCCCCACGACATGCTCAAGCGTTGCGAGAATCTCTTTGCTCCCGATAAGGACGGGTCTGAGCTTGAGACCGAAGCCTACAGCTCGTGGAAGTCCTGTGTCGACGGTATCGGTTCGCGGGTAGAGGACGGTGACTGGATCGTACTCGTCTCGGCGAGAGCGGGGGAAGTCGCCTGGCAGCCGAGTCTGAACCGCATTCCCTCGGCGTTTGCGTCCCGCTTCGCGGAACATAATCTCAGCGTCGTGTTCCCGGGAGATACCGGTCTCGGCTCGGGCGCGAGTGGGAAACAGTCTGGTGCCGGCAACGGCGGTCCTGCCGGCGTTGCTGAGGCATCGCCCTTTTCGCGTGGGCGCACGCTGCTCGGCCTGAAGGACAGAAGTATTGACCGGGTCGTTTCGCGCCTCGTAGAAACGGTGGATTGGGAGAGCCGGTCGACCCGGCGGTATCTCGTTGAACTGCTGAATCGCTATTCGCGCAGTGAAGCAGTGGAGCTCACCGAGAGTGTCGTGCTGCTGCACGCGCACGTAGCGGCGGTGTCCGAGACGGTCGTAATGCTTGGAGCCCTGAAGGAGCCGCTGAGTCTCGCGGGGATTACCGCTCCGGTGCGGGTTGTCATCATCCTGCTGAATCCGGTCGATCTTCCCCCTGAAGAGCACCTGCGGGTACTCGCTCGAATTGCGCGGGCAATCAGAACACCGGGATTTACCGAGCTTCTGCAGGAGGCGGAGAAACCGGAAGATGTTCCCGGGTTGTAAACAAGTGTGATAGAATCCGCGCATGCTGAGCCTGAATCGCCCCGGGCGCGTTGACTTCCCCCTGCTTTTCGTCACCGTTGCGCTGATTGCTCTCGGAGTCCTGTTCATTTACTCAAGCAACAGGGCTTCGAGTGCATCGTTCCGCTCGGCCGAGCACACCCGACAGATCCTGTGGGCTGTACTCGGGGGCGTTCTCCTTGTGTTCACCGCGGTGTTCGACCTGAGTCTGTTCCGACGTTATGCCTTTGTCGCGTACGGGGTAATTATCATTCTCCTTGTGCTGACGCTGTTTTTCGGCCGTGTCGTGAACGGTGCGCGTCGATGGATCGGCATAGGGAACCTTGGCATGCAGCCGTCCGAGTTCGCGAAGCTGGTCGTGATTCTGGTATTGGCCCGGGTCATGGACACCTACAGCGGTTCGCTGCACAAGCTTGGGCACTTTCTGATCCTTCTGGGTATCGCCGCGGTACCCGCCGCGCTCATACTCGTACAGCCCGATCTCGGTACTGCCCTCGCGGTTGTCCCCGTCGTGTTCGCGATGGCACTGGTGGCAGGCGCCTCTTTGAGCCACCTCGTTTTCTTTGGTACGACCGGCGTTCTCACCATAGTCATTGCGGTGCTTCCGGCTGCGAATCAGCATCTGGTGGAAGGTAATTCGGCTTTTCTTTCGGTGTTCGGAGAGACCGGACTGATGCTGCTCATGGTCCTCGTGTTTCTCGGCGTTACGCTGCTCTGCTGGGTCGCCAAGGTGGTTACCGGCAAGCAGTGGTTCAGGTGGCTTTCGTACGGAGCGGGTATCTCTGCTTCGTCGCTCATGGGAGCGATGGTCATACAACGTGCGCTTCGGCCTTTTCAGGTCATGAGGCTTATCGTATTTCTCAACCCGAATATTGATCCCCGCGGCGCGGGATGGCATACCATACAGAGTCTGACCGCAGTCGGCTCCGGTGGCTTTGCTGGAAAGGGGTTCCTGCAGGGGACGCAAAGCCAGCTGCAGTATCTCCCGCAGCAGAGCACCGACTTTATCTTTTCCATCCTCGCCGAAGAGCTCGGTTTTATGGGAGTGCTGCTCGTGTTCGCCCTGTACGGCTTCCTGCTGTTTCGCGGGCTTGTCATTTCGCTGCGCGCACGCGACACGTTTTCGGGACTCGTGGCCGCGGGTGTCGTGACCCTGTTCGCGTTTCAGTTTTTCGTGAACGTCGGCATGACCATCGGGATTATGCCGATCACCGGCATACCTCTGAAACTCATGAGCTTCGGGGGGTCCTCACTGTGGTCGGCAATGATCGCGGTCGGCCTGCTCCTGAACATTGCCGCACGGTCCCGGGTTCGCGAGATTTGAGTTTGTTCAGCCAGACGCTGATGGATACGCTTATGCCGTCGACAGACAACACGGACAAGAGAGTTCCGGTGACGGTTTTCACCGGCTTTCTCGGCTCCGGGAAGAGCAGCTATATTAACCACCTGCTGAGCACCGCTCCCCACATACGTTTCGGCATCGTCGTTAACGAGTTTGGTGCCGTGCCCCTCGAGAGCGAAATAGTCCGTGCGCAGGCGGGGGATATTATGGAGCTCTCGAACGGCTGCATGTGTTGTGTCGCGCGGAACGACCTCCTGCGCGCCGTGAAACGACTTGTCCGGGCAGATCGGAAGCTCGATCACATCCTCGTCGAAGCGTCCGGGCTTTCGGATCCTGTTCCGGTCGCGCAGACCTTCCTGCAGGGGCCGGGGCGAAAGCACTTTGAGCTTGGCCCTCTTGTCTGTCTCGTCGACGGAACACAGTTCGAAGAACATGCGCGCGAGTTCGACGTCGTTTCAACGCAGCTTGCGTTCTCCGACTACGTGCTTGTGAATCGACACGAGCATCTTCGCCCCGAAGCTGTTTCGCGTCTCGAATCGGTTCTGTCGCAGGCGGCCCCTGAAGCGCGGGTGCTGTACGCGGGCGGCGACACAGCGGGAGACATTGAACTATCAATTCTCGGCGCTGATCCCCGCGACAGCGCTGATCCCGCCGGGGACAGAGGCTCCGGTGACCGGGCGATGCTTCGCGTCCCGGAGCGGAACGAAGGACACCATCACGATGCCGTTGTCATTTCCGAGTACACAACCGATCGGCGCATCGATTCACAGCGCCTCGGTGAGGTGCTGAAGTCGCTGCCTCCGGGAATTGTGCGAGGGAAAGGCGTATTACATTTCGCAGGCCGCAGGTACCGTCGGTATCGTTTCATCCTGCAGCACACCGTCGGGCGCACCACCTTCGATGCACGAAGAAAGAAACGCAACGATTCATCACAGTCGCACCTGCTGTTTATCGGCAGGGGCTTTGATACCGACGAACTTCGGGAACGGGTAGCCGCATGCACCGTACACGATTGAACCTGCTGTTGCTGTTGCTGCTCGCAGCTGCAGCCACGACTGCTTCCGCGAATCCGTTTTTCGGCGCAGATCAGGCCCAGCCGGGTCGATCGCGCAGTGAGGTGTCGCC
>RECN01000107.1 GCA_007694005.1 Spirochaetaceae bacterium
AGCTCCAGGCAGGCCTGGGTGCCGTGGCCTTCTTCGCTTTCAAGCCAGACACGGCCACCGAGGCGTTCGGCGAGTTCGCGGCAGAGGGTAAGCCCGAGGCCGCTTCCCCGTTCTCCAGCGGTGCCCTCGGTTCGGAAGACTTCGTCGATCATGAAAATGCGTTTCAGTTCGTGTGCGGGAATGCCTTTCCCGGTGTCGTGTATCTCGATCCGTGCAACGGAGTGGCCATCCCGGTCGACTTCGGTGCAGCCGACGGTGACCGATCCGTCCACGGGGGTGAACTTTATGGCGTTGTTCAGGAGGTTCTCAATTATTGTTCGTACCCTGTGTATATCGCTGTATACCTGAAGCTCTTCGGTACAGGAGAGCCCGATGTCGATGTTCTTTGCGTGCGCGGCCACCTGGTAGGCCTCGATCACAGACCGAATGAGGGCATCAACCGGTATCTCCTGGGTGTCGAGCGCGATCTGGTTCCGTTGCAGCCTGGACCACTCGAGCAGATTCTCGAGCATGCTGCCGAGTCCGCGCGAGGTCTGAAGCAGAGCCTCATGGATTTCCGTCAGCTCGTCCGGGCTGAAGTCTTCGGGATTACTGACAATGCGTTCCATGAGCCGGTTCATGCCGGTGATCGGCCCGCGCAGATCGTGGGAGAGGATGGAAAAGAAACGATCCTTGGTCGCGTTCGATTCTTCGAGGGCGGTGACGGCCTGGCTGAGTTCGACGGTGCGCTCGTCGACCTGGATCTGCAGGCGTCGGGCGCGTCGTCGCAGCGAGCGTTCACGCAGATACAGCACCATGAGTACGCCCCCGAACGATAGTAGCAGCGTAAAGGCGTAGAACCACCGGGTCTGCCAGAAAGGCGGAACGATGGTGATGCGTAGCCGAGCCGGCTCGAGGGCCGCGATACCGCGTGAGTTCCGCCCGGTGACTTCAAACACGTACTCTCCGGGGGCAAGGTTGGTGAAGGTTGCTCGTTGAGAGCCGTCACAGGGTATCCAGTCATCGGAGAATCCAAGCAGACGATACTGAAAACAGTTCCGCTCGGGACTAATAAAGTCCAGCGCGGAGAAGCTCACGGTGATCACGTTCTGTGTATGATCGAAGGTGAGATGCTCTATGTGATGCGGGGCGAGATCCGTGTCGACCGGTTCGTTCAAAACCAGAATATCCGTAATCTGTATCATCGGCGGGCTGCCGGTTCCCGAACGTAGACCCGCGGGAATGCGTACGATTTCCTGGAACGCCCCGAAGAGCGTGTCTCCGTTCGATAGGCGGATGCCCCCCGAGCTGAACTCGCGGGTGCCAAGACCGTCGCGTTCGTCGACCACGTCAATTCTGCCTGTGTCAACGTCGAAAATGTTGATGCCGTTCATGGTCGCGATCACGAGAGTGCCGTCCTCGCCTTCGGTAATCGCGCGCACCAGATTGCTGCTCAAGCCGTCTTCCATGGTCACGTGTGTGAAGCTGTCGGAGTCACTATGGTACTGCATTATACCGCCGCTGCGTGTTGCAAACCAGAGCCGCCCTGCGCTGTCTTCAAAGGCGTGTACCATGCTGTTGTCGCTGATGCCAACGGGATCGGCCGGGTCGTAGAGGTACTGCCTGAAGGTCCCGGTCTCGGGCTGATAGCGGTTCAGACCGACGTTGGTGCCAACCCATACCGAGCCGTCCGCGTCCTCGTATATCGTGTAGATCAGGTTGTTCGTGAGTGAGTCATCAGCGTCTTCATCAGCCTCATATCTGAAGATGCGTCCGTCCGGCATGCGACGGTAGACTCCGGCGTCGTAGGTACCAATCCAGAGCGATCCGTCGGTCGCGCTGAGCAGCGCGTATACGATGGGACCGGGGCCTGCATCCGGTACGAGCGTGTCCCAGAGCCGTTCTACCTCAAGGGTTTCCGGATCAAGCAGGTCCACGCCGCCGTTTGTCGCAAGCAGCAGCTCGTCGCCATGCCGCACGATTGCTGTGACGTGATCGTTGCTCAGAGATGCCGTGTCCTCCGGATCGTGACGGATGGCAGTCAGCTGTCCGGTCTGCGGATCGCGAACGTGCAGGCCCTGCTGCTGTACGCCAATGAACAGGCGTCCGGTTTCCGTCTCCTTAAACAGCGTATTTACCTTGCCAGCGGGAAGGCGCGAATCGGCGGGAAGATTGTGGTGTACGTAGCGAAAGTCCTGTCGTTGCGGGTCAAGCCTGCTGACACCGTTTCCGTTGGTCCCGATCCAGACGACACCCGAGCGGTCCTCGAACAGCGAGTAGACCACGTCGTGGGCGAGGCTGTATGGATCATCCCCATTGGTGCGGTAGACGCTATAGCGGTCGGCGACCGGGTCGATTATCACCAGGCCGCCGCCCCAGGTGGCGACGTAGACCCGACCGTCTGAACTCACGAGGAGCTGGTAGATGCGGTTGTCCGGTAAGTGGTAGGAGCGGTCTACGCTGCCGTCGGGTCCGATGCGCTGTGCGCCTCCGTCCCAGGTTCCAACCCAAAGCCTGCCCTCCGGGTCCTCGTCGATTGCCATGACAAAGGGCGAGAGAAGATCTTCACTGCGGGTTTCGAAATGCACCTCACCGTCAGCTGTCTCAAGCACCCGCGAGAGACCTCCGAGTGACCCTACCCAGAGCGTACCGTCTGATCCGCGTTGCAGTGCCCGGACAGTATGATGAGGCATGGCATGAGGATCATCCTCATCCGGCATGAAGCGTGTAATGTCCCGTTGCTGTTCGTCATCGATGCGGTTCAGCCCGTTCAGCGTAGCCGCCCAGACAGTCCCGTTTGCATCGGTCGCGACAGCCGTGACAATGTCATTGCTGAGCGATCGGGAATTACCTGCTTCCCGCGCGAATACACGAAACTCGTTTGTCGCAGTATTCAGCTGGTTCAGCCCGCCATAGGTCCCGACCCAGAGTATATCGCCACCGTCATAGTGCAGGGTCTGCACGAGGTGATGGGAGAGCTGGTTGTCTGCAAAGGGCTGGTTGGTGAACAGCAGCATCCGACGTCCGTCGAAGCGCTGAAGACCGGCCTGCGTGCCGAACCAGAGAAAGCCGCTGTCATCCTGCAGGATGGAAGAAACCGAGGCGTTGACCAGACCATCACCCTGGCTCAGATGATCAAAGATAACAGGATGGCCAGCCTGCACCGGGCTTTGTGCGAAGGCGCCCGCGACCGAGCTGAAGAGCAGGGTAAGAAGCAGAAAGGACCATGAAATTGCTATATTAGACCTTTTAGCGATCACGGTCTAATCAGTATAGTGGCTCCGCTTCGGGCTGTCTATACGCGTCCAGAGGGGGTCAGATCAGAACCTCAGTTCCTTTTTCTGCCGACGCGTATATGGCGTGAAGCAGTTCAATAGAGCGGCGTCCTTCGGTTCCGTCGACCGGCCCCGGTTTGTCGGATGTCAGGCTCTGAATCACCGCATCAAGATAGCGACCGTGCCCGAAGCCGTAGACGTTTTTTGGCGCTTCGCCGAGCGAGGCCATCAACTGAGCCTCTTCGTCCGGCTCGCTGTCTGTAAAGCGCCAGTGTTTGAGTTCATTGACCGCGATTCCTGAGATCTCGACTGTTCCCCGTTCGCCGAGGATTGAGAGTGAACCTTCGAGGTCATCGGGGCGGCAGGCGGTGGTGGCTTCTATGACTCCGGTCGCACCTGAGGCAAACTTCACGATTGCGACCGCTGTGTCTTCTGCTTCTATATCTACGAGATAGCGTTCGGTACGCGCGAAGACCGATACCGGTTCACCGAGCATCCACAGAAGCAGGTCAAGATGATGAATGGCCTGGTTGCTCAACACCCCACCGTCGAGGCGTTTTGTACCGCGCCAGTCGGCGAGGTCGTAGTAGGCCTGATCGCGCATCCACCGGACGCGGACCGTTCCCATGAGAATGCGCCCGAAACGGCCGGCCTCCATCGCTTCCCGAAGCCGGACGACGGGGCGGTTATAGCGATTCTGCTTGACGACGAAGAGCTTGACACCGGATCGCTGAGCGGAGGCGATCATGCGGTCGGCGTCCGCCGGGTCGAGCGCCATGGGTTTCTCTACGATGACGTGGCGGCCGAAGTGTTCCATGACGTCTATCGCCTGCTCCGGGTGCAGTCCGCTCGGTGTGAGAATGGAGACCACCTCAATTTCCGGGTGCGCCGCAAGCATCTTACGGTAGTCGGTGTAGGCGGTGCAGCCGGTTTGTCTGGAGACCGACTGTGCTTTTTCGTCGTCGATGTCGGCGCACGCGATGAGGCTCGCGCTGTCGTGTTCGGCTATTGCCCTGAGGTGTTCCGGGGCTATGCGCCCGCACCCGATAATTCCAAATCGCATATCGGGAGCGTATCAGACCCGGGCAGGTCGTACCAGCTACTCGCTTGCTTTGACGCATGATATGCGCTATAGTGCATATCATGAAAACCAGAATACTGACCGTGTGTATACACAACAGCGCCCGAAGCCAGATGGCCGAAGAGCTGCTTCGAAAGGAACTCGGTGAAACGGCTGAAGTCGTGAGCGCCGGCATTGAACCAGGATCAGTGAATCCGGCGGTCGTCGAGCTTCTGAAAGAAGACGGAATCGACATTCAGGGCAAAGCGACGAAAAGTGTGTTTGATCTGCAGGCCGCGGGCGAGGCTTTCGACTACGTCATTGCGGTCTGTGATCCCGAGGCGTCCGAAAAGTGCCCGATCTTTCCGGCCGAAAAGAAACGCCTGCACTGGCCCTTTCCTGATCCTTCAAAAGCGACCGGGACAATGGACGAGAAACTAGCCTACATTCGGCCGATCCGGGATCAGATACACGAAAAGGTCAGCGAGTTCTGTGCAGAGCTTCGTTCAGGAGCGGCGCCGGATTGATCGCAGCATCGAGGCTCGTCAGCATCCGGCGATCCGCGATCCTTCGGGGTCGAGCACTTCGCTGAGCGCCTCTATGGTAGCGGGCTTACAGAGGAAAGCGTCCATACCCGCCTGCATCGCGGTGTCGTAGATGTCGGCGTCGTTGTCACCGCTGAGTCCGACGATGCGGTGTCCACCGCCGTAGGTTTTCCGTATTCGTCGCGTCAGCTCGTCGCCGTTCATGTCGCCGAGATAAAAGTCTACCAGTATCGCGTGGTAGGTTTCGCGCTCCAGCGCTTCGAGGGCCGAGGCAGCGGACCCGACTCCGTGTGCTTCAACACCGACGTTGCGAAGAAGACTCATCGTCAGAACGCGATTAATCGCAAGATCGTCTACAACCAGTACACGCATAACACAAAAACCCTTTCTCCCGGTACTAAACCATTTCTATGCCCATGAAGCCATATGTATTTTTCTCAAATAGCTACGTTTTTTCCCAAGTTCGTTGCCAGGGGCGAGTAGGGTATTGTGTTATTGGCGTAATTACTCATAATAGATTTATGAATCAGGTCGTGCGCGTATTTCTCGTCGAGGATCATCCCCTGACTTCAGCAGGGATCAGAACCGTATTGACGCGGGCCCGCGAGTGCACGATCGCCGCGGCGGTCGCCTCGCACGCGCAGGCCGTCGAAGCCCTTCCTCACACCCAGGCGGACATCGCGCTGCTCGACATCAGTCTACCGGATCGAAGCGGACTCGAGCTCATTGAGCCCTGTATCGAACAGGGTTTGTCCGTCGTCATGTTGAGCATGCATCACGAGATTTCGCTTCTCTCTGAGGCCTTTCGCCGCGGTGCACGCGCCTACGTCTCCAAGCACTCTGCTCCACAGACGGTCATCCGTGCGATGCACTACGCCTTGCGCGGACAGCGTTACGTATGCGGAATGGCCGCCGGGGTCCTGCTCGACGCTGAAAAGCGCGGCCCCCACGCGAAAGGGTACCCGCAGCTGACCCGTCGTGAGGCTGAAGTCGCTGTGTGCATCGCATCCGGCAGGTCGACGACAGAGATCGCCGGACTCCTCTATGTGAGTACCAAGACCGTTGACTCCCACAGGCTCAGCATTTTCCGTAAACTCAAGGTCTCATCTGCTCTTCAGCTCGCCCGCTACACCGTCGCGGCACAGATTGCCGGATAAATCATGTAAATGCGTAGCATTTTGCGCGTTTGACGTATGCCGGTATTTTCGTGCTGATTGTATCTTTCAGGAAAAGTGAAAGGCTCACCGGGAAACAATCAAATCACAGTACTATTGCATCTGCGCGATCAGAAAACGACTGAAGGCGTCCTGCAATCACTCGTCGCGTGTGGTATCGACGCACGACCTCACGACGCAGACATTAACCCTGACGATAGCGGTGTACACATACACGATACTGATTCCGATCTTTCGAGTCCAGATCACGCTCCTCCTCCCGTTGCCCGGCTTCTTCTCTATACACACTTGAATTCGGTTCTCTTCGAGCGGGCTGTGGCGAACGGATACCGCGGCTTTCTCGATCTTGCAGACGTTCCTGACCGCATCTGTGAAGCCGTGTCTCTGCTTGCCTCCGGCCAGGCCTTCCTCGACCAGGGCGCTCTTGATCTGCTGCTTGCGCGTAATGGTTCTGTCGGACTGACGACTCCGAACTACGATCATGCTGCGCTCGATACCCTGACTCCGCGCGAGCGGGAGGTCTTTGAGGCACTCGTACGGGGTATGTCTATCCGGGAGATAGGGGTCAAACTTGCGATCAGCGAACGCACCGTCGAGGTCCACCGGCGTCGCATTCTCGAACGTCTTGGGCTTTCAAACGTCGTGCAGCTCTTCCACCTGGCATTCAAGGCGGGTGTTGTGACCCAGGAAGAACTGATAGACGAATTCTCCGCTCGCAGCTGAATCCGGACACTCCGATCACTCATTACAGTTTGACCTCGACTCGACTCCGGTATAGCCTGAAGGCTCCAACTCTGCATCATGCAAAAATAGAAGGAGCTATACATAATGAGTGCGAAGAACGACTTTCCTGTCAGTACCCCGACTACCCGCCTGCACGGTGGGCTTCCAAAAGTCGGTATCAGGCCGACCATAGACGGCCGACGCCGCGGCGTCCGTGAAAGCCTTGAAGATCAGACCATGAAACTGGCGAAGGCTGCCGCCCGGCTTATAGAAGAGAACGTCCGTCACGCGAGTGGACAGGCGGTAGAATGCGTCATTGCCGACACCTGCATAGGCGGGGTCGCCGAAGCTGCAGCCTGCGCCGAAAAGTTCGCGGGTGAAAACGTCGGGTTGACCCTTACGGTTACCCCCTGCTGGTGCTATGGGTCGGAGACCATGGACATGACACCGCTTATTCCCAAGGCCGTCTGGGGCTTTAACGGGACCGAGCGCCCCGGCGCCGTGTACCTCGCCGCGGTCCTCGCTGCCCACTCCCAGAAGGGTGTGCCGGCTTTCGGCATTTACGGCCGCGAAGTACAGGAAGCTGACGACGGCAGCGTGCCGGAGGACGTATCCGAAAAGATCCTGCAGTTTGTGCGCGCGGGTATTGCCGTTGCGACCATGAAGGGCAAGAGCTACCTGTCCATTGGTGGTGTTTCCATGGGTATAGGTGGCTGTTACGTGACCGAGCCCTTCTACAAGGAATACCTCGGCATGCGCAACGAGTACGTCGACATGAGCGAGCTTATCCGGCGCATGCAGGAGAACATCTACGACCCCGAGGAATACGAAAAGGCCCTCGCGTGGACAAAGAAGTACTGCATTCCGAACACGGGCGAGGAACCGAATCCGCCGGAGAATCAGCGCTCAGCCGGGCAGAAAGAGACCGACTGGGAAACCTCAGTCAAAATGGCGATCATAACCCGGGACCTCATGGTCGGCAATCCGCGTCTCGCAGAACTCGGCTTCGAAGAAGAAGCGAACGGACACAACGCGCTTGCCGCCGGTTTTCAGGGACAGCGGCAGTGGACAGACTTCATGCCCAACGGCGACTTCATGGAAGCGATACTGAACTCGTCCTTCGACTGGAACGGGATCAGGCAGGCCTACATGCTCGCTACCGAGAACGACAACCTGAATGCCATGTCCATGACCTTCGGGCATCTCCTGACGCAGCGAGCGCAGATCTTTGCCGACGTGCGGACCTACTGGAGCCCCGAGGCGGTACAGCGGGTTACCGGCAAGGCCTTAAGCGGGCGTGCGGAACACGGTATGATACACCTCATTAACTCCGGGCCCGCGACCCTCGACGGAACCGGGCAACAGACGGAAGACGGGAAACCTGCCATGAAGCCGTTCTGGGACGTTACCCCGGAAGAAGCTGAGGCCTGCCTCAAGGCGACAACCTGGTATCCCGGAGTGACCGAGTACTTCCGCGGTGGTGGATATTCATCGAGCTACCTGACCAAAGGCGAAATGCCGGTGACCATGTGTCGTCTGAACATGATAGACGGCCTCGGGCCCGCCATGCAGATCGCAGAAGGCTGGGCTGTCGACGTAGACCCTGAGATCCACAAGGTTCTCGACGCCCGCACAAACTACACCTGGCCAACTACGTGGTTCGTACCGCGCCTGGCCGATAACCCGCGCTTCCGCGACGCGTACACCGTCATGCTCAACTGGGGTTCGAACCACGGTGCGATCGGCTTTGGCCACTACGGCAAGGACCTGATTACGCTCTGTGCAATGCTCAGGATACCGGTGTACATGCACAACGTGCCTGAGCAGGACGTGTACCGGCCGAGTTCCTGGACCGCGTTCGGCATGGATCTTGAAGGCGCTGACTTCCGGGCCTGCGCGAACTTTGGCCCGCTGTACAAAGGAAGCTGAAGATGCTCAAAGGAATACCATCGATCCTGAGCCCGGATCTTCTGAAGATCATTATGGAAATGGGCCACGGCAACGAACTGGTGATCGGCGACGGGAATTTCCCGTCAGCCGCCTGGTCGAAGAAGCTTGTACGCCTTGACGGTCACGGCATCCCGGAAATTCTCGACGCCCTGCTGAAGTTTTTCCCGCTCGACACCTTTGTCGCGCATCCCGCGGTGCTCATGGATGCCGCCGGCACCACTCCTCCCGTGTGGGAGCAGTACCGGAAGGTCATTGAGCGGCACGAGGCTGAGGCATTTGCGAAGGGCTTTGAGACCATGGAGCGCTTTGCCTTCTACGACAGGGCCAAAGAGGCCTACGCCCACGTAGCCACCGGAGAGCGGGCGCTGTACGCGAACATCATTCTCAAGAAAGGTGTGGTAATAGAGACAGATTAAAGGTTCAGGGACGGTCTGGTGTGGTCTGTCGTCTGGCCGGTGCGGTCGGCAGGCCTCGCCAGTAGTATCCGCCTTTGTGTCTGACGCGTTCGATACCATTGTCTGCAACATAGGCTTCAACCCGTCTCAGGCAGTCTTTATCTGCTCTGGTTCCATCGGGGAGTTCACGCGAATAGAGCGTTTCTGATCCGTCAAGGAGAGAGAGGACAAACGAAGGCATGCGTCGAAATTCGTCGAGCGTATAGATCACCGGGCTTATCTCCGGGCCTGTGTAACCGTCGGGTTCTCCATAATGCATGGCACGGTCTCGAGGCGATTCGTTTGAACTTTCGAGGATAATCAACACGTCAAGATCGCTATTCTCGTTGAAAGTACCCCTGGCATACGATCCAATGAGAAGCACGGCGAGTACATTCTCACCAAACACGTGCAGTGCATGGTTGCAGACGGCTTCTGTTGCTGGCGTCATGATCCCAGAGCTCGCTCGAAAAACGACCGTGACCAGGAAAGAATGGTGTCAACCTTGTTCATGGCTTCTTCCGCGTCAGTTTTGGTGTAGTCTTCCCATGGATCAACGTCGAGCGCTCCATAAAAAGCAAGCTCACGGTCTCTACGGAGCTCGAAGGAGTATCGTGCAATACGATCTACCTCCGGGCGCATCTCCGCCGAAAGTGCAGAAGAATTTTCCTTTATGATTTTGCCAACATCATGGAATTTCGGTGGCTCAATGCCTATGAGTCTCAGAACGCCTTTAAGCAGTAACTCGCAGATCTCCTGTGATTCACGAACCGTATCTGCATAACTCGACTCTTCAAAAAGTACGTTCAGCGCTTTTCTTCGCGCGAGGGACTTTCGATAGTACGTGAGTGCGAGCGAGTCCGTATCCACGCGATAAGTGTACGGCATCTGTACTCCAGGCCGCAAGCTCGATCGAGAGCTGCCAATAGACGCCAGAGGGGTCGGCAGGCCCGAATTTTGTTACCTTCTTTCGCATGCGCATTCTTGTTACCGGTGGATCAGGTTTTATCGGCACAGCTCTCGTACCGCGGCTTCTGTCATTGGGACACGAGGTCGTGGTACTAACCCGAAAGTCGAGCCGGGTCGCCCCAGGCATAGCGGTTGCGAGCTGGGACCCTGCTACAGGTAAGTTTCAGCGCGATGTTCTGGCCGGGGTGGACGCGGTAGTCCACCTCGCCGGGGCAGGCATTGCCGATAAGCGCTGGACGAACAGTCGCCGCGCTGCCATTCTCAACAGTCGTGTCGACAGCACGCGGCTTCTTGTGTCTGCGATGCAGGAGGCCGGAACGCCGCCGCAGGTGTTTGTTTCCGCGAGCGCGATCGGCTTCTACGGTGACACCGGTGATGATGTCCACGACGAAACCTCCGGGTCCGGGGACGGTTTCGCTGCAGAGGTCTGCCGCGCATGGGAGGCCTCGGCGACCGTTAGAGGTCCCGCTGGCGCCGCGGAAGCCGCCTCCGCCGCCGCCTCCACCGCAGAAGCCGCCTCCGCCACAGCCGCCGGTGTCCCAACCCGCACCGCGTTCCTGCGTTTCGGCACCGTCCTTGATCCGGCGGGCGGAGCGCTTGCCCGTATGCTGCCTCTGTTTCGGCTGGGCCTCGGAGGCCGACTCGGGTCGGGCAGGCAGTGGATGAGCTGCATAAGCCGCGAAGACGCTATAGCTGCTATAGTCGAGGCGCTGGGCAACGAGGCGTTGAACGGTCCGGTCAACGTAGTCGCCCCTGACCCGATTCGCAACGCCGACTTTACGCGCGCGCTTGCTTCAGGTCTCGGGAAACGCGTCGGGCCACCTGTTCCCGGCCTTGCGCTTCGTGCGGTATACGGGCGCATGGCGAAGGAGCTACTTCTCGGCAGTTCGCGCGTAGTGCCGCGAGTGCTTACGGAGGCGGGCTTCGAGTTCCGGCACCCGGATATTGTCGCGTACCTCGAACAGCTTCATAGCGGTCGACAGTAAGGCCGGAGCCCACGGTCAGACACGGGTCAGCTGCGGGAGCGCGTCAAAGTGAGCATCCCGACTGTAGAGCGGGAGTTCGTGCTGCACGACCAATGAGGCTATCCACATATCGTTGGTCGGAATAGGGGTGCCCGCGGTTCGAAGCTGGCGGTATAGCTGCGCGTAGTGCCGGGTCGTCGCAAGATCAGAGTAGAGAATCTCTACACGGGGCCTATGCAGAAACTGCTCGAAACGGCGTTCGTTTTCGCTGCTGCGGGTACCAGCAGCAAATCCTGCCCGGAGTTCTGCTACGACAACGAACGGCACGCAGATCCGTCCTGCTGATCGGAATACGGCGACAGCTTCCGGGATTCCGTCTACAAAGTCCCGGTAGCGATTCGTGTCGATGACGACGCCTATTTCCATAGCTCGGGGTCTACCGTGTCCTGTTCGGACAATGCGGCATCGAAGTCGGGGTCGTGTACCCATGAACCCGCGAGATCGTCGAGGTCGTCGTATTGTGTCGGTACATCAGAGAGGCCGGTACCGCGATACAACACCTGTAGCGTCGCTTCGTTCAGGCTCTTCCCGGTCTTCTTCGCAATTTCCCGGATGCGGCGATCGACGGCATCAGGGATGTTTCTAATCGTATACTGCACCATGTATGTACTCCGTGCATGCATTGTAGGCAAAATATGCATGCACGGCAATACCGCAGGAAAAACACCAGAGTGGTGGACAGTACGCGTCGTCAGGCCTTTTCTTCGAGCGCCTCGACAAGTTCGCGTGTCGTTTCGCCCCACATGCCGGCTTCGTACCAGCCCGCCATTTCTTCGAGGAACTCACGGTACAGGGCGCCGAACTTCTTTGCAGCCTCTGCGTCTCCCTGCTTCTGCTTTTCGTAGAGTGGTTCGAAGTCCGGGTGTTCCGCCTTCCACGCGTCTTTCTTTGTTCCTGCTGCTTCAGGCGCTTCTATCCAGCGAACGAGCTCGGTGCCGTCTTCGCTCCAGATCGAGACAGCCGGGATATGATCATCACCATCTTTCTCATAGTAGTTCTTGAACTCCGGCTGCTCGGAACCGCGAACAATGACAAACTCGATACCGGCTGCGGCAAAGAAGGGTGCGAGCATCGGCACGATGCACGCGGAGTCACCGCACCAGTCTTCGGTCTGTACCGACGCGTAAGCAGCATTCGTCTTGAGCGCCGCGTCTTTCAGTCTCGCAACGTGGCTCTCGTCGGGGCTTGCGGTCTCAAAGAGGCGCTTCATGAGCGAACGGTAGTTCCGCACGTTCTGCACGTAAGTTTCGGGGTCGTATCCTTTATCCAATATTGCATGTATCATATATTGGAAGGTAATCGATATCCGCACCGGGTTCAAGCAGCTTGCACTGGTGATTCAGGGCTTCTATGATCGCTCTTCATGACACCAATGTCCGACCGCACAACCGGTTACAACTATCATTTCAACGATTCGTTCTACCTCAGGGTGTTTCCCGACATGCAGGGTCCTGCGTGGTATCGAGGCAAACGGATTACACCGGTACATGCGGGTTCGCGCCTCGTGTACGTGACCGATTACGACACGGGTCTCAGTTTCAACCCCGCGGCGACGCACCTGCCCACCGTCCCTGACCGGCACGAATGGGACGCGTCGGACACGCAGACCCGCTGCACCGCGGAAGCCGATGGTGTTCACGTGACGTGGACCATCATGACCCCGGGCGAGGCGCCGGTCGAGCTCTGGAGAATCGAGGTCGGAAACCAGAGCACCCGCCGGCGCCGGGTCGGGCTTGGAGCCGCGGTCCTTGCCCCCGAAGGGGGGCACATGGGTGCGCGTACCGAGTGGGACTCGGAGCACTCCTGCATTCTGGCGCAGCAGATCAGCTTTCACGGCCGCTACGACGACTACGCGGTTATCGCGACCGATCCTCAGGGCACAGCACTCGTGGCCCATCCGGCGCCGGATGCTGTCTGCTGCTCATTATCCGAGTTTCGCGGGGGCAGGCCGCTCGGGTCTTTGCCTGCATTCCTCGACGCGCAGGCGAGAAGCTGTCCGGTAAACAGCGCCGAAGCACCAGTCCTTGCCGTCCGGTACGAGCGCGAGCTGGAACCCGGTGCCACCGCGGCTGTGTTCCTGTCTGTTCTTCGTGCGAACGACGGTACCGAGGCTTCCTTGCACGCCGTAACGAGGCAGGAGGAATGGGATGCTGCCTCAAAGAGCGCTGTGCAGTACCTCGACCGCTACGCAGGAAGCTTCACGATCGACACGCCGGAACCGCGACTGAACGACATGGTAAACCGTGGCCTGCGCAGGGAAATCCTCTGGGAGACCCGCTTGTGGCGAAACGGCATCTCCACCCCCTGGCGCAACGAACTGCAGGATGCCCTCGGCTACGCGGTGTGGAATCCGGATGAGGCGGTCCACTACCTTGAGGCGGTCACGCGTGCGCAGCGTCCCGACGGCTACCTGCAGGTCTGGAACACCCGGGAGGGTGAGAAACCCAACCATCCCCTCGTGAACCTCCGGCATACCGACGGTGGAATCTGGCTTGTGGTATGCTGGATCAACTTCTTCAGGGTCACGGGCTGCTGGGATCTCTGGGACAGGCAGCTTGCCTATACCGATGGAAGCTCTGGACCGCTGTCAGAGCACCTGCGCCGCGCGCTTGAGTTCTCTTTCGCCGACCGCGGTGCTCACGGGCTCGTGCTCATGCACGACGGGGACTGGACTGATCCCATGAATGGTCCCGGCCGGGAAGGGCGCGGTGAAAGCGGCTGGGCGACACAGGCGCTTCGCTATGCGTGTGCAATTACAGAGAAATCACTGAAGGAACAGGGTGATGATGCCGGCGCCGACCGCTGCCACGCTATGGCAGACGAGCTCGGAGCGGTGATCACGACTGCACTCTCACGCCGCGACGGCGCCTACGCCTACGGATACGACGACGCAGGCAGGCGATTCGGCGACGAGACCGACGGTCGCACCTTTCTGAATACACAAAGCTGGGGGCTCATCTCCGGCGCCGCCGCGGAAGACTGTTCCGCCGTGGATAACGGCGCCGCCGGTGAGCTCGACGGCACCGCAGACGGATGCGCCCGGGCGATCCGGAGACTCGCAACGCCCTACGGACCCCGTCTGCTCGACCCGGCCTTCGGAGGCTGGGACCCGCAGATCGGCAGGGTCAGTCTCAAGGTTCCCGGTACGACCGAGAACGGGTCGGTCTACTGCCACGCTTCGGTGTTCGCGGCCTACGGGCTTGCCATGATCGGTGATGCCGATGCGAGCCTTGATATCGTCCTGCGTACGATTCCGGGACACCCCGATCATACTGCCGGTGTTCCGAAGCAGCTCGCTTTGTACCAGCCCAACAGTTACTTCTACGAACCCGGGCACCCGCAGTGCGGTACCAGCACCGGAACACTCGGTACCGGAACCTGTACCTGGATGGTGCTAACGGTGTTCCAGCAGTATTTCGGTATTTCTTTCGGTCCTGACGGCCTCAGGGTGGAACCACGACTTCCGTCGGGCTGGGAACGGGCGTCGGTTACGTTTGCCCGGAGCCATACGGTGTTTGATATCCACGTTGAACGGTCGGAGTGTGACACGCCGCAAACCATGGTCAACGGCGCGCTTCACACCGCGCCGTGTATTGCCTGGGAGCACGAATCACGAGTCAATGTGGTCGTTCTCGTGTAAAAAGTACCGAAACAGGTTTGACACCGGATTAAACATAGGTTTACATCGTCCAGAAGGATGTTTTACGCATGAACACAACCCACGCAGATCTCGTTGTATACGGCGCTACCCCCGCTGGTATCGCCTCCGCCTGTACCGCTTCCGACCGCGGCATGACGGTACTGCTGCTTGAGCCTGGGAAACACGTTGGTGGGCACCTCACAAGCGGGATCTGTACGACTGAATGCGAGCACATGCTCGCTCCGAGTTTTCGCGGCTGGATGCTGAAGTTCCTGCGACTGCTTGGAGACATGTACAACATTGATGCTCCGCTCCACCGCTGGGAGCCGCATCGGGCGACCGAGGCCTATCATACCCTGCTCGACGAGGCAGGAGTACAGCTTCGCATGGAGTCGGTGATCGCGACGGTGCAGACCGGGAGTGCCCGCATTACGTCTGTGACCCTGGAAGACGGCGCCGTCGTCAGCGCTCCGCTGTGGATAGACGCTTCGTACGAAGGCGATCTCATGGCAGGAGCAGGAGTTCCCTATGCCGTGGGACGCGAGCCGATTTCCACCTACCGCGAAAGCCTCGCCGGAGTTCGATTTATCGACAGCCTCGAGGAGGTCGAAAACTCCAAAGGCCACGCCTGCCGGATCGATCACGTATGGGAAATGGACCTGAAGGATAGCCGTGGTCGCTGGATAGACGGGATCATCCCGTCAGAAGGTATACATGAGACTCGCGGAAGCGGTGACGGCAAGGTCATGAACTACCACTACCGGGTTACGGTCAGCTCAAAGCCCGACCGCGTTCCCTTTCCCGTTCCGTCCGACTACGACGAATCGCGCTATGAGCTGCTGTCGCGATTTTTCCATTCTGCTCCAGAGACCGATTTGCGCATGGTCCTGGCCTTTCTGAATCACCCCTCCGGGCAATACGAACCGCATCCGGAGCTGTTTACCAAAGTGACCCCCGGTTTGAAGTGGGAGCTGAACAACCTGCAGGGATCTATTCTGTCGCTCGGACACCTCGGCGGGCAGTTTGATTATCCCGACGGCGATCGGGAAACGCGTGCCCGGGTCATACAGGACCATTACAGCCACAACGCGGGACTGCTGCATTATCTGAGCACGAGCACCGACGTTCCACCGCACATCCGAAGCGAGATGAACCAATGGGGACTCCCGGCCGACGAGTACATGGACAACGACCACTGGCCCTACCAGCCCTACATACGCGAGACACGGCGCATGCAGGGCGCCTACGTCATGACGCAGAAGGATCTGCTTGAGGATATAGAGAAACCCGACTGCATCTACTGGAACTCGCACTGGATTGACTGCCACCACGTGCAGCGCCTCGGTCTCGACGATACGCACTTCCGGAACGAAGGCCGAATCTGGAAAGAAATCACGGTGCCCTACGCGGTTCCCTACCGGGCGCTTCTTCCAAAGCCTGAACACTGCACGAATCTGCTCGTACCCGGCTGCGTGAGCTCGAGTCACGTCGCGTTCAGTTCGATCCGCCTCGAAAGCACGTGGATGGGGCTCGGGGAGGCGGCGGGTGAGGCGGCAGCCCTTGCGCACGAGGCCGACGGTACTGTTCAACGCGTACCGTCGGACCGTCTGAGGGATCGCCTGGGTCTTTCGGGATAGCCTACGAGATTTTCCTAAGATTGACACAGGCAGGCATACCTCATAGTCTTATTGACAATGAAAAAACGTATCCTGCTCGTCGAAGACGATGGCATAATCGCCATTGCGAACCGGCGCGCTCTTGAAAACGAAGGCTACGAGGTACAGGTTGCCTATACCGGCGAGTCTGCCGTTGAGCGCATGCAGGAAGGGTGCACCGAGTCCGGTTGCGCGTTCGATCTTGTACTCATGGACATCAATCTTGGTTCGGGCATGGATGGTACTGAGGCTGCACGGGAGATTCTCGGATTTCTCGACATACCCGTCGTCTTTCTTTCGAGTCACACGGAACCTGAGGTGGTCAGAAAGACCGAGCAGATCACCTCCTACGGATACGTCGTAAAGAGTTCACCGGCTACGGTTCTGTTTGCCTCGATTACTATGGCGTTTCGTCTGCACGATGCTCGCATGGCGGCAGAGAAGGCGGAACGGCGAAACCGTATTCTGTCTCACGTCGCGAACAGCCGGAACACCATCATCATTATTACCGACCGGAACCGTATAACGACATGGGTGAACGACGCGTGCGAGAAACTCACCGGGTACACGCGCGAAGAGCTGATCGGCAGGAACACAGGCGACCTCTTGCAGGGGGCCGGTACGGATCCGACCGTTGTGGCCGAGATTCGCCGGGCAATGAACGTTCACCAGGAGTATCAGGGCGAGATCCTGAACTACACAAAGAACGGCACCCCGTACAGAATAGACATGGACATTCAGCCGGTATTTGACGAGTCCGGGGAGCACACCCATTTCGTCGCCATACAACGGGACATTACCAGCAGGTAGCGGTATTCGCACCGAATAGCAAGGGCGCTGTCTTCGGGAACGGAACCAGCTGTATCCCGTCTACGGTAGCCGATTCCGCGCCTCCGTAGACGAGCGCGGCTCCGTAGACGAGCGCGGCTCCGTAGACGAGCGCGGCTCCTGCGAGACCTGTTCCTGCGTCTCGATCTGAAGTAACCAGGCCAGAAGTCCCGGTCCGGTGAAGTAGAGTTTCGGCGTCTTCACGAATCGCTTTCCGAGGTTTGCGTGATATCGCTTCACTAAGCGCTGGCTGGTCGCTGCCAGTGAGGACAAACTGCCCGGCTGCGATCTCGGCATCCACGAACACCTGCACCCACGAGAGAATCTCGGGCTCGCGCTGTGCCTCATCGACAATCAGCTTCTCCTGTCCTCGCGGAGCAGCGTCCGTGTCTGATACTCGGACAATTTTCAAGTCGTATTTGATATTTGGACGCTTCGCTGTCGTGATACCGGAGCCGCCTGAGATATCAACAACCTCGCCTCCGACTATCCCGGCTTTTGCGCTGAAAAGTAGCCTCATCAGTCTATAAACATATGGTTATTCATGATATACCCCTCCTTTGTGCGATACAGGAGGCACTATGTCAGCGATTGAAGAATACACGACGCAGGTACTCATAGTCGGGGGAGGGCTCGGAGCGGTCGCTGCCGCGCTGTCTTCGTGTCGTCTCGGGTGCCGGACTATGCTCGTAGCCCCGGACAGCTGGCTCGGGGGGCAGGCAACCTCGCAGGGAGTTCCGCCGGATGAACACCCGTGGATCGAGTCGACGGGCGCGACCGCCTCGTACCGGGAGTTCCGCAGTCGCATTCGCGCCATGTACCGTGAGCATTTGCCGCTTGATTCGCGCTGGAAGCTTGACCCGCGGTTGAACCCCGGGGGAGGACATGTATCGCCCATTACCCATGATCCCAGGGTATCCGTGCAGGTCATAGAAAGCATGCTTCTGCCGTTTCGGGTGGGAGGTCTGCTGACCATCCTTCGCGGGTACCGCCCGGTTGCCGCCGACGCAGACGGTGATCGTGTGCGCTCGGTCGACTTCGGTGCTTTCTCGGTTGAGGCCGACTACGTGCTCGATGCTACCGAGACCGGGGATCTGCTCCCGCTCGCAGGCGTCGAGTATCGCACCGGTGCGGAGGCACAAAGCGATTTTGGCGAACCGCATGCACCCGAGGTGGCCGATGAGGCGAACATGCAGGCGGTCAGCTGGTGTGCGGTGCTCGGCTGGGATCCGGGGAATCGACTTCCTCCCGTAGAACGTCCTGGCAGCTACACGTACTGGAAAGAAACGGTCGCTCCATTCTGGCCGGGGGCGCAGCTTTCATTCGAGAAGATCGACCCCATTACCCGCGCTCCACAGACGAGCACACTCTTTGGGACAGGCCTGAAGGGGGCTGATCCGGAGCCCGGAACCATGAATATCGGAGGTCTCTGGGCCTACAGGCGCATACACCGACCCGATCTGTTCAGTCCGGGGCTGCCGTTCCTCGATGCAACGGTACTCAACTGGCCGCAGATCGACTACTGGGAAGGGCCGGTCTTTGACGTCCCGGATGCAGAGCAGCACCTGACACGCTCCCGGGAACTGACATTGAGCTTCATACACTGGCTTCAGACCGAAGCGCCCCGGCACGACGGGGGGGAAGGCTACCTCGAAGTGATACTTCGCCGTGACATGTTTGAGACGCCGCACGGCCTTGCCCGCGAGGTGTATATTCGCGAGTCACGACGGATTCGAGCGCGCACCATGGTAACAGAGTGCGACGTCGCGAGTGAGATCCGTCCAAAGGGAGCCGGGGCAACCGTATACGCCGATACCGTCGGTCTTGCAAGCTACCGCATCGATCTGCACCCGACGACCTCGGGTGACAGCTACATAGACATAGAGTCCTATCCCGCGCAGATACCGCTTGGAGCGCTCATACCCGAACGCGTGCGCAATCTCATTCCCGCGTGCAAGAATATCGGGACGACGCATCTCAGCAGTGGCATGTACCGCGTGCACCCGGCGGAGTGGAACATAGGCGAAGCAGCAGGTGCCCTCGCGGCGTACTCGGTTCAGCACGGGACCGAACCCCACGCGGTGCACGAGCGGGCCGATCTGACCGCAGACCTGCAGAGCATCCTCCACGACCGGCTCGGATTCGAGCTTGAGTGGCCGCGGCACGTCGCTGAGGTACCTCGCTGGGCACCTCAACTGCAGTGGATTATCCGTGAGAAACGGGACGGATGGCGAGTGGACAAGTCGTAAGGGAAGAAAAACATCGAAATTCGCGTATCTTAGTTAGAATATGTTTGACAGTATAGTAAACCTATGTTTATCTAACTAAATCCTAGTTTATCGTACCCAAGGAGGTATGTACCATGAAATTGTCAAGACTGCTTTCAGTGCTGATTCTGCTTCTTGCAGTTCCTGCGCTGGTGTTCGCAGGTGGCGGTCGCGAAGAGACCGTTCAGGTCGAGGAAGGACAGCAGCTCGTCCGCGTCCTTGTTCCCCGTTGGGCTTCAACCGGCGATGTCCGTGTCGAGCGCCAGGTCGCATTCCAGAGCGTGATTGACTCCTTCGAGGCGGCAAACCCGAATATCCGCGTGCAGGAAGTCATCTCGTCGGCATCGAGCTACGATATTGACGTCGCGACTCAGATCGAAGAAGGAACCGTCGAAGTCGTATGGGTCAACAATCCCTTCTACCCGACGCTGCAGGCACGAGGCCTGTTCGCTGATCTTACCCCGCATCTGTCTGCCGAAGACGAAGCCGACTTCTTCCAGTGGACGCTTGACGCCCTGCGGTCAGTAAACGGTGAGCTCGGTGGCCTCTGGCACAATACCGACGTGCGGCTGTTCTTCTACCGTGATGACCTTATCGCCAGCCGTCCGGACAGCATCGAAGCCTTTCTCGAGATTGCACGCGATATTCGTGACAACGAAGATCTCGCTCCGTTCTTCCTGAGTCTCGGCCACACGGACGGATTTATTCCGCTGTATGGTGTATTCGACGCACTTGGTGGAGAGCTGGTCGACGATGAAGGCCGGCCTGTCGCCCTCGAAGGTCAGAACAGAGCGTATTGGGAGCAGATCTTCGAAGCGATGAAGACCATGTTCGACGAAGGCCTTATTCCTGAAAGCACCGCCGTTTCGCGCGAAGCGGCCGTAGTACCCCTGCTACTCGCGGGTGAAGTTGCTTCATTTATCGGGAACAGTAACTATGGCTTGCGCGAGATTGAGGCAAAGCTGCCACCGGACGAAGCCGCACGCTGGCAGGCTGCGCCGACATTCGGTTTTGAAGGCACTCCCGGCCGTGGAGTGAGCGGCGGTTGGGTATTCTCTGCCCGCAACATCGACGACAATCCTGCTCTGCAGCAGGCGGCGATTGACTTCGTTCTTCACGCAACCGGTTTCTCGGCACAGCGAAACACGAACAAGGCAGGCGGCTGGACACCAACGCGCGCAAGCGTCTTTACCGGAGACAGATTCTACAGCGAGGACCGGTTTATGGTCGCCACAGCAGAAGCGCTTGAGAACTCGACCATCCGACCACTCGTCCGAATCTCGCCGATTATTGCGCAGGTCATGATGGACGCCATGAGTGTATATCTGACGACGAACCAGTCTCTTGACTCGATTCTCGACGGTGCCGCACGAACCCTCCAGGCCGAGTGGAGCAACCTGTAACAACCTCACGGCAGTACCACCACCCGGTGGTACTGCCATTCAGGAACATCATTTATGGATACCCGCCTGCATCGATTTGTCAGCGGCCCCTGGCCGTTCATTATTCCCGCTTTGTTCGCGCTGATCGTCATGCGTGCTTTCCCCGCGGTCTGGCAGATATGGCTGTCTATGACCGACATGAGACTCGGAGATCCCGGTTCTTTTGTGGGTCTGGCGAACTTCCGGGCGATTTTCGGAAGCTCGGCTTTTCTGGGTTCAATCTCGTATACCGCGATTTTTCTTGTATTTACCGTAGCGGGCCAGATGGCGCTTGGGCTCTGTCTCGCGCTCATTCTTGAAGGTGACTATCGGGGACGCGACATCTATCGCACGCTCTTTCTTATTCCCTGGGTCATCAGTGGTCTGGTTGCCGGTATTATGTGGCAGCTCATGTTTGTGGAGACCAGGACGGGTTTACTCAACGCCTTCATCGGGCAGTTCGGCATGAACCCGATTCGATGGTTGAGCAATCCGACGAATGCCCGCGTTTCGGTAATCATGGTGTATATCTGGAAAGGCGTCGGCTTCTCCATGCTGCTGCTTTCCGGCGGCTTGAAGACAATTCCTGACGAACTTCTCGAGTCAGCTGACATCGACGGCGCGAGCGCGTGGCGAAAACTCTTTTCGATCAAAATACCGATGATGAAAGAGATCGTGAGCGTGAATTTTATCTTCGCGACGATCGCGGCATTGAACTCCTACGAAACCGTACTCGTGCTCACAAACGGCGGCCCAGGAGGTGCCACATCCCTGATCGCTCTGGAGATGTTTCGCACTGCATTTGGCGAAAGTCGGAACCAGCTTGGTCGCGGTTCCGCGATCGGTGTTGTCATGTTCGCCGTAACTCTTGTTTTTGTAATCATATATGTGCGCATGACCCGCTTTGGAAAGGAGAACTACTGATGGCCTTACGTGGGACTCCCCTGCAGCGCGTTCGGCGCGTGACCACCCGACATCTGGTCGCGATATTTGCGACGCTGATCTTCGTATATCCTGTGCTATGGATTCTCCTTGCAGCCATAAAACCCGACGTCGAGATATATCGGCAGCCCTTGAGTCTCTTTCCGTCTCGCATCGATTTTTCGATCTTTCAGATGATTCTCAGCCGGTGGCCACTGTTCCGTTTCATTATGAACTCGCTGTTATACAGCATCGGTGCGGTCGTCATTTCGTTGGGGTTTGCGCTGTTTGCCGCATTCGGTCTTTCCCGCCAGGAATTTAAAGGTAAGCAGACGATCCTCATCCTGATCCTGATGGTTCAGATGATACCGGCGCTCGTGTCGGTAATCCCGATCTATCTGCTCATGCGACAGCTTGGACTGTACGACACACAGATCGGAATGGTGATTCTTTACTCCGCGGCACGAATACCGTGGGGCGTATGGATACTCGTCGGATTTCTGAATCAGATCCCCCGTGCGCTCGACGAGGCGGCCACGATCGACGGCTGCACGCGTTTTGACATTCTCTGGCGCATTATTTTCCCCCTGTCACTACCGGGTCTCGCATCTGCGGCGATCTTTACCTTCGTCGGTACGTGGAACGAGTTTGCTATCGCATCAATCATCCTGCGGAGTACGCGAAATCTGTCACTACCCGTGGCGACCATGACCATGATACAGGCTGACCCGAACGACTGGCGGCTGGTCGCTGCCACCGCGAGCGTCAACCTGATACCGGTACTTATCGTTTTCGCACTGCTTCAGAAACACATCGTCGCCGGACTCACCCGCGGAGCCCTCAAAGGATAGGAACCGTTCCATGGCCAATATAGCTTTTTTTCAGAACAGACTCGGCCGTACCGACGGTGTTTCGCTTGAAGTCGACAAGTGGCGGGTCATTCTCGAGGGCATGGGACATACCGTGTACTACTGCTCGGGGAACGACGACGTCCTGGGGAACTACGTGATTCCCGAGCTGTACGCGCTTCATCCGGTCACCTGGAAAATTCTGCGGAACGGAACGGTGAAGTTCGAAGACTATGCGAGCGAAGCGGAGCTCGAGCGCGACATCTACGAACACGCAGACTGCATCGAGAAGAAACTGCTCGCGTTCATTGAAAAGCAGAGGATTGACGTCCTGGTCCCGAATAACCTGTGTTCAGGGGGCTACCAGCCAGCTGCGGGTATAGCCTTTCATCGCGTCATTAGAAAGACCGGGCTGCCGACGATCATTCACAGCCACGATTTCTATCACGAGGATTCAGGAGAAGTCTGTGCAACCTGCCAGACCGTGGAAAGCATCTATGAGCGCTATTTTCCGACGAAGTTACCTAACGTACAGCACGTTGTAATTAACCGCATCAGTCAGGCTGATCTCAAGCGACGTAAGAACCTCGACGCTATGGTCGTTCCCAACGTGTTTGACTTCGATCAGGATCCCTGGACCGAAGATGAGTACAACCGTGATTTTCGCAGAGCCTTCGGTATGTCGGAGAACGACCTGCTCTTTCTGCAGGCGACTCGCATCCTCGATCGAAAGGGCATAGAGATGGCGATCGACACGATTGCGGGAATACAGGATCCGGGACGTCGCAAAGAGCTCAACGGGGTGACGACTGCGGTCGGTGGTACGGTAGGGCCAGAGTCAAGGATCGTTCTTTTATGTGCAGGTATCGTTGAGAACATCGGTATATCGGGCAGTTACTGGGATTATCTCAAGCAGAAGGCAGACGGCCTTGGCGTCGATCTGCGGCACGTCGGTGATCGGGTGCGGCATTCCCGGGCTACGGATCATGCCGGGGCGAAAGTCTACTCGTTGTGGGACAGCTACGTGCAGGCGGATTTTGTGACCTATCCGAGTTACTGGGAGGGCTGGGGAAACCAGTTTGTCGAGGCTGTGTTCGCAAAACTGCCGGTTCTGGTCTATGAGTACCCGGTGTGGACCAGCGACCTGCGGGAACACGGCTTTCAGGTCGTATCTCTCGGTTCTGATCTGGCGGGGCGCGACGCGAACGGTCTGGTGCGTGTCGACCGGCAGACCGTTGATCGCTGTGCGGATGAGATCGTGTCGGTCCTCCGGGATTCCGGGCGGAAACAGAAGATGGTTGAACATAACTACGCAGTTGCTTCATCATCATTTTCCATGCGTAACCTCCAGGAGCATATCAAGGAGTTAATCGCTGGAACTGGATTGTAAAATAATGGACAATGCAGCTCTTATGCCTTCCGCCCACAAGTACAAACGAATAGCCGAGTCACTCAGGCAACGAATACGCAGCGGGCGCTACGACGCCGGGTCTCTCCTTCCGACGAGCAAGATGCTGGCTCTTGAGTACGATGTGACAGCGGTTACCATAGACCGGGCTGTTGCGCTGCTGGTGAGCGAGGGGCTCGTGCAAAGGACTCCCGGTGTGGGAACTTCTGTGGTCCCTCCCGAGCGGACGCATCATGCGACAGAGGAGCCGGTCGTCATTTCGGCGCTCATGCAGGCACAGACCGATTCCCGATTCTGGGAGCGGCTCATAGAAGGGGTGAACGACATCCTGCGACCTGCAGGCATAGCCATGCTCATCGGCTATCATCAACAGAACAGAAACACCGCCCGGGAACACGCAGAACTCTTTGCAAAGCAGAAAAGCACCATCTGCCTCTTTGCTCCCTTTGACAGACCCGATAAGGCGTCCTACGAAGCCGATAACGCGGAGATGATCGAAGAGCTCAGAAGCATGGGGATGGAAGTCATACTCCTGGACCGCTACGTCGAAACAGTCCCTACGCACTATGTGTCTGAGTACTGTTTTGCACCGGGCAGGCAGATGATCGAACAGACGAGCGCTCTCGGTTACCGGAATCCGATCTGTTTCAGTACCGATTACGTGTCGGTTATCGATGCACGGGAGCGGGCATTTATTGAAGGATGCCGGATTTCGGGGATATCAGACCCCGAGTCACGGATTGTGCGACTGCCGCTTTCGACATATCAGCAGCGCGACTATGCCAGGATTACCGAGATGATCGGCTCCCATGCCGACGCGGACCTGATCGTGTCCATGAACAGCCGTATTTTCAATACCGTCATGTACACACTCAATCGCCTCACCGGCAGTCCGTTCAGGAAGCAGCCGCGTTTTGCCGGCTTCGTCGACGTGGAGCTGATCGATCTGGAAAACGTCATCGCCTACGTGGAGCAGCCGGTCCGTGAGATGGGACAGGCCGCAGGAAGACTCGTGCAGCATCTCCTGAACGACGACTCGGTCGAGTACAGGCACTCGCTGATTCCCTGTGAGCTGCGCATACTCGGGGACGATGAATGAGATCGCCGAAGTAACGCTTCACTCGGCGTAATCTTTTTCCTGTGGTAGAGTTACCCCACCGGGGGATACTCTATGAGCACACACTGGCACGAGCGAACGTTTTTTTACCACATCTATCCCTTCGGGTTCTGCGGAGCCCCGAAAGAACACGGAGCAGACAGCGCTGCTGACCGGCTTTTGCCGCTCTACGACGTCACCGATCATCTCGTGGATCTCGGTGTAACGGCGGTCTACATAGGACCCGTGTTCGAGTCTGCAAAACACGGTTACGACACGACCTCGTACACCCGCATCGACCCACGTCTTGGAACGAACGAAGCGTTTCGCGATCTGGTGAAACACTGGCACGACAATGGCATGAAGGTCGTCCTCGATGGTGTGTTCAACCACGTAGGCAGAGATTTCGACGCGTTTTGCGACCTGCAGGAGCACGGAGAGGGCTCCGCGTACCGGGACTGGTTCAAGGACGTGGATTTTTCACAAGAGAGCCCGCTCGGAGACGCATTTACCTACGAGGCCTGGGAAGGGCACTTCGAGCTGGTCACGCTGAACCTTGAGAATCCGGAAGTCCGCAGACACATCTATGACGCAGTGGTGTGGATGCTCGACTGGCTCGGCATAGACGGTATCAGGCTGGACGTTGCGTATCTGCTGCCGAAAGATTTTCTCGCTGAGCTCAGGAGGATCGTCGACGAGTATACGGCGGCACACAGCCGGGAGCGTTGCTATCTGCTCGGTGAGGTGATACACGGGAATTACAATGAGTTCCTCGGGCCTGAGCTGCTCGATGCGGTGACCAACTACGAATGCTTCAAGGGCCTGTGGTCATCCCTGAACGATGCGAACTATCACGAAATTGCGTACTCGCTCGGGCGGCAGTTCGGCGACGCGTCCGGAGAAGGCTCGGGGCCTGGTGCCTGGGGCGGAATCTCCGGCGGACACTTCCTGTACAACTTCGTCGAAAATCACGACGTCGACCGGGCAGCCTCGGTACTGACGAACCCTGCACATCTTTTCCCCCTGTATGGCATGCTCTTCACGATACCCGGATCCCCATCGGTCTATTACGGCGGTGAGTTCGGGCTCGACGGCAGCAAAGCCTCAGGCGGCGATGCAGAGCTCAGACCCGCCTGGAGCGACGTGCTCTCGCAGGTTGACGGTCAGCCTACACCGGAAACCGCCGGGCTTCCGGCGTTTATTCACGAACTCGCCTCAGTGCGCGAGCGATCAGTTGCGCTGTGTCTCGGCGACCTTAAGCCCATACACGTTGACCACGAGCAGATGGTCTGGCTCAGGCGCACCGACAGCGAGGCGGTGCTCGTCGCGGTGAACGCGGCCGCGGATCCTGTTACCCTTGAACTGACCGGCCTTCCCGGCACCGTGCTCCGGCCCATTATGGCGCAGCCCGGAGAGGTCTACACAGATGCAGGAGCGGCAGCGCTTCCGGTGCCGGCCTACGGGACTGTGATCTACGAGCTTGTCTGAAGATGAGTTCACCGGTGGTCACACAGACACGCAAGCGTTTCCACGAACTCCGGGTCTTCCTGAGTGCTGTCATGTTTTACACCCGCATTCCCGTAAAGTATGAGCTTGTCGACGAGGACGGACTTCTGCAGAAGGCGACCCGATACCTCCCGCTCATAGGGCTCATGGTCGGGGCGGTTTCGGCGCTTGGATTCTACCTTGTGTCTTTTGTGGCACCGGCAGGTATCGCCGCCGTGGTCGCGATGACGCTTGCCGTACTCATGACCGGTGCGTTCCACGAGGACGGCTTTGTCGATACCTGCGACGGCTTCGGCGGCGGCTGGACTGTCGAGCAGACGCTTTCCATCATGAAGGATTCCCGCATAGGGACCTATGGAGGCATAGGGCTGTTCCTGAGCCTGCTGCTGCGATTCCTGCTGATAGCGGAGATCGCGCATGCCGGTACAGCCATGACCGCCGCGACCGCGATCGTGCTGTCGCACAGTCTCGGTCGGCTGGTACCGGTCTACGTTATTGCGGCGAGTTCCTATGTCAGACTGGATGAGACAAGCAAGGTGAAACCGGTCGCGAAAGGTGTGTCGGTCGTGAGTGTGGGCATTGCCACTATTGTGGCCGCGGCGATCGTGTTCGGGCTGACAGGTTTGTGGACGGTAGCTTTCGCTGCCCCGGCCGCAGCACTCGTACTCGCGTTGATGTGCCGTGTCTGGTTTCACCGGCACATAGGCGGGTATACCGGCGACACCTTAGGTGCTGCCGAACAGATCGGTGAACTCGCTGTGCTGGCTGTTCTGGTCGTGTTGCCCCAGGTGTTGCACCTTACTTGGCTGTGATCGTAATTATGAGCCTGTCTTCGTAGTCGCCTGCGGGCAGGTTCGGGCTGCCGGAATAGGAGATTCGAAGATCGCGGGTCAGCCAGTTTGCTCCCGGGTCTCCGGTCGTGTCGGTTATGAGCTCCGAGTTGGTTACCAGAGCCGTGCCGGATTCCCAGTCTCCGATCGAATCTCCTCCGTAGGTCAGACTGTAGTCGAGCACTCCCGGGCCGCTCGCCTGCGCGAAGAAGGGTGTGGTGCCGCTTCCCGCTGCAGCAAGATTGCTGCTTGTAATGCTGACTTCGTAACCGGTGTCGGCGTTGCTGCGTTCGTGCACGGTCGCCAGAAGTCTGTCCGTCACGGGCACGGTCAGATCCATGGTGCGGATTCCGGGTTCCTGCACGGCATACAGGTCGATAAGCCGTGCCATGCGGGCGGTTACGGTAAGGGTGGCAGTGTCTACACGGTCGTATGTCGCGCTGCTTCCGAGAACGCCCGTGTACGTGTAGAGTTCAAGGGTTACGGTGTCCGTATACTCTCCCGAGGCGCTGAACTGGTCTGCGGGAACTTCGTAGTAGACAAAAAAGGTCTCGAAGCGGGAGACGTCAACGGCGGTCGCTGTGTCGAAGGCGTTTGAGGTAATAACGTTGTTGGCACCGAAGCCGCCGAAGTCCGGGCTGGCCAGTACGTCTGTTGATCCGTTCGGGGTAGTCGGGTACAGCTGGTAGTTGATGGTTGCATCCGGAAGGGTGCGACTCACCTGCCTGTTCGTGTAGGAGCCACCGCCAGCGGTCCCACCGATAAACCAGTCGGGCACAGCGTCCCCCCGGTGTTCGACGGTGACTTCCACCGTTACAAGTGCTGTCTGTTCATAGGAGACATTCGCGTAGATGCCGCCGGGTGGGGCGGAGAATCGAAAGATGTTCTGTGCTGCAAGCAGGCCCGGAACGAGAAGTAACAGAAAAGCGAGTGCGTATTTTACCGTGCGCCATTTCATGGGGTCTGTCCTTCCGGCCGCAGTTCACCGGCATCATGCGCCTGCTCGCCGTCGCTCTCTACGTCGAGCACCCACCGGAGGTCAGGCTCGGTACCGACACGCAGTTCATAGCTGCCGGGGAGAAGATCGTAGAGTTCAAAGTATCCGGTCTCGTCGGTAAAGAAGACAAGAGGTGAGGTTTCTGACGTTGTCGTAGGTGCCGCGTCGTCCGCAGGGCTTTCTACGCGTGCGCTCGCGCTCCCTACCGTAAGCGTAACCGGGTTTCCGCCTGCGTCAAGCAGCACACCTCGCGCCTGCACGCGGCGAACAGGGTCGATCACGAGGTGTATGCCAGATCGGTAGGTCGGCCTGATCACGTAGGAGAGCTCATCAACGTCTATGCTCGGGTCGAACTCTTCCATTTCCAGGTTAATCTGCTGCGGTACGTGCGATCTTACGCCACCGAAGAACACCGACTCGTCCTGAATGTACAGGTCCCGGTCGGGTCCTCCGCCGCGACGGACGCGAAAGGTGTTTTCGGATACGTGATCCGCGGTTGAGATAATCACAAAGGAGTCGCCGACGGGGCGGGTCATTGCGAACGCGCCGTCTGCGAATACAGCAGCGGTCTGAAGGCCAACGGAACTCGTGTTGCGCATGTCGCCGCCGGCAGGCACGAAGTTTACCGAGTGTCCGAGTGATGCCTGCAGGAAGGGGTTGCGATAACCGGCTCCGGCCGAGATACTCGCGACGCGTTCGGTGTCTACGGGTATCTGTACCGCGGCGTTAAAACTGTAGGGGTCAACCGTCTCGTCTGCGTAGCGGGTCCAGAACCCGGCGAATTCCTGCGTCACGAGATTTTGCTGGAGGAACAGGTTCTGCCGCTGTTCGGGGAAGGCAGAAGAAACGGTGACGCTCGCAACGAAGGAGATCTCCTCGTCGTAGACTATGCCCGTGTCGACCCGGACTGAAGTACCGCCACCGGCGCTCGTCCGAAGCGATGCGCGAGCGTCGACGCGCTGCCGGGAGTCTAGCAGATCGTAGCGGTAGTTCACACGCGGGGTCAGGCTCATGCCGGTGCCGAGCGTAAGACTGACCGAGGCCCCGGCGTTCACCTGCTCGCGCGCGGGCTCACCCGCCTCGTTCACGAGGCGTTGCCAGCCTGCAGTCAGGTCTATGTTCCGGAAGCGTGGAAGGGCTGGATCGTGGTAGGTATAGCGCAGGGGTAGTGAAATCAGAAGGCGTTCGTCCGGACCTATGCCGATATCGGCGTCTATCGCGAAGGCACCGAAGCGGGTTGCGGTAATCGCTTCGAATCCAAGGTCAAGCTGAAACTCAAGCGCCTCTATGCCCTGCCTGAGTCCGAGGGTAAAAAAGGGCCCTATGCCTATGCGTTCGTAGGCTGCGATCACCGGTCGTTCCACGTCGCGGTCTGCGATCCCGAGTGCGATACCCGCCTCGAACTCGCCAGGACCTAACAGGCGGGAGTCTGCGGGAACTACGAGTTCAACCTCCTGCCTGCCGTCTTCTCCGTCCCACACGACGCGGATGGTGTTTATGCCGGATGAGAGCCCGAGTCCGTTCAGCCGGTAGGTACCGGCGCTCACAACGCTCCGGCGGATAAGCCGATCGTTAAGGTATATCAGCAGCTCTCCGTCGCGCGGCAGGAAAATGTTGTCCACCAGTATCCGATCACCGGGGCTGCGTTCGCGAAACATGGCCAGGCGCGCGATAGAAAGACCTGCGATACCCGAAACATCAGACAGGTTCGTTTCGCGCCACGGCAGATCCCCGGCCTGAAGCCGGTAGCCGAGCTCCGGGAAGTCGTAGGTCGTCCGGGCGTAATCGAAAGTGAACGGGTCGGGCCCGGTCTGTAGACTTGCGCGGGACTCGACTGCCACGCCGTATACGTTTACTGCCGGCTCTACCGTGGCCGAGGCGAGGAGGGTGTCGGGCGCGTAACTGTAGCGCACATTCGTGCCCAGGTTCAGAATGGCGCTGAAGCGGGCAGGGTGCACGTCGACTCCCCGCAGCTCTCGAGGCCTGCTCCGAAAGCTTATAAGCTCCGCGCGTCGTAGCTCCGGTGGAATAGAGACGAGCACGGCGAGTTCGTCCAGGTCAAAGATAATATCGAGTTCAAGCGGCTCAAGCGCTTCGATGCTCACAAACTGCCCGGCTTCAAAAGGATTCAGGCGCGCTTCGTAGCCCGGTTCAAGCCGGGACTCGATGAGCCGGTAGAGTTCAAAGGGGTCGAGGAGAAGCTCCTCGTCTGGTGTTATGCGTGTTGATATTTCGGAAATCTGTCGGCCGTCGACAACGATGGGAAGCGAGATTTCGGTTTCACCGTTCTGTGCTTCAAGGTCAGGCGCTGTAAGGAGTAAGAAGAGAATAGCGATGGCTGCTGGCCACGGCCGATTGTTCATATGCTTTGTTAATCGGCAAGATACAGCGTCGCGTATATCTCCCCGTCCCAAAGATCGTCCGGTGCAGGTATGACAAACTCGCGTGTGAGTCCTGCAAGCATGTTTTCACCCGAAAGGCCCCGCAAATCACCTGACTCAAGCTCTATCCGCGGCGGGATATCCGGATCATACGTCAGCGCGAGTTCAGCTCCACGCAGGATTGCGTGCCTGGTTCCGACGTTTTCAAGCGTAACCCGCAGGAACCGTTCGGAATCCTGTGTCTCGCGGCTCACGCTCACCACGCGTACATCCGGCCGGGCCCGCGGTGGGGTCACGTACACCGTGCCCTCGTAGCGGTAGGTCAGGCGTATGCCGCCCCCCTGCGTTGGCAGATCACCACCGAGTGCTATAGGCACCTGCTCGGCGATAATGCGGTAGGCCTGTTCCGTTTCAACTGACGCCGGTCCGTTCCACTGCACGCGTATGCTTCGCCCGTTACCCGGATCGAGCAGAACGTTCCGCGGGAATACGGTGAACTCAGGTGATTCCTCGCCGAGCACTTCGGTCCCGTCACGCTGAATCTCTCGCGGTCTGACCGCTATGCGCACGGCGATGCGTTCGTTGGTTGTGTTCTCGACGCGGAACAGGTGATTGGAACCCGCCCCGCTCGGGGCGAACTCCTGACTGATAGGCTCGAAGCGAAAGGCCTGCGCGGACACCGCGCAGACCATACAGAGAGCCACCGACAGAACCCTGATCCGCATACTGCCGGAAAGCGGGATGCGGAGCATGGGGTTACTTCGCTCTCAGTACCAGTGCCAGCTGGTCGGAGTAGTAGCCGGCGGGAAAGGTCTCGGTCTGCGTGTACTCGATTCGCAGTGTTGCGTCGAAATCGGCAGCATCGTCTTCATCCCAGAGCTCGACACCGACAGCTGGAATTGTTGCGTACGCTGGAACGACTACTCCGTCGTCTACCGCGATTTGATACGAAATATCATCGCCCGTACTATTTACCAGAAGCGATTCATTAACCGAAAAAACCCAGAGCGACCAACCAGCGGTATTGTTTGTTCTGACTTCGAACGTTGCAATTGCCGGGGTCAGCGTGGCGAGCCCTTCGAGATCAAGATTCTGTGCATCGACATCCGGTGTGACGGCTATCGTCAACTGTAGCGGAACCAACCCACCAATATTCAGGGTCTGGCCGTTGTTCTGCGCCACAAGCGGCGTGGCCGTGAGCACGAGAAGTGCCACGATTGCAATGAGTAAGATTCGTTTCTTCATAATGTCCCTCCATGGACACCGGCGCCCGAGGCGCCGATTCCTGATACCTTTAATATCTCAATTATATCCCTTCGAAGGTCGGCGTCAACGTGTGCGAGGCGTTTGCGTGAATATTTTCGCAATTTTTCGAGAAAAAACTCAATTTTCGCAATTATATACCGATGATGCGGGTCGCGCGGGCGGTGCGCGGGCGGCGCGCGGGCGGCGTAAAGCGTTGGCCGTCGCGGCGGCGTGCCCCGACCGGTTAGGCCGCGCGACCGGCGCGCGGGCGTACTGCACGACCGGCCTCGGGGCAGTAGCCGCCCCCAGAGGGGCGGCGCCGCTTATCGCAGCTTCTTCCGCTCGGTCATGAGCAGGACCCGTTTCCGGAGGCGAATGGACTTCGGCGTGATCTCGACGAGCTCATCATCCCGGATAAAGTTGATCGATGCCTCGAGGTTCATGGTGTGCGCCGGGGTCAGAATGACGTTGTCGTCACGGCCCGATGCACGCATGTTCGTGAGCTTCTTGGTCTTGCAGGCGTTCACGTCGAGGTCGTTCTCGCGGTTGTGTTCACCGACGATCATGCCCTCGTAGACCGGTTCTCCGGGCGACACGAACATGGTTCCGCGTGGCTCGAGGTTGAACAGCGCGTAGGGTACCGCCGTTCCCTGCCGGTCACTCACCAGCGAGCCGGTAAAGCGGCTCGGGAAGTCTCCGCGGTAGGGTTCGTAGCCTTCAAGGTATGCGTTCATAATGCCGGTGCCGCGCGTATCGGTCAGGAGTTCGTCGCGAAAGCCGATGAGGGCGCGCGAGGGGACGCTGAACTCCAGGCGGGCCCGCCCGTTGCCGTGGTTAATGAGTCCTTCCATGCGCCCTTTGCGGATAGAAAGTTTCTCGGTGACAATGCCGGTAAAGCCTTCCTCGCAGTCTATGTAGACCCGTTCGATCGGTTCGGTTCGCACACCGTTCTCAGAGCCGTAGATGACCTGCGGGCGACCGACGCAGAGCTCGAAGCCTTCGCGGCGCATCTGTTCGATCAGGATCGCCATCTGAAACTCTCCGCGGCCGCTGACGAGGAATCCTTCGCGGTCTGAGCTCTCCTCGACCCGCAGCGACACGTTGCTCATGGTCTCTTTCTTGAGGCGTTCTCCGATCTTGGTTGCCTGTACGTGCTGTCCCTCGCGTCCGGACAGGGGTCCGTTGTTCCGAAGGAAGAGCATCGATACGGTGGGTTCATCGACGGTGATACGTCGCAGCGCTTTCGGTGCCGCCGCCGTGCAGATCGTGTCGCCGATGTGCACTTCGTCTATGCCGGAGAGCACGACGATATCGCCGGGCTCAGCGGTCGGGGTTTCGGTGATGGTAAGGCCGTCGTAGACCTGCAGCTTGTTTACCTTCAGCGGTTTGCTCTGCCCGGCAGAGTCTATGCGGACAAGGCTGTCGTTTGCGCTGACCGACTGATTGTAGGTCTTGCCGATCGCAAGGCGGCCGAGATAGTCCGAGTAGCCGAGATCGCTGACGAGCATCTGAAAGGGACGCTCAGGATGCAGCGTCGGTGGCGGAATCTCCTTGACTATGGTGTCGAGCAGAATATCGAGGTTGTCATCATCATCCTCCAGATTCCGTTTCGCGATGCCTTCAAGGCCAATCGCGTAGAGCAGCGGAAAGTCGAGCTGCTCGTCGTTCGCGTCCAGGTCGATAAACAGGCTTGAGACTTCATCGACGATCTGCTGGGGGCGGGCGTCTTTGCGGTCGATCTTGTTTATGACCACGATGATTTTCAAGCCCGCTTCGAGGGTTTTGTTCAGCACGAAGCGGGTCTGGGGAAGCGGACCTTCGGCCGCGTCGACGAGGAGCAGGGCTCCGTCAGCCATACTGAGCGCACGTTCGACTTCACCACCGAAGTCTGCGTGACCCGGCGTATCGATAATGTTGATCTTGGTGTCCTGCCATCTGACCGCGCAGTTCTTGGCAGCGATGGTAATACCCCGCTCGCGTTCAAGATCCATGCGGTCCATGAGCCTGTCGTCGACGTTCTGTCCCTCGCGGAACAGACCGCTGCGACGGAACATGGCGTCGACCAGGGTGGTTTTGCCGTGGTCAACGTGCGCAATAATGGCGATGTTGCGAATGTTCGCGTTCTGTGGTGCTGAAATAAAGTCCTCCGTGACGTGTCAGCCGTTTCGGAGAAGGGTCAGTTGTATGGTCTCGCCGCTGCGTTCGATCTCTATGGAGTCGCACATCATCCCGACCAGGCCCATTTCGTTACTGCCCTCGACCTCGCCGGCAAGCTGCCAGTAATAGTCTTCGAGTTCCGGTTGACGGCGTACGACCAGCCGATCCTTGAGTTTCTCGAACTCGGTCGTGGTCATGGATACCCCAGTGAACTTCATAGTTATCGTGTAGCCTTTGCTGCCGGGAATAACCGAAACGTGAGAAGCACCATTATAATGATGGAGGAAGTAGGTGAGAAGCTCATCTACAATTTTTGCGATTTTTTTCACTTCGTTCTTCATGCCTTGTCCTCCTGCTTTCTGAACGCTTCAAAGATCGGTGAGAGAAATGATGCAACGAATCCACCCGCGAATCCGTTGTTGTACAGGTTGATGCCGCCGTGCAGCATTCCGACGTTGTGCACGACCGACAGGTGGAAGAACCCCGCAAGCACGCCGGCGAGCGGTCCGTACTGACCCGAAATCGGTGCAAGGGTCGTACCGAAAAGCCCCGCGATAATGACCGTGGTGGCGGTTGTGTCCCAAATGGTGATGAGAGATCCCAACACGACGCCGACGAGCACCGGGATGGTATTCAGCGGGTGCTTGCCGAACGCAGCGAAGCCAACGACGGTGAGTACGCCACCTATGACCGGACCGTTGAAATATCCTCCGAGGGCAAGCACGAACCCGGTGGATATCAGCCCCATGACGCCCATGTTCAGAAACGTGGACGCAAAATCCCCGATCTGCACGAAGTCGCTCACGAGGCGACCGGTGGAACTGTAGATGCGTCGTGTGGAGACGAGCAGTTGCCGGTACTCCCCACGGGAAAGAAACACGGCGAACGTGATCAGCAGCAGAAACACGACCACGAAGTACCACTCGAAAAAGCGCGATTCGGCAGCCATCAGCGTTACCTCCGGCGCAATGTCGAAGTCAAAGCTGCGAAAGACTGCTACGAAGAATGCACCGACGATGCCGCCGGTAAATCCGATGTTGTAGATATTAAAACCGTCGTGGAAACGCAACATGTGAGAGGCCAGCGGAGGCAGGACGAATCCGACAGCCACACCGATAAGGACGCCCAGGGCAAGGCCACCTGCGAGCGGAAGTGACGCCACGAAAGTAAAAAAACTCACCAGCGGGGCCAGAGTCGTGCCGAAGAGGGCTACGAGAAGACTGTTCTTGTAGGGAATACCCTGAACGCGGGTATAGAGGAATACGCCCGCGAAAATCGGCCAGATGTTAAATATGTTCTTTCCGAAGAAGGCAAAGCCAATGACCGTATACACCGCCGCGATAAACGGTCCGTTTACCTGTACCTTACTGAGCTTTATGAGGGCAATGGATATGAGCCCGCAGAGACCGGCATTCACGAGCGTTGCCGCGGTACCACCGCTCACGAGGTAGTCGTCAAGCAGCAGACTCCGCGATGTCACAATCGCCCAGAGTCCGTTCAGAATACCGTCTGCCGAATCGAGAAAGAGCCCTGTCAGAAGCAGGGCGACCGGAAAACTGTAGAGAAAAAGAAACGCACGTTTTTCGTTCATTATTCAGAATCCTGCCGTATAGTGCATCAGATTTCCCGGGATCGCAATCGCGAAAAAGATGCCTGTCCAAGGGTTCTGCGCATCTTGCGCAGCGAGACACGATTATTTACTATTTTGGAGTAAATGACAGGAAGGTCCGGATTTGCCGGCAGGAGCCATCATGAAAAATATCAAAGTAGGTGTGAAGCTGTTAGGCGGCTTTGCGGTTGTAACCCTGATCGCCGTCGTTCTCGGTGGCATAGGCGTTTTCGCCATACAGGAACTGAGCGGCGACCTCGACCGCATCGGATTTGAGCGCGTTCCGGGCATTGTACTCCTTGGAAACATGAACTTCGAGCGCATGGTAATCCGCGGGCAGACCCTTGAAGTTTTTCAGATTCAGGGGCAGGACGGTGCACAGGCCCGGTATCGGGAAATACTGAACGAGCGGCGTGCGAGTTTTGACCGCATGGAGGCGGATCTGAACGAGTTTGTCGCCATTCCGCGAGCGACTGAACAGGGGCGACAGATCGTACAGCGCCTGCAGAACGAGTACGATGCCTGGCGCGAGAGTTACATACCCATAGATGCGACGATAAACGAACTGTCACAGGCCG
>RECN01000125.1 GCA_007694005.1 Spirochaetaceae bacterium
GTTCATAGGTCTCTCTTTCACATGAAGGGGTGCATTTTTAAAATGATGAATGATATTAGAACCTATCTCGGGGCGCAATCGCAAAACGGCCGGGAAGCGGAAGATTCCACGAAATCACAACGAGAAGCGTGGCGTCATGCTTTTGCTGTGACGACTGATAGGGGAACACTGATGAGAGCTCTTCGCCATGTAATTGAATGGTACGAGTTAACCTTATACAGGAAGGGAAGACTCCCCGAAAGCTGCTTATGCAACCGGACGCATCTCGTAAACGCGGCCGTGGCGGGCGGCACTCTGAAGGTCGCCAGACTTCAAGGCCTCTCGCACGTCGTCGAGTCTATATGCATCTTCGAGACTGAGATATGGCGCCCAAGAGGTGTCGTCTTCTACGAGGGTTACCTCGACTTCCGCCACATAACGGCCTTCGTGAATGTACCTGGTGCGTTTTCCGTGCTGCATGTTCATCGCCTCCGCCGGAAATCTTCGGTCCAGCGAGTAGGGTCCGGCCGATACGCCGTCACTACTACCGCAGGTCTATTGTAGCCTTTCGGGATACCCCAGACAACATGAATCGGAGCACCGAGGTTATCCCGTTGTAGCACCAACACGCATTGTCCTTTCGGGAAGTCCGGATATTCTTCGATAGAAACAGCTGACGAAACTCCCGATACAATGTCTCGCGCAGTAAGGTCATCATCACTAAGCTCGTCGTAGCCATGCGCAGAGATACGCACATCTGCTGAGGATACCAATGCCTTTATCTGGTCTAGTATCTTACCCATTGTACAGAGCGCATGTGAGAAGCGCTTCAGGTCATAATAGTGTCGGCATACCTCTTGGTGCAATCCCCGCGAACGGGAGATAAGCAAAATATTGGCTATAACGATATTGGGAGGAATCGGCGGCCGGCAGGCCACTACCTTCGGATAGCAATAGACTTCATTCGGGAATCAGAAGACTGTATTGTTCGGTACAAGACCGGTTCATATACGGCGAGCGTCGATCCGCCAAATCCTCAATAGCCCACCCCCCGCCAACAAGACACCTAAAGCCCCATCGGCTACACTACCAGCATGGAAAAAGTTCGTATCGCGTTTATCGGGGCCGGGTCGAGGACACTTTATCTCTATCGCAGAATTCTCGAGGAGATGGACAGCGTCGAGCTCGTCGGGGTGTGGAGTCGAAGCGCCGAGTCGGCGAAGCGCCTCGGAGAGGAGCTCGGCCTTCCGTGGTTCACCGACATGGCAAAGCTCAAGTCTGAAACCGGCGCGCACGCAGGTATCGTCTCGGTAAGCTACGCGGCGAACGGGGCGGTGGGACTCGAGGCGGTCTCAAACGGCCTTCACATTCTCACCGAAACGCCGATCGCTCACGAGCTGTCGCAGGCAGACGAGATTATCCGCGTCGCCGAAGAGAACAATCTCCACGTCGAGGTCGCCGAGCAGTTCCACCGGCGACCATTCGAGCAGATAAAGCTAAAGCTCATAGCCGCCGGTGTATTCGGCCGCGTCTACTCTGCGTTCAACGACTTCGCCGGTCACGGCTACCACGGGGTAAGCGTCATGCGAAGCTACCTTGGCTTCGAAGCGCAACCGGTACGGGTCGTCGGGTCGGTGCACGAATTTCCGCTTGCAGAACACTACGGCATGAACTCAGGCAGCTTCGACGCGCGCAGCGAAACGCAGGAGCACGGAATCATCGAGTTTGATGATGATCGTGTCGGTATCTTCCACTGGACGAGCGTGGGCTACGACAGCGGACTGCGCTGGTGGCGCTCGAGTCGCTTCTACGGCGAGCGCGGCATGGGGGTCATGTACGGCACCTACAACGAACCGGTCATCGAGCTAACATCACTCGGCCCGGACCGCCACGGCCCGCGCCGCATTACCGTACAGCGGGAACTCGAACGCTGCGACGGCGGAGCACTCCGCCTCGTGCGCGCGCTTACCGGCGACCCGGATCTACCGGTCGTGGAGTGGCACAACCCCTTCGCCCGCCCCGAGGCAGGCAGGTCCCCACAGTGGCACGATGATGAGATCGGGGTCGCCGGCTGCATTCAGAGCCTCGTCGACGCAATCCGCTCGGGCAACCCGCCGAGCTACGGCGCTCATCAGGCCAGGCTCGACCAGGAAATTATCCTCGCGATCCGCGCCTCAGCAGCCGACGGAAACCGCCCGGTCGACCTGCCCATGGCACGATAGTCACACCACCGGCGTTCGACACACGAACAGCAGGCCGCCGAGTGCCAGCGCCATGAGCGCGCTCACGACCAGAAGCGCCCCCATGACCGAGGCGGCGCCGAGGTATTCGACCATCTGCCCGAGTATCCACGGTATCGACATTCCCCCGACACCCGCACCCGCGAAGAACCAGCGGGACACGCTCCCGGTAACGCGCATGTGCCGCCCTGCAAAGGACACCGCCCCTGGGAAAATGCCGGCCATCGAGAGGCCGAGTCCGCCGGAGGCAGTCCACAGAATGCCCACGCTGCCGGATGCGACCGGGAGCGCCAATACGCTTAAGAACGCGAGACACCCGATCACCGACGCCATCAATATACGCTTCGGATGTATGCGGTAGGAGAAGGGGATCAGCACAAGCCGCCCCGCGGTTAACGATCCCCAGAACAGCGCTGTCATGGCCCCGGCCTGCCCCGGGGTGGCGAGATCGAGCGTTACCGCGAAGGTATACAGCCAACCGCCGAAACCCGATTCAGCGCCGACATAGAAGAGGAGAAACAGCGCAGTAAAGACCGTCGGCGCAACGCGGGATCGCTGATCCTTTTCCTCGTCCGCCTCGGGAGCGCTCGGGCTCTTCGCCCCGAACAGCAAAATGGCCCCGGGAAGGACGAAGGCGCCGGCGAGCAGAAACGCACCGGTAAGGTCGCCCGTGCCTTCGAGCATGCGCCCGATCAGAAGCGGCGACACAATCGCCCCGACACCGAATGCGAAATGAAGGCCGTTCATATACGGGCCGACGCGCGATCCGTAGGACCATAACAGCAGCGTGTTCCCGCTGATCTCAACGATTCCCCCCGCGGCACCCACAGCGAGGAACAGGCCGACAAGAAGGATAAGTGATGATGCATGCGGCACAAGCGCGAGCGCCACGGCGAGTACGAGAAGAATGACCGCGAGCACCCGGTTTCCCCGCAGCCTGTCGAGCAGACTTCCGCCGCCGAGTGAGCCCGCGATAAACCCGCCGCGGTAGGCGGCAAACACCAGGCTGACCGCCCCGATGCTCACGCCGGTACCCTCGGCCAGACGCGGGAGAGCCGGGCCGATCGATGCGGCAGTCAGGCCGAGGGCGAAAAACGCCCAGAAAAACCCCGGTGTCCCGGGTTCGATTGTCGCTTTCACACCACCGGCTCCGGCTCCGGTGCTCGCGCCACCACAAGCTTCGGCGTCAGGCCAAACGCCGCCGCCGCGCCGACGAGACTCAGCAGAAGATAGAACACGAATACCGGTGTATACCCCGCGCCGGTCAGGCCGAATCGCGAAATCCCCGCAAAGAGCACAACCCCACCCACGGCCTGCCCGAACATGGACCCGGCGAAGCGGACCATGCTGTACAGCCCCGCGGCGGTCGCCGACTGGTCGCGCGACACCGAACTGAGCGCGAACAGGTGCAGCGCCGCGAGACACAGCCCGGCGCCGAGCCCGTGCACCGCGATCGCGGTCAGCACCACCGGCAGCCCCGCTTCCGGCGGAAGCAGCGCGAGCGCGAGCATCGCCACCGACTCTATCGATAAGCCCGCGATGATCTGAAGCCGGCTGTGGTAGCGGTCAACGAGCACCCCGCCGAGGCGCATCGTGATCAGAAGCGCAAAGGAGTGCAGGGTTATGACCGCTCCGGCCGCGGTCGCCGAGAGCGAGAAGAGGTCAGTCACGTACAGGGGCGCGACAAAGGTGACCCCGCCCATGAGCGCCATGCGTATGCTCACGCAGACGGATGCAAAGGAGAAGTTCCTGTTTCGAAAAATCGACAGGCGAATAAAAGGATTGCGCCGACGACGCTGCAGCTTCACAAAGAGGACACCGACCACCAGCGCACCGATCGCAAGCCGCCAGTCGGTCAGCGCGTTCATGCCGGTAACCGGGCGACTCGAGAGGTAGAAGACAAACAGCACGATCGCCGCGTTAAAGAGTATCACCCCCGGCCAGTCAAAGGTCCGAAGGACGTCGCGCCCGGAAGTCTCCGGGTCGCGCTCGTCAAAGGGAATACCGCGCCACGCGAGAACAACGGCCGGAATCGCAACCGCGAGCGACAGGCCAAAGATGGATCTCCAGCCGTAGAGGTCTATCAGGATCCCGCCAGCCAGCGGCCCGAGCATACCCGCGATCGGCCCGATAGAGTTCCAGGTGCCCAGCATATTCCCGCGCCGGTCGTCCGGAGCGTTGTGCATGATTATCGCCATTGACATCGGGTTGACCCCGCCTGCACCGAGGCCCTGAATAGCGCGCGCGACAAAGATCATCGGCAGGGTATTGAGGAACATCAGCAGCACCGTGCCGGCAATAAACAGCCCGAGCCCGAGCAGCAGCAGCCGCCGCGCACCGAGCCCGTTCGCCAGCCGACCGTACAGCGGCATCGACATCATGAAGGGCATCGCGTAGGCCACCTGCAGCCACGACGCGACATCCTCGGTCAGCGAAAACTCCGCGCGCAGCGACGGAATCGCGACCGCAAACATTGCAAGCATAGTAATGACGCTCAGAGTCGGCGCCATGAGGGCGATGAGCAATCGTCGGTATGACATATATGCGCCACAGTATAGCGAAAGGTCTTTTCCCTGCACAGGAAGGGCAGGGTGATGATGAGACCTGCGCGCGGAGTCGCTGCGTCCCGGCCGGGAATAAACCTGCTTACGCCCGACGGTCGGCGGGAAACAGTTCTGCCAGGTCCACCACAATCACGTCAGAAATTCCGGTAGTAACTGTATCGGTTCCGCCAAAGGCGCCGATACGGCGATACGATTCACTCCCTTCCAGACGGTAGACTTCCACAACCCGCTCGTCAGGGTCGACAATCCAGTATTCCCGTACCCCCGCGCTCTGGTACAGGTTGAATTTACGACTCCGGTCATGGAACCCGCTTTCAGGCGAGACAATTTCTATTACAAGATCCGGAGGGCCAGTCATTCCCTGCTCTGTCAGCTTGCCCGGATCGCAGACAATGCTCAGGTCTGGCTGTACTACAGTCGGTCGCTCGTCGTCCTGATCTGCAGTGAGCTTCACATCGAATGGTGCCGGGTACACTTCGCACGGCGCACCGCGCAGGGCATTGGCAACCTGACGAGTGATCTCGGCTACCAGCCGCTGGTGTTCCCTCCGCGGCGCCGGACTCATGGCGTGGGGTACTCCCCGGATCAGCTCCATGCGCTCACCCTCCGGCCAGGAGAGGTAGTCTTTGTAGCTATACCACGCTGCCTGTTCTGCCCTACCCATGGTGTTCAGTATAGCGCCGGAAAGGATTCCGGCCAAGACGGAACAAAGCGCACATCAAAGCCCGACCTCCGCTGTCCTTGAAGAAGATCCGCTGTGAACCGTTATCTCCGAACGCAAGCGCAGAACGGCAGTCCAGGCCGATATTGCACGAAAACGACGTGACCACGCCACGCTCCTTCGCTGGAATTTGCTGGACCTTACGTACAGTCACAGCCTCCAGCCCCCGTCCTGGACATGATTGCCTCTGAGGGGCCCGGGGAACGCATCTTCACTTTTAACGTGTCTTTCCTTCCTCAGACATTGCTGTAATATAGAGATTGCTGTTCCGGTGCCAATCCAGGTCCTCCCACAGCCGGAACAGGGGCTCGGCATAATTGGAAAGTGTTGTGCCCCCGTAAGGCATGGATGCAATCACCCTGGCTGCATCAGAATTGTAGAGCTTGTACCATGTCCAGTCCACGTCCTTGTGGTCGGGGAAATAGCACGGCCCGAACGACTCGGTAGCGATCGGCAAAAATTGCTTTCCTGATTCGCTTACACAACAGCTCATCGCACTGGTAAAGTACTCCCGCGTTCTGGCGATCATCGCCTTATAGTTTTCGCGACACGCGGCCTGCCATTCATCGCTGAACTGTTTTAGATCCCAGTTCTCCATTTCACTAAATCGGGTCGAGCTCCTTCCGATCGCATCCGGCATGAAATGAACATCCACCACATCATAAATGTCCGTCAGGCGTTTGCCATAGTGCTCGGCCCCAAGCGATGAATAGGACAGCGGAATCCGCTCCTGATCAATCTCCTCCTTGATAGCTTCGCCCATCCAGTGATTGATGCGTTTGAATATGACATTCAGCTCATCCTCTTTGGATTCGAAGGACGTCTCTCCCTCGTCGGCATCTTTCTTTCCAGCATTTCTCACCGAAGACAAATATCGTGATGCGTAGTGCGGCACTTCATTCATTGGAGCAATCCAAACTGCACGTTCGAGGATGCCTTCTTCACGCATCAGCCTGATTGCCTTTACCCACGTTTGTGAAAACTCGCGGAACGTCTTCTCTTCATCTTGTGGGTCAACCTGGTCGGTGTGGCCGATCATATGCGCTTTGTCCCATGAATCCAGACCAAGCCAGATTCCATTCTTTCGGCAATGCTCGGCCAGTTCCGCAACTTTTTCCAGGACATTCTGTTCGTGGCTGACAAGTGTATCGCCCCAGCACGGGATTATCGAACTCTGGCCGAATTTCTTTTCGAATGTAAATTTTCCTTCCAGGATGTGCGAAGGAAAGCAATCGATCCGCAGGGTATTGTACCCTCTCTCCGCAGCCTCTTCCACGCGCTGACCAAGGTCTTCGTAGGGGCCTCCAGCATGGTGTCCCATCAGCCACGAGAAATCCCACATGGAGATTGTCAGCGGTCCACCCGTATCGAAATACGGGCACATCCCGCCGTCGTCGGATGACTGTAGAAACTCCCTGCGACGGTTCCCTTTCATGTCTGTCATGTCCTCTTTCCTTTTTTAGCGTACCGGCGGTAGAGGCGAGGCCTTTACATCGCATAAAAACCGCAGATTCTTCGGGGTGAATTGCAACAGAAAGCCGTCTAAGACCAATCATAGGAAACGTTATCTCCGAGCGCAAGCACAGATCGGCAGTCCAGGCCGATATCGCACTATAGTGCGTTTGTTTTCCTGTTGGACGGACCCGTAAACTGTAGGGCAAATGCCAGAAAACAGCAGGAGAACCCTACCGTACTTACATTAAGCAGGGTGATGATGAAGACCCATCGCGCGGACTTGCTGCAGTCCTCGGAAAACGTATACGGTTTTTTCATGGAGATCGAAGCGATATGGGACAACCTTCTTCACGGCGACGAATCGCTGGAGTCGCCCGAGTGGCACGGCAAAGCTCTCTCTGAGACTGAAGCTCGTGTGCACGCTGGCCAGGACGAATCTATCGAATGGGGCCAGGCGAAGGCAGACCTGAGAAGTCGATAACTTCGTGAAGATCAGCTCGCTGTTCTAATACCGTTGCAGTGCGTTAACCGCCACTTCCGGAGCTTTGTCGATGATCCGGAGCAGAGCTCGAGCGGTTCCGGTTGGATACCGACGTCCCTGCTCCCAGTTCCGTAAGGTATCGACGGAGATACCGATTCGGTCGGAGAACTCCCGTTGAGTCATTCCAACTCGTGCTCGCACACTACGGATGTACACTCCCATATCGACCATTGCTTCGTTGGTATCCTGTTCGATGTGTTCCTGAATGTCCTGATCCGTTGTCGCGTCAATGCGATCGCTATTAACACGGCCTTCCGGGAATGACGAGAGATCCATTGGATCAACTGTTACGTGAACGTCGTTCATGGTCCGCTACCTCTCTTGTGTTGGCTTTTCTTGCGGAGATGATCCGAGCTCTCATACCTCGATATGTGAAAACGATGACAAGCAGTCGGCCATCTACACGTCCCCGCAGGATGAATCGGGTTTCACTGTACTCCCAGCGATCATCAACAAATACGTCTCGTTGAGGGTCAGCAAATGCGCGCGCCGCGTATGCAAAATCAAAGCCTCGTTCCGCATAACATCGATCACTTTTTGCCGAATCCCACTCAAACTCCACGGTAATATAGTAGTCCAATGAACGACCCTTGTTCAATACCGATCTCGACCCCTTTCGAACATCATATCCGCGGTCTGGTACAGCTACCCTCGGCTAACCCGCCGTTGCCAGCCGTCTTCTCGTTCCGGTATTCTCTACTTTCTTCATGGGGGATCATATGGCCAGACAACCGAACGTAGTGGTGTTTCTCACCGATCAGCAGCGGTGGGACTGTTCGGCGCTGCACGGGAATCCGCTGGATCTCATGCCGAACTTTGACCGGCTCGCGGCGGGGGGGACCCACGTTGCGAACTCGTTTTCGTGCCAGCCGGTGTGCGCACCGGTGCGAAGCAGCCTGCAGCTCGGACGCTACGCGACCCATACGGGCGTGTGGAAGAACGGGCTCAACCCCGACCGGACGCTGCCGTCGCTCGCGGGTCAGTTCAATGATGCCGGCTACGCGACCTCGTATATCGGGAAGTGGCACCTGTACGACAGCGGCGAGGGGCCTCCGGGGCCGGTGCCGCAGGAATACCGGCTCGGGTATCAGCGCTGGCTCGCGAGCAATCTGCTTGAGTTCACGAGCGACGCGTATCAGACCACTCTTTATAATAATGATGATGAGCCGGTTGAGCTCTATGGATACCGGGTAGACGCCTGTGTCGACGCGGCAATTCAGAACGTGGTCGAGCTCAGTAAGTCGGAGCAGCCGTTTTTTCTCTTTCTGTCGCTGATCGAACCGCACCAGCAGAACTCGCGCGACGACTATCCGGCCCCGGAGGGCTTTCGCAGCCGCTACGAAGGACGCTGGATGCCGCCTGATCTGCAGCACTACCGTGGGAACGCGCATCAGCACATTGCCGGATACTACGGCATGGTCAAGCGCATCGACGACGCGCTCGGACGACTGCACGATACCCTCATCAGCCTGGACATATTAGATGATACGGTGCTCCTGTTCACCTCCGATCACGGCTGCCACTTCAAGACCCGGAACTCGGAGTACAAGCGCAGTCTGCACGATGCCTCGATTCGCGTCCCGACCATGCTGACCGGCGGACCATTCACCGGTGGCGGGACGGTGCAGAACCTCGTCAGCCACGTGGATCTCCCGGCCACGCTGCTCGACGCCTGCGGTATACCCGTGCCCGAGAGCTTTCAGGGGCGATCGCTGCTCGCAGCAGATGCGACCTGGCCCGACGAGGTCTTCGTGCAGATCAGCGAATCGGAAACCGGCCGCGCTATCCGTACGAAACGCTGGAAATACGGGGTACGCGCACCCGGCACGGCCGGGAATGGGGATGTAGAACCCTGGGCGCCTGAGATGCAGGAGACCTTTCTGTACGACCTGTACTCCGACCCCTACGAAATACAGAACCTCGTACAGCTGCAGTCCCACCGCGCCCTGTGCGATCGTCTGCGGGAACGCCTTCTGAAACGCATGGTCGAAGCCGGCGAACAGGCACCCGTAATCCTCCCCCCGGATGAGATAGCGCAGGGCGGGCAGCGGATTATTCCGGAGCG
>RECN01000108.1 GCA_007694005.1 Spirochaetaceae bacterium
GATAAACAAGCTGTCTGACCGCTTGGCTCGATTTATCAACAACGAAGTTCTGCCGACCGTGCTCCGTCAAGCTGAGATCCGGGCTGCCTATCCCAACCTTGTCTTCACTAAAAACCCCTGGGGCAAAGCTGCCATGGGATGTAGCTCCGGAGGCGCAGCGGCACTCACGATGGGTTGGTTCCGACCAGACCTGTTTCGGCGCTTGATTACCTACTCCGGAACGTTCGTCGATCATCAGGACGACGACGCACCCGAGGAAGCAGATTACCCGCTGGGCGCCTGGGAGTATCACTCCGGCATGAAGTTGATCGAGAACAGCGAAAACAAGCCACTGCGGATCTTCACGCATGTTTCGGAAAACGACCTGCGAGCCAGCGATCCCGAAGAAACGTACCACAACTGGGTAATGGCCAACGAGCGAACCGCGGCGGCGCTTAAAGCCAAAGGCTACGAATATCGCTACGTCTTTAGTCTTGCGACCCGGCATTGTGATGACAAAGTCTTCGAGCACACGTTGGCTGACACGTTGGTCTGGATGTGGCGCGGCTACGAGTCGCAGTGACGCCCAGGCGGTGCGCTCTCGTTCTCAGTTGAACGCGCCCCAGTATCTGCCCATTCCGACCACCTGACCGGTGTCCGCGGCTTCGTCGATCGCGAGGCAGGTCGCGGTGGACTCCAGTCCCTCGAGCACTCCTGCTGAGGGCTCGGTGCCATGGAGCGTGCTCGCCACCAGCTCGTCCGCGAGGATGTCGTCTCCGCCCCCGTGACCGTCGGTGCGGCCGAGCCCCTCGTCCAGTGTGGGAGTATCCCATCCGATCTTCCGCAATTCGATAGTGCCGGTGCGAAGGTCGGCGCGGATTGCACCTTCCGAACCCTGGAGGTACATCCGCCGTTCGGGTATGGCGCTCATGGAGTTCGCATGAAACGCGGCGCGCACACCCGAGTCGTATTCGATGATCGCGACCTGATTGTCAAAGATGTCCTTGTCGGAGGTGAAAGGATTCTTACCCACGAGCGAACGCCACGTCTGGAACGGCTCTTTACCGTCCGGACTCGGTCCGATCCGCTCGATGTGGGATTCCCCCTCGGGAACAAAGAAGTCGAGCCCTCCGAACGACGCGACGCGCTTCGCACGGGACGCGGTAATCCAGTTGATCAGATCGATGTCGTGGCAACACTTCTCCAGAAGGTGCGTTCCCGCGTTCTCCCGGAGGCGACGCCAGTCACCCATGATGTAGCCACCGTGATTAAAATCAATGGTTTCGTTGAACTCGAGACTGATAAGATCGCCAATCGCGCCGCTCGCGACGAGCTGTTGTATCTTCCGATAATGCGGAGCGTAACGAAGCGTAAATCCCAGCGTGAATTTTGCTCCGCTCTCCCGCCAGGCGCGCTGCATGCGGGCGCAGTCCTCGATCGTTGTGGCCATGGGCTTCTGGCAGAAGACGTGCTTTCCCGCGTGGAACGCGTCCACAGTCTGGTCCGCGTGGAATCGGTTCCATGAGGCGATCATGACCAGGTTGACGTCCGGCCGGTCGACAACCGCTCGATGATCGGTGCATACGTCCGGGTGCGTGCTGATCTCCCCAAGCGCCCTGGCAACCGACCGCTCGTCGGGATCGTAGACCGCTGTGACCTCGAAACGCTTGTCCCTGGCAAGCACGCGCGAGACGATCGCCATGCCCATGCCGCCGCACCCGATCACTCCGATTCCCACTCTGTCTGAATCTGCACTCATAGGAGCGCAGTATAGCAGAACAGCGCGTGCCCTGGTCATCGATTAAGGTAGAAACTATATCCATCCGCATGTATCTTCAGGGCGTGCCGAGAGAAGCAAGTCCGTCACCCGAGCCCGTGCTGCAGGAAATACAGAGACAGCTGGAACGCGGAGGGAGCTGGCGATTGCCTGTCGACCGGATTCCGGATCTGCTCGACCTCGAGCACACCGAGTTCTACCGGCAGGTGTACACGGCGGTGAACCGTCCCGGGGGTACCGTTGACTACTCCACCCTCACGCAGACCTTCGACCGGGAAAGCGTCGGCGAACTTCTTGGTGTGCTCGAGCTCATCTGTGGTCCCCAGGCAGAAGAGGCATTTACCGGGTTCGGCCTCTTCATACCGCACGTCCTGCGCGTCGAGCTCACCGCCATCCTTCTGGAAACCGCCCGCATCGAAGCTGCCGGGCACCACGTCGACAGGGATGCTTTTGAAGCGATGCTTCGGACCTTCCGGTCCTACGAGTCCGCACGCGAAATCTACTTTGCAGAGTACTTCTCCGAGCAGCAGATTATTCGTTCGGCCTCTGAGCGCTTTGCGCAGGATCGCACCTTCAGGTTTCCGGACCTCGCGTTTCAGAATGCGGTCGATGTGCTCGAGCGCCTGTTCAGCAGGCGTATTCTCGAGCTTGAGACGGTGCTCTGGTCGATAGGGGCGGCACTGTTCGAGATTGCCGTAGCGGCCGGTTACGCACGGCGCTCCGGGGAAGACTACAACACCGGCGGGCGGGCAGATGACGGCGAGTCGACCGCGGGCAGGCTCGATCACGAGGCGGACCGGCTCGAATCGTGGGCGTACAGCGTCCTCGAGCTCGATCCGGAACGTTCAGATATGTCGATGATAAAGCGCGCGTACAAAGGCCTCATGCTGCGCTACCACCCGGACGTAAACCCGCGCGGGCTCGACAAAGCCAAGGAGATCAACCGCGCGTACAGCGTGCTGCTCGAGGCTGTGTGGCCATAAAGAAGCATCGTGACAGCAGGGTCGTACGGCGGTAACCTTTTTTTGGATGCGTAGGCGTTTTCGTGCGGGCACGCATCCCATAAACTGGCGCACTCAAACGAGATATTGTATGCTGTCAGACTATGGACAAACAGACGCAGGACAGCGGCAAAGGCTTCGTGTATCATGACCCGGCCTTTCAGTACACCGACGAGTACAGCGGCCGGACTATCGAGCGACTGACCGATTATCTCGGTCATACCAACCACCTGTATTTTACCGATCCCTGCTGGATCGACGATAGCCGTTCCATGGTCGTAACATCAGATCGAAATAACCGAAGCAATCTCTTTCGCCTCGAGCTGGAAGACCGCTCGCTCACCCAGCTTACAGACCTGCACGGCGGGGAGCGTCCACACAGTTCGTATTCGGCGGCGAATCGATGCCATTATTTTGTCAGCGACGGTGCGCTTATCGAACTCTCGATAGACACGCTCGAAGAGCGCGAACTGTGCCGGCCCGCATCACGCGTAAACGGCGTCCCTATGGAGCTCTCCGGACGCCCCTGCGCCAACGCCGACGGCTCTTCGGTGATCCTGAGCGCTTCCGAGCCTGACCCGACAGCCGGGGAACGCGTGTCCTTCGCGTACGCGGGGTTTCACAGCGACTTCCACCGAAAACCGCTGACCCGGATTCTTCGGGTCGATCGAGCAACAGGCTCGGCAGAGATTATCCACGAGGACCGATGTTTCATTACACACCTTAATCCCTCACCTGCCCTGCCCGATGTCATGACCTTCTGCCATGAAGGACCGTGGCACCTCGTCGATCAGCGGATCTGGGGCTTGAACATCAGGACAGGCGAAACCTGGAAGGTACGCGACCAGAGCGGCGAGGACCTCGCGATCGGTCACGAGTACTGGTTTGCCGACGGCGAACGCATCGGTTATCACGGAAGATCGCGCAGCGACGCGACACACAGTCAGGGCAAGCATATCTACGGACACATACGCTGGGACGGAAGCGAATGCGTCGAGCAGTGGTTCCCCTTTCACTCGACGCATTTTCACAGCCTCGACGAACAGCTTATCGTTGGGGACGGGAGCCCGGCGGCAGTCTTTACACACCAGGGCGTATCGCAGCCCTTTATACAGCTCTTCCGGTGGAACGGTAGCGAATACGAGGGGCCGCGCATTCTCGCGTATCACCGAAGCACCTTCAACGACCAGCACGCGCATCCGCATCCGCGCTTTACGCCGGATGGAAAGCACATAATCTACACCTCCGATCTGACCGGTTACTCGAACATCTATCGTGTAGAAATCGGCGATTTTGATGAGCTTCCGCTACTGACCGATGATGTCAGACCGCAGCACACCTGAGCAGCTGCAGGACACAGCCTACCCGACGAGGCCTATACCGACAGTCCGAACGCCGCTCTGAACTCGGGCAGCTTCACAGGCAGCCCCGTCTCGTGCGAGCGCTTCGCCGCGTGCGCAAGGACCACCGACTCGCGCCCGTCGATCAAGTCGACCGCCGGTGCTTCGCGGTTGCGGACCGCCGAAGCGAACGCGTTGAGCTCGATGACGTAGGAGTCGATGTAGCGGTCGAGAAAGAAGCGCAGGGGTACGTCGCGTCGTATGCCGGATTCGCTTGCGAGCACGGCTGTGTTCCCGTAAACGTTATCGGTGAGCGCGTTCCCTCCGCTTCCAAAAATCTCTGCGCGCTGATCGTAGCCGAAGGCGGCGCGACGGGAGTTCTCGATAGTGGCTATAGTCCGATCCACGAAGCGAAGCGTGACCACCGCGGTATCGACGTCGCCGGCCTCGGCGATCGCGGGGTCTACCCGGCACTCCGCGACGGTATAGATTTCGCTTACCTCGGCTCCGACGAGAAAGCGAACCATGTCGAGGTCGTGAATCATCATATCAATAAAGAGTCCACCCGAACGCCTGACATACTCGATGGGCGGTGGCTCCGGGTCCCGGCTTGTGAGCCGCACGGTGTGCAGCTCACCGATCTCGCCACCCTCGATAGCAGTTCGCAGGCGCGCGTAGTTCGGATCGAATCGGCGGTTGAAACCGACCTGCAGAATAGTGTCGCTTTGCTCGACGGCCGAGCGCATCCGTTCAATCGAGGCTATATCGACTGCGAGTGGTTTTTCGCAGAATACCGCAATGCCGCGTCGTGCGGCACTGCAGACCGCTTCCTCGTGGGTGTCGGTGCTCGAACACACGAGTATCGCGTCGAGGCCATCAACCGACAGGAGTTCATCGAGCGTGCTGCATACCCGCGGTATGCCGAACTTCGCCGCGAGCGCCTCAGCTGGTTCGGGGAATACGTCGGCAACCGCGGCGACGGTGCACCCGGGGACGCGGGTCATGAGAAGCTCGGTGTGAAGCGAGCCGATGCGCCCGGCTCCAAGTACGCCTATCTGCAGTGAGTTCGCCATAGCGGCACCTCTCTCTATTCAGTCTTCGCCAGCGTGTAGACGCGGCGATCGTTTATACCGCGCTCGTCCACGCGGCGCGCACCGCGTCGGCAGCCCGTGCGACATCATCGCCTTCACTGCCGACAATGTTCCCTTCCATCGCGAAGCGGCCGGTATAGCCGATCGTCTTCACGGTGCGAAAGAAGGCTGCAAAGTCGAATCCACCGCGCCCGGGAAGGGTGCGGTTGTTCTCCGACAGGTGTATGCTCATGATGCGTGGGAAGGCGTTCGTGAGCGCGGCGGCCTGATCGGCTTCTTCGATGTTCATGTGAAAGGTATCGGGTAGAATCCTGACCCACTCGGCAGGCGTACCATCGATAAGTTCAAGGGTATCCTCAAGCGAGTTCGCAACCGGTGTCTCGTAGCGATTCGTCGCCTCGATGATCAGTGGGGTTCGGGTATCGGAAGCGACCGGTGCAAGTTCGAGCACCGAACGCCGGAACGCGGTCCGGGCGGCGCCGGGGTCGCTTCGATCCATGCCCTTCATAAACCCGATAATCGCGCCGACATCATCATCCTGTACCCATCTCAGATACTCCGAGCAGGTCTCGACAGCGCGCAGCCGTTCCGCTTCGTCGGCAGACGAAAGCGAAAGGCCGGCGGTCTTCGCGCTCAGCCCGGTCGCGAACATCGAGAGTCGCAGATCAAAACCACCGAGAAACTCGACGACGTCCTGATAGTCCATGGTCGCCGGGTCGGCCATGTTGAGTTCAAGGCCCCAGAGTCCCGCGTCCCGAAACTGCCGCAGCGTGTTCGCAAAGGCCTGATTGCTGCGATAGTCGTCCGGCAAAACAGTCTGATACGACAGGGTATAGGGAAACGCGGAACTCATGCGGGGTACCTCTCTGGTGCTTCGTATTAGTGCTTGGTAAAGGGCCCGATCGACGGCAGCTCGTAGACCGACTTCCACCCGGGGCTCTGCGGTTCCTTCAGGTATGGTTCGAGCTCTTTCGGATCGCGGAGCGTAATCTGATCGATGGGTGGAAGCTTACCCGGCGGATACGCTTCGTGGATTTCTTCGATAACCAGAGTCAGGTAGCGAAGGATTGCCGCGATCGGCCGTTTTGCTTTCTCGGGGGTGGCTATCGACGGCTTGCCGACGACACCCTCGGGCGTGCCTTTCATCTCTATTGCAAAGTGACCTTCACCTTCAGACCATTTGTGCGGCCGGCGCCAGGGGTCGACTGACTTGTCGAAGTGTCCCTCCGGGAGAAACGACTGCCCCTCCGCGTCGACGACGTACTTCATGTCTATCATATCGTTGAACATGAGCTGAGCAACCGCCGTCTCGCTCTCATCGGCGTGGACAAAGGTAGTATCGAGCCCGTGCTCTCTGTCGGTCGGGATAAAGAACTCGCGAACCGCGCGGTGCCAGTCCATCATCCTGTAGATACCGGGAAGCTGGAATCGCTTGCAAAACTCCTGCAACGCGGTTTCGAGCATCCACAGCTGTCCGTGGTTGTTGATCATGATGATCTTGCGGAATCCGTCGTTCCACAGCCCGAGCATGACGTGAATGAGGGTCTCCACGACGACTTCCTGGGGCAGCTGAATGGTCCCGGGCATGCCGATGTGGTGGTAGGGGTGGCCTCCGTAGGTCAGCGGGTTGTGCGCGAGTACGACCTCGTAACCTTTCTTTGCCGTATAGCGACGCACACCTTCGGCGATCTGCGTGACCATGAAGTTGTCGAGGCCGCTGTTGGAGTGATCCCCGTGGTTCTCGGTCGTGCCGAGCGGAACGAGGACAATGTCGTTCTTTCTGCGCTTTTCGATAAGATGCTTCCGCGGTGTCGTCTGTATGTACGACCCGGCTTTTCCGAGTTCCGAAGGAGACGGAATCTCGTACTCCGCGAGGATCTCGTCTATCTTTGACATGGGTGCGTCGAAGATTTCCTTCTTCATTCGTCCGACCGAGGTATCCTCAAACACGATCATGGGATGATCGGTCGGCATGTATTTCATATCACCTTTTACCATAGTGGCTCCTTTTCGCCTTGTATTCTTCGTGAGACCTGTGCGACCCGCGCTATGCCGTAGCCGACGGTCTGTGACAGCTGATCTTGCACTCTTTTCTGTCAGTGCGAAGCGCAACAATGTTTTCCGGTACGTCGTCGAGCGCGATTTCCTTGGTCATCATGGGGAGCACATTCATGCCCGAGGCCATGCATTCGATGACCCGCGGGAAGGTGCCGTGCCCGGAGTGACCCTGCGCGCCAACGACGTGGGCCCGGCGAACCTGGAAGACCTCGCCGGTCAGCGGAATCTTCGCTTCCGCACGAGCTACGATAACGACGGTGCTGTTAAGCCCCTTACCTTCCCAGATGGCCTTCTCGATGTCGGGGAACACAACTGTCGGAAGCCCGGTCGCCTCGAGGTAGATCTTGGCTCCGAGGCCTTTGGTAATCTCAAGAACGCGGTCTGCAAAGTCTTCGTTTATGGGATCGATTACCTCGTCGGCACCCATGCGTATTCCGAGGTCACGACGTCCCGCTTCGGGCTCGGAAAGAATGACCTTTGCCGCTCCCGCTTTCTTGAGGATGGCGATACCGGCCATACCGATTGGCCCGCCACCGAGGACGACCGCGTTGTCACCCGGACGGATTCCGCCACCGCGCTCGATCAGGGCGTTGTACGCGACGCTCGTCGGCTCGACCATGCTGCCGAGACGGAAGACGTCTTCGTCGTTGTATTTCTCGCGAAGCGGATCGAGGCTCCAGAGAACCTTCGCCGGCAGTTTGATGTATTTTGTAAACCCACCGTCGACGTTGAATCCGATCTCGTCGAGGCGCTCGCAGTGGTTCGGAAATCCATCCGCGCAGGGTCGGCATTCGCCGCACCAGAGCATCTCTTCGGGGCAGACCCACTCACCGCCCTTGTACGGTTGACCGGTTGCCTTGTTAAAAGTGCCCGGACCGACGTCGACGACGACGCCCGAGATCTCGTGACCGAGCGTACACGGAAAACCGGTCAGACCCGGGTACCAGATATACCCCTGGTCATCCGGCTGGGCCATGTGCACGTCACTTCCGCAAATTCCGACCTGACGGGTTTCGATAACTACCTCACCCGGCCCAGCCTGCGGTACACCAACCTTCTCGATCTCCAGGTGCGGATTTCGCCACACCAGGCTGCCGAGATAGGTCTGTACCTTGTCTATATCCTTGCTTCCGAGTTTAAACCCGCTTTTCGGGTCCCAATCGGCGTGCAGTCTGACTGCTCTCATTGTTTCTGCCATAACACACCTCCGTGCACTATCTTTGCTTACGTTTCTGCCTGTACAACACCTTACGCAAACGTTTGCGTAAAATCAAGCTCTATCCCGCCGGTCCCCCGGCACGAAGCTGCATGCGGCAGCTTCACACCTTGTTTTCGCTGAACTCCTTTACCGCCGAGTCGCTCAACGGAACCCGATATGGTTCGGTACGAACCTCAGGCACTCCGACGAGATCGATCTCCTCGGCGAAGTGGCAGGCAACCTGGCGGCCGTTCTTGAGGCTTCGCAACTCGGGTATGGTCTGCCGGCATACATCCTTCGCGTACGGGCACCGCGGGTGGAAGCGGCAGCCGCTCGGCGGGTTTGACGGATTCGGCACCTCTCCTGCGAGCCTCAGCTTTGACCGCTTCCTCGAAGGATCGGGTCGGGGAACCGATGACAAAAGGGCTTCAGAATAGGGATGCAGGGGCTTGCGAAAGAGCTCATCGGTCGGCGCTAACTCAACGATCTGACCGAGATACATGACGGCAACTCTATCGGCGATATACTCGACGACGCTGAGATCGTGTGCAACGAAGATGTAGGTCAGGTCAAAATCGGCCTGAAGCTGCTTGAGAAGATTCAGCACCTGAGCCTGAATCGATACGTCCAGGGCACTGACCGCCTCGTCGGCGATCACCAGCTCAGGATTCGTCACGAGCGCCCGGGCTATGCCGATACGCTGTCGCTGCCCCCCGCTAAAGGCGTGAGGATACCGTTTCAAGTGCTCAAGCTTCAGACCGACCACCGACGCGATGTCCTTCACCTTCGTCTCGAGCTCTTTTTCCGTGCTGGCGATCCTGTGGATGCGAAGCGGCTCGGCAATAATGTCGAAGACCGACATCCGCGGATCGAGCGAAGAATACGGATCCTGAAAGACCATCTGGAAAGCCCGACGTTGCGGGCGCAGATACCGCTCTTCCATACCCGCGATATCGACCGTGGTCCCGTCCGGTTTGCGCAGGACTATGCTTCCCTCGGTCGGCTCGATGCCACGGACAATGCACCGCCCTAGGGTGGTCTTGCCACATCCCGACTCACCGACGAGGCCGAGCGTCTCACCCGGGTACACGTCAAACGATACACTGTCCACCGCGCGAACATTACCGACGACTCTGTTGAGAAAACCCTTGCGTATAGGAAAATACTTTTTCAGGTTTCTGACTGTAAGCAGTGGTTCTGATCTCATACTATTTTTCACCCCCGGCCGTTACCGGCGCGCCCGCTTCGTGTGCCTGCACTTTTTCGTGTTCCGCGCGAACCTCTGGATACAGAAAACATGCAACCCGCTTCCTGTCCCCGACCTCAACGAGTGGGGGCTCATAGGTGTCACATAATCCACGACGCGCGTACGGGCATCTTTCAGCAAAGTTACAGGCCTTCTTCAGCCCCATTGGTACCGGTACCGATCCTTCAATAGGAATGATCTTACCGGCGTTCGCCTCGCCCAGCTTTGGAATCGAGTTCAGCAGTGCAACCGTATACGGGTGCCGGGGGTTGCCAAACACTTCCTGGACCGACGCGTATTCCACGACCTTTCCGAGGTACATGATTGCCACGTCGTCGCACATTTCGGCAACGACACCGAGGTCGTGCGTAATGAACAGGATAGACATTCCGAACTCGCTCTGCAGATCCTTCATGAGGTCGAGGACCTGCGCCTGTATGGTAACATCGAGCGCTGTCGTGGGTTCATCTGCAATCAGAAGCGCCGGGTTAGCCGAAAGCGCCATGGCAATCATCGCCCGCTGGCGCATGCCACCTGAGAGCTCAAAGGGATACGCGTCGACCCGCTTCTTCGCTTCCGGTATTCCGACGCGGTCGAGCATTTCGATCGCGCGCTCCCGGGCACGAGCCGGGTCGGGGGTATAGTGGAGCAGGATCTGTTCCACGATCTGGTTCCCAATGGTGTACAGAGGTGAGAACGATGTCAGCGGCTCCTGAAAGATCATGGTAATTTCGGCGCCCCGGATCCTTCTGATGTGGCTGCTGTTTAGCCCGAGCGTGTTCACGTCCACGACCGCTCCCGCGGCGGTTCGAAAGTTAATCTGTCCGTCTATGCGCGAGCTTTTTGGCAAGAGCCTGAGAAGCGCCTGAGCGGTTACGCTCTTGCCGCAGCCCGACTCGCCGACGAGCCCGAGGGTACGACCGGTCCCGATCTCAAAGGATACTCCCCGGACTGCTTCGAGTAGCCCTTCTTCGAGGGGGAAGCTTACGTGGAGGTCTGAAACCGCAAGAATTGAATCACTCATACACGTATTACCCCTCGTGGTACGGATCGGCGGCATCACGGAGTCCGTCGCCCGCGAAGTTGAATGCGAGAACTGTTACAATGACCGGTATTACCGGCACGAGCAGCCAGGGATACAGGGAGATAGCCTGTATCGACTGCGCCTCTTGCAGCAGGACTCCCCAGCTCGTCGCAGGCGACCGCAATCCAAGCCCGAGAAAGCTCAACGAGGTCTCGGCCAGAATCATTCTCGGTACGGCGAGTGTGACCTCGACAAGCAGATAACTCATGAACCCGGGGATCATGTGCTTACGGATCACACGGGCGTCGCTTGCGCCGCTTACCTTCGCAGCCATGATGTAGTCTTCCTCACGCATGGAGATGAACTTTCCCCGAACAACGCGCGCAAGCCCCGTCCAGCCGATGAACGAAAGAATTATGGTGATGAGGAAGTAGGTCTGCACAATGGGCATGTTTGGAGGCAGCGCGGCGCTGAGCCCCATCCAGAGCGGGATCTCGGGAAACGAACGCAAGACCTCGATAATTCGCTGAATTATGGTATCGACCGTGCCACCAAAGTATCCCGAAATGGCTCCCATAATCGTGCCGACTACCAGGCTGATAATGACTCCTACCATGCCAATGGAGAGTGAAATTCGGGCACCGTGCACCATGCGCGAGAACAGATCCCGCCCCATACTGTCAGTCCCAAGCAGGAATATCCTCCCCGGGTCATCCACGCCATAAAACCGGATATCGGTCTCAAAGAGACCCCAGAAGCGATACGGTTCGCCACGGGTAAACAGACGCACGCGGTAGGCGACCGACTCGTCGGCCACGTATCTCCTCCGCATCGTTTCAGGATCCCGTTCGAAAGTAAGCCCGTACACGAAGGGCAGCCTCAGACCGTCTTCATGGTGGATGATGCGAATGCGGGTCGGAGGAGCGTTCGTGAAACGTGAATCGTAACTGCGCAGCCCCTGAACGGAGAAGAAGTTCGCGAATATCGCGATGAAGTAGAATGCACCGAGTACAAGTATCGACACGCGAGCGATGCGGTGTCGCTTGAACTTGCGCCACATGAGCGTCCATTGACCGGCCAGATAGTAGTCGTCACCCAGGGTTTTCATGAGCGGATCAACCGCGATACCTTCGTCGAGAACAGCCTGTTCGATTTCGTCATGAGCCTGACTGTCGTTACCCGGTTGGCGCGAGAAAAAACGTCGCAGCGACATCAGCTTCCCTTCCTTTCGTATCGGATTCGAGGATCAAGCCAGGCAAGAAGGATGTCAGAAACTAGCGTCCCGATAACCGTAAGGACTGACAATATGAGAAGAAAGCCCCCTGCAAGGTACATGTCCTGGTTACGCAACGCGCGGTAGGTTACCGGCCCCTGCGTCTGGAGGTTGAGGACGATTGCCGTAATCGTCGAACCGGAGAAAATACCGGTCAGGGCCCAGCCTATGGTACTCACAATCGGGTTCAGCGCGGCGCGTACCGGGTACTTGAAGGTCAAGCGTCGCTCCTCGACGCCTTTCGAACGGGCGGTCACGACGTACTGTTTGCGAATCTCATCGAGCATCTGCGAGCGCATGACACGAATCATTCCTGCCGTGCCAGCGGTCCCGATGACAAAAATCGGTATTGGCAGGTGCTTCATCATGTCCCAGACACGGGCAAGGCTCCACGGTGCGTCAATAAATTCCCGCGAAAACAGCCCCGAAAGGTTCACGCCGAAGTAATTAAACGCGACATATAGAAGCACAAGCGCGAGCAGAAAGTTCGGCGTTGCGACGCCCATGAAGCCGAAGAAGGTAGCCACATAATCGCCCAAGGAGTACTGGTGGGTCGCGCTGTAAATACCGATCGGTATCGCGACCAGATAGGTGAACAATAATGTCGTAAAAGACAGAGCCAGCGTCGCCGGCAGTCGCGACGCAATTACAACGGTGACGCGGCTGCCCCACTCAAAAGAGAAACCGAAATCGCCCCGCAACACGATAGCCGTAATCCAGTTCCAGTACTGTATGTGGAAGGGTTGGCTAAGCCCCATTGCTTCGCGCATTCGGGCCATTTCCGCGGCGTCGACATCCTCTCCCATAGCACGCAGTGAAGCTGCGTACGTCGTTACGTAGTCACCCGGTGGCAACTGTATGATCCAGAAAACGATTATCGAGATCAGCAGTACAATCGGGATCATCATCAGGATGCGTTTGACCATGAACTGTAGCATTGTGCCTCCGCAAAAAAATAGCGGGCTGGGACGTCGTTATGACGCCCCAACCCTGATCTTCTATCTGAGTGTAACGCTACTGTCGGAAGAAGAACGCAATCATGTTGGCGTTCAGCGGCGACCGCAGCGGATCGGAATGAGTAAGCCCGTCGGGTGGGTGATTCCCGATTCGATTGCTTATAACCGACGGTACCGGCGTCTGGGTAAACACGCCGAGGTTCAGCAGATTCTCTTCCCAGAAGTCGACCATGCGTTCGGCGACCTGGTCGCGCTCGGGACCCGGAGGAAGGCTTCCGAAACGATTCCAGTTCTCAACAAGCTCGGCCACATCGGGTCCTGGCTCCACGCCCTGCGTACCACCGGAGGTCATGTAGTTGTAGTACTCACGACTCCACAAACGGTTCGGCTGTACAGGTACGTGTGAGGTCGGGCGAACCGGCCAGCTCCAGCCGTTCCAGGTCGAGTGACTCGCCTCGGTGATACCGTCGTCCCGCTCCTGTTCTCGCAGACCGCGATCAACAACGCGGGTAATCCAGCGCACGCCAATGTCGCGGACGTAGGCTTCGATGAGTTCGTACAGAGCGACATTCTGTGTGCTCTCCACCGTCATTATGACTTCAAGAACCTGGCCGTCCGGGCGCAGACGCCACTCTCGATTGGAGTCCCACTCGAGTCCCATGTCGTCGAGGTACGCGGCGGCTCGATCCGGGTCATACTCGGCGTAGGCCTGTGTCCAGCTCTCCCGGTAGTAGGCTCCGCCGGGGTTCGTCGAGGATTGAGCGGGCGTTCCGAGGCCGTCGGTCACGATCTCGGTAATTTCCTCTCGATCGAGCGAAAGAGAGATAGCTCTGCGGAAGCGAACGTCCCGGAAAATCTCCCCGAGGACATCATCCTGCGGGTAGCGGTTGAACTCGATGTGTCCACCACCGGCCTCACCGATCCACTGGATGACTGCATAATCACCGCGCGTCCGGTTTTCCATAAGAGTAGCAAAGTCGTTCATGCCGACACGCCGATCCTGAAAGTCGATATCTCCAGCGATAATTGACAGGATAATGCTTTCCGAATCTTCAACCAGCTGGTATTCAATTCCGTCAATGTACGGAAGCTGACGCCCGTCGGCGTCTACCTTGAAGTAGTAGGGATTGCGTTCGGTACGGAATATGCCGGACTCCGGATCGTTCACCGGAACCCATGGACGCATACTCGGGACCTCGGGACGTATCCAGAAGAACCGGCCAAAAGACACCAGAAACTGCTCGACGTTGGCGAAGCCGGCTTCCTGTGCAAGGGCGAGGGCAGCGCTTTCACCGATGAACTCCGGCAGTATCGTTCGTCCATAGTGCGCCGGGTAGAAAAACTCCCGCATCTGCATCGTCATTTCGATCGGGAAGTTGTAGTACGACTCGGCAAAGACGATCTCGAAGGTATAGTCGTCGAGTATATTGACCTGAGCCAGCTCGCCCCCGCGAGTCCAGATCGGATTCAGAGGCACATAAATCTCTTCCAGGATCATGTGTTCCCAGTAGAAACGGACGTCTTCAGTCGTGAACGGCTCGCCGTCGCTCCAGCGCAAGCCTTCGCGCAGATGAAACACGAAGCGTGTCCCGTCGTCGAGTATTTCAAGTTCGTGCGCAATGTTGGGAACAACTGTTGTTCCGTCCTGGGAGATGTGAACAAGATACTCCGAAGAGTTTTTCTCCATGCCCCAGCGGTCTGCCGAGGGTCCCATCCACGCCTTGCGCAGCGGTCCTCCGCCGTAGTTGCCGACGCCTTCCCACATGTCGTCTACAACCATAGGATTGACCGGAAGCCGATCCTCGAGCGGATCGAGTTCCCCCGCTTCTACCATTGCTGCGAGCATCGGCGCCTCGCGTAAATCAGCATCTGTGGTGTCGACGGCAGCCTGTTCCGTGCGGCCACCGGCCCACAGAAGCGTTGCCGAAGCAAACAGCATCAGAATAAACATGCGTGTATTTCGCATACCTACTCCTCCTTTTCGAAGTATGATAGAGTCAGCGTAGCATCGAAGTAAAATCGGCTGTTTGCCGATATTGCTTTGAACATCCCCTATCTTGCGTATTCTCGTTTATTTTTCGTGAGCATATGGTCTTTTTCTCCACGGACAGACGTTTTCCACTCACACGTTTGCGTAGGCGTCAAAACAGACTTCGCCGGCGCACTTCCGTGCAATTCGCTCAGTATTCCGGCTCAAACAGGGACAAAGGTAACGATTACACCCCGGTCGGACCCGGACGAACGCAGGCGAAATGTCTATCGTTGGCACAAGCATTGCCGATATTGCACATTTTCCGGGCACTTGACTTGACAGCAGCCCGACTATGCCCCCCTACTCTTTACGGTGAAGAATGCGGAAGAGCGAGAAATAATTGCCTCGTACGGCGGTGAGGATCAGGATTTTGGATTCTATCACAAGCGGTCCGATCCACCGCGCGAGATCCCGATGCATCTGCACTCATGCTACGAGATGTACTATCTGGTCTCAGGCCACCTGCTCTATCTTGTCGAGGACAGGGCCTATCGCATCGAGCCTGGGGATATCGTGGTCATTAACTGCAAGGAAAGCCACGCCCCCATGCTCGTATCCAAGCGTGACCCTATCGAGCGATACGTTGTTCACTTTCGCCCGCAGTTCATCGGCGCGTTCACGTCGGCCGAGTACAATCTCCTTGGCTTCCTCCGGAAGAAACGGGTCGGGCTGAACAGCATCTGCAGGGCGGCCGACCACGATACGAGCGAGTTGCACGACTACCTCAAACGAATCAAGGCGGCTGTGGTCCGCATGGGACCGGAAACGAAGGTAATGGTGCAGTCGCTGTTCGTGCAGTTTCTCGTGAGTCTCAACCGCCTCTTCGACCCCGTCGAAGTATCAAACGATCCGGTAATCCGCAACGGACGCTACGACGAAAAAATCGTCTCGATTCTGTCCTATATTCACGATCACTTCAGCGAACACATCACGCTCGACGTGCTTGCCGAGGAGTTTGCCGTCAGCAAGTATCACCTCTGCCGGCTCTTCAAGGCGAATACCGGGCTGACGGTGGGCGAGTACATCGACCATCAGCGAATTGCCCGCGTCGTTGGACTTCTGCGCCAGGGTGTTCCGGCTCTTGACGCTTCGTACGCGGCAGGTTTTACCCAGTATTCCACGTGCTACAAGGTCTTTCGCAAGGTTACCGGCGTCTCCCCGAGCCGGATTCTCAGCCTCGACCACGTACAAACCCGGTAGTGCACACGCAAGGACTCACCCATGTATACGATCAACGGACATACAATAGAACTCGTCGCACACCGTGGAGCCAATGGTCTCGCGCCTGAGAACACACGGGCCGCCGTTGAGCAGTGCCTGAAGTTCGGTGTCGATGTCATCGAACTCGACGTACAGCGAAGCCTGGACGGCACGCTGTACAACTTTCACGACGGATCCCTGAATCGCACGACGAACGGGAGCGGCAGTCTGTTTCTCCGACACTCCAGATACATCGATGCACTCGATGCGGGGTCGTGGTTCTCCCACGATTTTACCGGCGAACGTGTCCCGAAAATCCAGGACCTCATTCATGAGTTTCGGGGAAGACTGCGCTTTTATCTCGACATCAAGTCCGGATCGCTGCGAAAAATCGCGTCAATGATCCGGGCATCCAGGATTGCAGAGGAGACATTCGTGTGGTTCGCAAGCCCGAAACGGGAGAAACGCTTCCGCAGGATTGCCCCGGACGTTGCACTGAAGGTCAACGTGCGGACACCGGAAGACATTACACGGACAGCACTTCCGCGTGGCGCTCGGATCGTTGAAATTTCCACCGACAATCTTTCCTCCGAGATTGTCGCCGAGGCGCACAGCAACAACCTGAAGGTCATGGTAAACGACCTGCACGGAGATCACGCCGACTACCGGAATATGGTCGACCTGAAGGTAGATATGATCAACCTGGACCGCCCGGAGCGTTTCGCCGATTTTGTAACAAAAGCAGACGGGTAGAGACCATGTCGTTTCCAGCCATGCTTGTCGGGTTCAGCCTGGTTTCCATCGGCTTTACCATCGGGTTTTTCGTGCTCAGTCGTCTGATCGGGCAGGCGGTCGGCGCCTCAACGCTTCGTACGCAGCGCACGATACAGCAGATCTACGAGTCAGGTCGTGCTCCGGAACGGTGGATCGCACGCGCCGATACCGATGAGGACCGCAGAAAGGCCTTACAGAAAGAACTTCGTCGCATTGAGTCGGAAGTCCGTGCATCCCCCGCATTCGCCGAAGAAGGGGTTCGAGAAGAGATACTCGAAGCGGTGTCTGCGTTCAAGCGGCGTATTTCCACTGATCCGGTTTCCGAACTCATAGGTCCGGATCCGGCGCTGCGATCGACTGTTCTTGTCGTATCGCCTGACGTCGAAGCATTCACCAGGCGAGACCACGGCGCCCGGAGCGCGATCAGAACCGTCGAGCGGGACGGATACCGGGTCTTCCGGCTCTCTGCGTACGAAAGGAATCCGTTTCAGTCACTCGTGAGCGACCTCAACGGCGAACACCACAGACCGGTAGACACGCTGCTCGTTGCGCGCGCAGGCGAATCGCTGATCCCGCAGGCAAATCAGGCAGGGTTTGCGACAGTCTGTTTTTCCAGTTCCGGCGACACCGCATCGTCGCTCGAGGACGCGGACAGGATCGCAACGGATATGGCGCAGGTGGTCGCTTACGTCCGAGAAATGGAATCAATAGAACTCGATTAGGTTCGCAGTGTTTTCCGGAGGCACCATGCACACACAAATCAGTAACCCTATACCTCAGATCGTACGAACGCATCTCCCGACCGTTTCGGACTTACGCACAGCACTTTCGAAGACGCCCCGGTATACCGGGGCGCGCCATGTCATGGATGTGTGCAACTCGCTGATCGTCGCTTTGTCGCAGACGGAGCAGAAGGAACAGCAGGAAGAAATAGCGGAACTCATTGCCGAAGCGAGCACCGTTCTGTTGCGGTTGCAGAATGCCGACGGGTCCATCTCGTCTGTCAACCTGCAGTCACCACCAGATACGGCGTTCGTCGTTCAAAGCGCTTCGTACGGTCTGCGCGCGATCGCGACCTATATCGAAACATCCGCCACGTTGAGTACCGCCCACAGGAATCTTCGCCACTTTCTTCATCGCACCCGGCATATCATGCGCACCGGTGGCATCCACACCCCGAACCACAGGTGGGTCGTGTGCGCTGCCCTCGCTGCGCTATACCATGAGTTCCAGGATGCGACCCTGCTCGACCGGATAGAGGAGTGGATCGGTGAAGGCATAGACATAGACGAAGACGGTCAGTTCTGCGAGCGGAGCTCCGCGATTTATTCGGCTGTCTCGAGTGAGTGCCTGCTGGAGACCGCGTTCCTCACCGGGAACGCGCACCTTCTGGACCCGGTACGGCGCAACCTCGAATCAACGCTCTACCTGGTCGACTCGAGCGGTCGCATCGAAACCTCAGCGTCCCGGCGACAGGATCAGTTTCGCACAGACATGACGATCGCACCGTATTATTTCTCCTACACAGCCATGTCCCGTATAGAGTCCAATCCGATGTGGCGTGAGGCAGCCGGCTTTATCGAGTCGACGTGTACCCGACTTCTTTCATACAGCGCAATCAGGTTCCTTTCGTTTCAGGACATTATAGAAACGCTCAGAGACGGCGAGCTTGAGTCATCTCAGGATAACGAAGGCAGTACTCTCCCGTCTCGCTTCGACCGGCTTTTTTTGGCCTCCGGTCTGTTTCGCAGGCGAAGGGAAAACCGCGTGACAACGGTATTCTTTGGGGCCGACGATCAACCGGATACCGCGCTCGCTTCCACGGCATCGGGGCGATCATCAAGTCCCAACATTCTTTCATTCAGCAATGGGACCTCGGTCTGCGGCTGGGTCCGGGTTGCTCCGTATTTTTTCGGCGTCGGATACTTCAGACCACGCCTCGTATCGAGGAGCGCCAACCGCATCGAGCTTGTGGACGAACGCTCCGTGGGATACGTTCAACCCCTCCCTCGTGAACGTCGTCACGCCGACGGGATCTACCCGCTGACGACTCTGGACTCACGATACTGGAGCGCCGCGTCCCTCGACGCTCGACGCGTGAGCGAGACCCAGTATGTTCGCTGTTCGATTACCGTCGAGTTGAACGAAAGTGGATGCACGATCAGCGTCGACACAGATTGCTCCGGAGAAACGCCCGTCTGGTTCGAGATAGCGGTTCCTCCTGGCACTGCGGCCGGGCGCTCACACGCCGACTCTCAAGGCCTGGTTCTGAGTGGGGTAACCCACGATACCGAAGTAGACGACAACGTTTTTATCGAGTTCAGCCCCCAGAACGCTGCCGAGTGGACCCCTGAGCCGAGACACCTCGGGGACGTGGATTCCGCGCGCATCATTCGAGAAGTTCATGAACACGGGTCACGTTCGTTTCCGACCTACACGAGTTTTGACGGTACGGACGCCACCGGCCAGAGCGGATTAAAGCTGATAGCTGCCCCATTCGCGGCTCCAGGGAATGCGATCCTGACCATCAGCGCCGCGGCTCCTGCGGGCGGGCGGCACCGCTTGTCCGTCTGATAACGAGTTCCGGTTCGAGAAGAATCTGATTTGAATCTCCTTCTTCGGGAAGGCTGGACTCGATCTGACGCCTGAGCAACTCAACGCTCAACCGTCCGAGCTCTCGTTTGGGCTGACGGATCGTCGAAAGGCCAACCGCTTCAAAGCCAGCCGTCGGTATGTCATCGAAGCCGATGACTGCAAGATCCTCGGGTACGCGTAAGCCGCAGGCCTGCGCTCCCTGCATGACGCTGAAGGCGGTCACGTCGTTCTGGGCGAAGAGCGCTCGCGGGCAGCAGCCTTCACTGATCATTCGCATGATGATATCCGAACCACTGCTCTCACCGGCACGCGGCAGACCGACGTATCTCTCGTCGTATTGAATGCCAGCGTCTTCGATCGCACGCCGGTATCCGTGGAGTCGCGGTATAGAGGTGATCCCTCCCGCCTCCGCACCTATGAAGCCAACCGTGTCGTAGCCCTGATCGATCAGATGACGAGTCGCCATGTACGAACCCCTATCCTCGTCTATCGCGACGAAGGGTCTCTCGGTCCTCAGCGGGGCGTGATTAACGTATACAACCGGTGTGTCACCGACGGCATCCCGAACGAGTTCCTCGGGTTCGTCGGCAATAAGCGAAACGATAATGCCGTCGACGCGGCGCTGCGCGAGCAGACGCAGATAACGCTCTTCTTTTTCCTTGTCCCAGTTTGTGTTGCACAGAAAAACGCTCAGCCCGAGCTCATCGGCGGCGAGCTCGACGCCGGCAGCGACTTCGGGAAAAAAGGGGTTGGTAACGTCGGGAAGTACCAGCCCGATCGTCTTTGTACGCTGAGTCACCAGCCCCTGCGCTATTGCGTTCGGTGTATAGCCGAACTCTTTTGCAATTACAAAAATACGCTCCCGCGTCGCTGCTCCGACACCTTCCTTGCGGTTGAGCGCTCGTGATACCGTTGAGTAGGAAACGTTTGCTGCCCGGGCTATGTCTTTAATCGTTTTACTCGCCATGCCTCCCCCGGGCGTATCCCGTCCAGACTTATCACAAATACGTGCACGCCACAAGGGAAACTGCCGATTCATCAGCAGACACTTCTATAGCTGTTACCGCATTCGGTGACCGGAACCTCGCATGTGCGGAGTCGACTCATCGCTGATTCGCGCATAAAGATCGTGCATCAGATGAATCTCGTCACGCTGGGAGGTGATGATGTTTGAGGCGAGCTCTCGCGTTTCGGCGGATACTCCATCAACACTCCGCAACAGTTCATGTGAACTCATTATTGCGTGCATGTGATGCGGGATCATGTCTTCGAGGAACACGCGTACTGATTCCTCCGCAGTAAGTCCGTCGTACGGACGCATCATTGGTTCGTACTCGTGGCCTGGTTCGAAATCCGGGTAGCGGTCGGCAAGCCAGCCTTCCATGAGCTCAATTTCGGCGGTCTGCTCGGCGATAATGCTTTCGAGCAGTTCGGCTATCGCCTCATCACCTGTGATCTCGAGGAGCTCCCGTGATCGCTCAACCGCTTCAGCGTGGTGTGGAATCATCATTGCGAGGTAATCCGCTTCAGACTCAACCCGCATATCCCCGCCGTGCATCGCGCCGCGGTGCATCCCACCGCCGTGCATCGCGCCACGATTCATCCCTCCGTGGTGCATCCCGCCTTGTCCAAAAACCAGGCCGGCTGCGAGAATCAGGACGAGAACCAACCCGCCGAATACCCATGTTTTTTTGTGTGCCATATTCGCACTCCTTCTACTGCATCGTTTCTATGCAACAAAGTAGCGCGTATTTGTAAAGCCAGTATTAAACCGATGGAATTGAAAACTGCATGATCGTGCCTTCCCGCGAAGTGCTCTGCACCCAGATCTCCCCACCCTGAGCCTCGACATAGGCCTTTGAAACGGTGAGTCCTATCCCTGTACCGATATCATCCGCTCGGCGGGCTCGGGATGTGTCGGCTCGGTAGAAGCGCTCGAAGATATAGGGTACAGCGTCCTCCGGGATACCCGCTCCGTTGTCGGCGACCGAAACAACGGCCCGGTCAGAGCTATCCCTGTCAGCCGAAAGCGTTACCGTGCCACCTGCCGGCGTATGACGAAGCGCGTTGGTAAGAAGGTTCTCGATTACCTGAAGGGTGCGGTCAGGGTCGGCGAGCACCTCGCCACCGTCTGCCGGCCGGCCACGAGAACGTACAGGTTCGACCGTGAGCGAAATCTGATTTTCCTCGAAGCGGGCGATAAGATCTTTGTGGGCCTGCTCGAGAAGCGTAGCGAGACCTACGGCGCGTGGCTCCACCGGCTCAACTCCGGCTTCAACACGCGATAGCAGGGACAGGTCGTCGACGAGCGAACGCAGGCGCGCAAGTTGTCGCGTGCAGGAGGCGATAACTTCCGAATCGGGCCTGAAATGTCCATCGGCTATCCCCTCGATATAGCCCTGCAAGCCTGTCAGAGGCGTTCGAAACTCGTGGGCCACATTGCCGATCAGACTGCTGCGCCGTGCTTCTGTAGCGTGAAGTTCTCCGGCCATACGGTTAAACGCTGCCGCCAGTTCGCCTACTTCCCCCGGTGCCGTGTCGTCGAGTCTTTCGGCATAGTATCCCCCGGCGATCCGTTCGCTTACACGGTGCATGGCTCGAAGTGGCGCGGTTATGCGGCGTGAAAGCCATATGCTCAAAGCGGCCGCCACCAGAAGGCCAGCGACGAGTCCAAGAAGCATGGAGCGCTGCGTGACTGTCTCGTACTCGACCGCCATGTCCCACATCATTGGCCCTCGGTGGTGCTGCCTGTGGAGCCGCATCATTAAAGGGGTTACTGCTTCACTTGCAATGAATGCCACCACAACGGCAATGATGAGTACGGCAACAAAGGAGAGAAACAGGCGCGTAGAAATGCGCATCCCGAAGCGCGACGTCCGATCATTCATCGGCCTCTCCCGTATCGATTTCATCTGCGGCGAAGCGGTACCCTGCACCGCGCACCGTCTGTATGAATGCCTGCCCCCTTGTATGGGGTTCGATCTTGGCGCGAAGGTTCGAGACATGAACGTCCACCACCCGATCTGCCCCTCCGTAATCTCCACCCCATACCCTCTCGAGCAACTCGTCACGACTGAACACCCGATGGGGATGCCGCGCGAGAAGGAGAAGAAGATCAAACTCCCTGGTTGTCAGGTCGATGACCCGCTCTGCAGTCCGTGCATTTCGCGTTGCAGGGTCGATACGCAATCCGTCAAAACGCAGGACTCGCTCTCCTGGCGGTTCGTCGCTTGTGCGGGCGAGAACCGCTTTCGCTCGAGCGACGAGTTCCTTCGGACTGAACGGTTTAACCACATAGTCGTCAACCCCAACGGAAAAGCCCGTGAGTCGGTCCTGTTCTTCGGCTTTCGCGGTGAGCATAATGACCGGGGTCGCGCACCGTACGCGCAGTCGCTTCATGAATGCCGGCCCGTCGAGACCGGGAAGCATCCAGTCGAGGACAATGAGCGAGAACGAGGCGTTTAACGCTGTGGAGAGGCCGAACGAGCCGTCCTCAGCGGTCGCCACCGAAAAACCGGCAGCTTCGAAGTACGTGCGGACAACGGTAACAATGTCGGGGTCATCTTCGACGATAAGTACGGACTGTTTCATTGACATCATAGTATAGACCGGAAATATTTATAGAATGTAAAGAACGGGAAACCAGTGCGGGCAGGGATGAATGAACTCAAGTGATGTAATAATCGTAACCGGCGCGAGCTCGGGAATAGGCAAGGCGACCGCAGAGGCCCTTGCGAAAACCGGAGCCCGCATCGTGCTCGCCTGCCGCTCGCCGTCCCGCGGCGAGGCAGCGCTCGCAGAGATCACTCGATCAAGCCGCTGTGAGCGTGTCGAGCTCATGCAGCTCGACCTCGCCTCCTTCGCTTCGGTCCGGGCATTCGCTCGTTGCTTCGCCGAGCGCTACGACCGCTTGAGCTGCCTCATCAACAACGCCGGTGTGATCACGCGTGAGCGTCAGTTCAGCGAGGACGGGTACGAGTTGCAGTTTGCGGTGAACCATCTCGGCCATTTTCTGCTGACCACAGAACTGCTGCCGCTGCTCACCGAGAGCGCGCCGGCGAGAGTCGTTACCGTCTCGTCGGGCGCCCACAAAATCGGACGAATCGATTTTGATGACATCAATCTCGACCGGCGGTACACCGTCTTCGGAGCCTACGCACGGTCCAAGCTTGCCAACGTGCTGTTTACCAGAGAACTCGCCCGTCGGATAAGGGGTAGCGGCGTGACAGCCAACAGCCTGCATCCAGGCGGTGTCGCCACGAACTTCAGCATCGACCGCGAAACCGGTGCAGGAAGTCGAATTATGCGCACCGTATCTCTGTTCATGTCCTCGCCCGAAAAGGGTGCCGAAACCCCCGTCTATCTCGCTACGTCACCCGATGTGGCCGGGATCAGCGGCGAGTACTTTGTCAAGAAACGCCGCCGCAAGCCCTCCCAGCGGGCGCTCGACGACACGCTTGCCCGGCGGCTCTGGGAGGAAAGCGAGCGGATCACCGGCGGCCGGTAGACCGAAGGGGCAGGCCGCGCGCTGATGAACGCGCGACACCGGTGCGTGCGCCGCACCCGCTGCACCTGTCCCCGCCCGCCCGGCCACGATACCGGCGCCACGATCGGCATACATGTCGTCACGATCGGCAATCTTTTCGCGTCGCGAAACGTCTGCGCCTGGTGGTAGAATCATCAACCATGAGTCTTCTCCCCTACACACTCGAACACGCGGCCCGTTACGTCCTCGAATCGTACCCGAGGCAGATCCTCGATACAGCGGATCGCGACTACGGTGGAATCGTCTCCCCCGACTACGGCTGTGCTGCTGCGGATTCCGGCCGGCACGGTACCTTTATCGCCTTCGCCTGCTACGCGTACATGCATACAGAGTCTCCGCTGCACGGTGATACGGAACTCCGGCGACGCATTGAGGCGGCCATCGGATTTCTCTCTGGCAGACAGCGGGAAAGCGGTCTCATCGATCTCATAAGCGTGAACATCGAGTCCCCACCGGATACTGCGTTCACCGTACAGCTGTTCGCTCCCCTTGTCGCCCGTGCGCGAACAGCCGGTGAGCCGGCCGCGTTCATAGCCGAAGAACTGGGAGCGTATATCCGTAGCGCCGCTGAGGGTATTGTCGGGCGCGGGTTTCACACGCCGAACCATCGATGGGTTATCTGTTCGGCGCTCTCGCAGGCCATGTCGCTCTACCCGGACTTCGACGCGAGTGAATACATAGACGCGATTCTTGCGGAGACTATTGACGTCAACGAAGACGGGCAATACTCGGAGCGAAGCACCGGTGTCTACGACGGCGTGGTCAACCGGTCGCTGCGGTATATGGCCGACAAGCTCAACATGCCGGAACTACTCGATATCGTTCGCCGGAATCTCGATCTGACGATGCACCTTCTGCATCCGGACGGATCGGTACTGACCTCCGTCTCTATACGCCAGGATCGCGGTGCGGCAGCCTATCCGGCGAGCGCCGACTCATTTCTCGATATGGCTCTCAGAGACTCGAACGATGACTGGCTGCAGTTCGCGGTCGATACCTTCAGAAAACCGGGGACAATCACTCCTGCGACCGTCGAAGCTGTCCTGAGCCATCCCGGGCAGATCAGCCGGATTCCGTCTCCCGACGCGCCGTCCTCCGCGTCGCCGATTCCCGATGGTTTCAGACGATTCTTCCCGGCGGCGGGAATCTGGCGCGTAAAAGACGGCGACCTTTCCGCGGCGGCGTTCGCAGGGACAACGTCGGTCTTTCTGCTGCGATACGGCAGTGTGGAGCTGCGCGCGTTGAAAGTGGCCCGGTGCCGCGCTCCCGGTGGCCGATTCGAAGCCGACACGACTGAAGAGATCGAACGTGGTGTTCGGCTGACACAAAAGGCCGACCGGAGAATCGCAAGCGGCTACGACCTGCCGCTCGGCCGCCCGGTCGGATTCGACGAGTTCGAAGAGCTGCGTTCGACCGACTACGACCACATTCGAACGAAGCAGGAACAGCGATCACTGAAGCAGCTTGAACTCCTGCACGCTTCCCGCGACCGCTGGACCCTACCCCCGACGGACGTGCAAATCGATATCCGGGAAGCGGAAAGTGGTTTCGACATCGAAGTGCTCACTATAGGCGGGCACGACAGAAATCCGGCGCAGATCGAGCTGTGCTTTACAGGTCCAGGGATCTGGGAGGCGGGAGGCACCGCGTGCGAGGCGATTCCCGGGGCGAGCGCGTTCCTGCTGTCCGGGTTCGGAACGTTCCACAACCACCGCCACGCAATCACGGTCGGCCCCGGAGCGAGTGCCCATCGGATGTGGCATATGCGGGGGACGGAGCCCGAGCCTGACGCATTTCGTGTACTCATAGCGCTTGAAACGCCGGTAGAGCACCCGCTGCAGATCCGCTACGGACCGTGGAGTCCGGTCAGCGACGCGTCATGAGGTTTTCGAGTCGAGCGAATAGATGAGGTCTGAAAGTTTGGCTATCGTTTCCACGGTATGGTCCGGCGTGTCGTCCGGACCCGAAGGTTTGGCGGTACGGCGGTCGTTCGGATGTATGAGGATGGTCATGAGGCCAAGCGCGTTCGCTCCGACTATGTCCCGCTCAAGATTATTGCCGACCATGACCACGCGCGCGTAGTCGGCCGGATCGACGTCGAGCGCCGTGAGCGCAGTCAGGAACATACGCCGATCGGGCTTCGAGACCCCGACGATCTCGGAAATCGAGGCGGTATCGAAGAGGTGCAGAAGCTCGTGCTGTTCAAGCACGTTGATGGGGCTTTTCGGGCGGCTGTCGGCAACAAGACCAATGTAAAAGCCGTCCTCGCGCAAACGCCGAATGAGATCTGCAGCGCCAGGCAGTAGATCGGCCCGGAGAGTCACGTCCGTAGCATCCTTCTCTTCGGTCACTTCCCACATGAGTGTATCGCCAAGGTCGAAAAGAATCGCCCGAATATTATGTTCGGTGTGGTAGTTGTTTGCTTGTCTGATACTCATGACGACACTCTCACCGGCGACGTTGAACGTGTCAACGTCGCCGGCAAGATCGGCCCGCAACCGGTCAAGATCGGCAAGGTCTGAGGGCTTATGCACCCTCAAGCCCCACACGCAGAGGTGATGACTCCGCGGACAATCGGGACGCGGTGTTCCATCGACCCAACAGCACCATGGTAACCGCTGCACCTGCGAGTTCCGTTGTCACGGCAACAAGCCAGATCCCGTTTACTTCCCAGATGTTCGGAAATACAGCCAGAGCGATAAGGGGGAAGACGAGTCCGCGCCCCGCGGCTATGACAAGAGACATGCCGGCTTTCTCTATCGACGTGAAAAAGACCGATCCGATCATACCAATCGCGGCCAGCGGCAGCGACCAGGCGACGATGCGTATGGCGTTTGATGCAATCGCAATCGCCTCGGGATGGTCGGGAACAAACAGCACCGCCATCCGCGATGCACCCGCAAACACCGAAACACCGAGTACCACGCCGATCGCCGCCCCCACACCAATGACAATGTGCAGGGCCTGAGAAACTCGGTCCGTCTGACCGGCGCCGAAGTTCTGGCTGAGCACCGGCTGTGATCCTGAACCGAGGGCGCTGAAGAATACCGCCCCGAGCATCATGACGTACTGAACGAGCGCAAACGCAGCGACTCCGAGCGATCCGATCTGGCTCATTAACGCGCGGTTGAATGCGAGCGTTACGACGCCGAGCGCGAGGGAGCCGAGCAGCTCCGAGGAGCCGTTGACAGCGATCGCCGAAACGACCTGCATGCCACCGGCGGGACGCGAAATCCGCAACCCGTCACTTCGCCTGATCGCTTTCGCGACGAAGTACACGAGGAACACCGTCGCGGAGAAGCTCTGACCGATCGCCGATGCGAGTGCGGCCCCGGCAATCCCCATGTCGAGTACAAACAGAAATACGTAGTCGAGGCCTATGTTGATGAGTGCTCCTGAGACCATGACGAGGGTTGCAAACCCTGCCTTTCCGTCGTTTCGCACCGCCTGGTCGAGAATGAAACTGAGTATGTACGCGGAGAAGAACGGCGCAATCGTTACCAGGTAAAGCCGGGTCATGGCCTGTACGCCGTCGCTCGCTCCGAGCGCCGAGGTCAAAGGTCTTGAGAACGCAAGCGAACCCGCAGTCCCGAGCGCACCGAGGCCAACTCCGAGGAGTATTACCAGCGACAGCACACCGCGAGCCTCGCGCTTCTTTCCGGAACCGAGCAACACGGCGATCCGTGCGTTCCCCCCGACACCGAGCATAACCGCCAGCCCGACGAGCAGCGCGATGACCGGATAGAGAATGTTGACTGCGGCCAGTGCATCGGGCCCGAGGCGGCGACCGACCATCATTCCATCGACCATCTGATACAGGGCCATTACGAGCATCGAGACCATGGCAGGACCGCAGTTCTTTACGAGCAACCTGCCGACCGGTTCGTTCAGAAATCCAACGTTTCCACTCATTTCTTCGTTTGTTCCTTTCATTTTCCGTTCCTCCGATCGCTTCCATCTGATATACTGCAAAGTATTCTAATACCTATTGGTATCGGATACTTAACAGTATTCGCATACTATACGGTATGTCAAGTACGTTTTTTCGAGGAGCGTGAATATATGGCGCAAAAACGCAGATTGACCCGGGACGAGGCAAAGGCACAGACCCGGCGTGCGCTGCTTGAGGCGGCAGCTGAGCAGTTTGCCAGACACGGATTCAACGGCGTGTCGATAGACGCGGTAGCGGAGGCGGCCGGGTACACAAAAGGTGCGGTGTACGCTCATTTTTCCAACAAGGACGAGCTCTATCTGGCTCTGCTCGACGATCACCTGTCCGGTGAGGCGCCTGGGGCGACCGAGCAGCTCGAGTCGGGAGCGTCGATAGAGTCCTTCGCAGGCGACCTCGAAGAGGCCCTCCCCGGACAGATTGAGAGCACACGCGATTGGGGTAGCCTGACGTTTGAGTTTATCCTTCATTCAATGCGCGACGACTCGGTGCGCGGACGCCTGGCGGAACGGTTTGTGCGTGCCCGTGACGATTATGCGGCAAGTCTCGAGAAACGGTACGCGGCAAACGGGGAAGACCCTCCGATAGAGATCGAAAAGCTCGCCACCGCGCTCATGGCGTTTGAGAACGGCTTGAGCATGATCGGTTTCGTGTGCCCCGAAATAGTCACCGACGGGGTATACTCGGCGACGCTCGCGCGGCTGCTCGATCCGTAGTAGATCATGTGTCCACCCCACCAGCATGAATCTTGCTGTGGGTGTTTGGCGCTGCTAATATGAGCCATGAAGCAGGCTATCACGGCGCTATCAGTTGCTATTCTGATGTTAGGCTGCGCAAGCGCACCGAAACAGGAGCCTACGGAGGCCGGTTCTACCGTTGATACGCGACCACCGCTTATCTCCGACGCGACGGTAGTGGAGTCACACCTGAACGATCTGATGAACTCGAATGCACACTACGGCCGGTTTTCCGGAACCGTGCTGGTGGCCCGAGGTGACACGGTTGTGTACCACGAGAGCTTCGGGTACCGCGACTATACAGGTACCGTTCCGAATACCAACGACACGGTCTACGGTATTGGCAGTGTCATGAAACAGTTCACTGCCGCTGGCGTCCTGACCCTGGTGAACGATGGCTTGATAGAGCTGCATGATCCGGTATCTGTGTTCTTCCCGGAGCTCGGAACCTTTGCAGAGCAGATCACGATTCATCACCTGCTCAGCATGAGCTCTGGAATTCTTGAAGATTTTGCACGCACGAGAACCTACGACCTGGAATCGGTTGTATTACCCCAGGCAACACCGATCTCTACAACGGACCTTGTTGGCTACTTCGGAGAGGTTAATGAGTATTTCCGACCGGGTCGGCGGTTCGACTACGCGAACATTAACTACGTGATCCTGGCAGCCCTGATCGAGCAGATCAGCGGTACGGATCTTCACAGCTTCCTCACCGAACGTCTTTGGCTACCGCGTGGTCTGGAAAGCGTCTCCTTCGGACTCGACAATGCCGACACTGCGCGGATCGCGCGACCGTTAACCGGACTGCCGATTGATCGCATCGAACCGGAGTTCTGGCATGACTCCTGGGTGCTTGGAGCCGGCGGCGGTTACTCCAACGTGTATGATCTGTACCGATGGATGAAAGCACTAAACGACGGCGAGATCTTTGATCGGGAACTGTCTATGGCACTTGTTGCCCGCCACCAGCGTGCCGGTGCGGAGTGGTATGGCTACGGTTGGACCATCGGCTCGCGGTTTGGACGGCGGTATCACTATCACGAGGGGGGAACGGTCGGGTTCATCAGTGAAGCCGGCTACTATCCCGAGGAGGATATCTACGTAGTGATGCTGGCAAACCACACACACGAGCTTGAGTCGCTCGGTTCGAGCGTGCGGCATATGCAGACCCTGTCTCGTCAGGTCCACGCGATTCTCGCCGGGGAACCGTTCGTCAGGCCACCTGTTCCCGAGCCCGAGGCGAGCCCGGATCTTGCGGGCCGCTACGGAATCGCAGGATTCGACTACGAGCTCATTCCACGGGATGCGGAGGTGGCTATCCGGGCCGTCGACGGGAGCCCATCGATTGTTGATATCGTGTACGCACGTGATCTGCAGGAGAACTCGCGGCGGTTCCGACGTGTGAAACGCGTGGCTCGGGCTCTTGCTGAAGATGATTTCGGTGCCGTGTGGTGGCGCGCAGACACCGCTATACGCATTGCAATCCCGACCGGCCTCGTTGCTGATGCGTGGAAGGAGCTGACCGGGGACAAAGGAGCCTTCGTGTCGGCCAATGTTTACCGACTTCCAACTGCGGAAAGGCCGAACACCTACTGGGTTCGATTAGTAAACGCCGAGGCACAGCACGGAGTTTTTGTGACCCTGAACCGGTGGGGACGCGTCAGAGCGATGCAGTTAGACCCACTTTTCTCGTGGGACGGGCCACTTGAGGTCAACGCCCTTGCGATTTCCCCGGACCGGCTTTTCGTCGACGGGTTCCGTCACGGCTACGCCGACCTGCACCTGACCCGCACGGAAGGTGCGTGGACGATACGCCTGCCAGGTGCGGATTTCAGGCTCGAAGCCCGATAGGCCGCCACGAGCTGCTTCGAAGCGCACGGGTCACGAGCGTCATGGCGAGAAGCGAAACAGCGATGGTCACATAAAGTACCGGCATCCCCATGGTGACCGCCTCGTCGGTTGCTCCGGAGTAGTCGATAGTGGCGACCCCGTTAACCGGGCCGAGATACCAGAGCACGATCATCGTGATGTGGAAGGTGCGCTCGGTCCGTCCGAGGGCACCCAGAAAAAGCGCGAGCGACGGGATAAACAACGCTCCGGCGAGGAACCCTGCCAGGTACTCCGGGAACGCAACAAAACGCACGAAAGCCCCCGCACCGACTGCCAACGCGAACAGAACGGCCGCCAACCACGCCGCGGCCGTCTGCCGTACCACCGGCGACGGGCAGCTCCCCAGAATCTTGTCGACACCAGACTGTGTCTCGCGAACCCCTAACTTCGACCAGACAAGTATCGGCCAGATCCAGGTGAGCGGAAGGATAACCCGACGGGTCATCTCAATTGGCGCGAGCATGCACGCGACGACCAGGCCACCAGCGACCACGTACCAGACCGGCCGTTGTCCTTTCATCAGGAGACGGAACTCCCCGGTGACGAGGGCCAGGAACGCGGACAGCCCGTTGCCGCTGCGAATCGCTGGTGCCTGCACGGATGGCGGCTCCTGAGTCCCTGAGGCTGTGTCCGGAAGGCGAAGGTCTGCGGTCTGTTGCACGTCTTGTCGCCGGCGATCGCGTCGCAGTGCGGCCCGTTCGGGATCGAGATGGTCACGCCCGTAAAAGAAAACCGCGATCGCGAGCAACACCGGGAGAAGAACAGCAAGGACAAGAACGCGCTGTGGTGTTACCTGACTCCAGTCGAATCCTGACCACACGAAGGTCTGAAGCTCTGTGGTCACCGCCGTACCAAGAACGACTCCGCCCCGATATTCTCCTCCCTGCGCGACGATTTCCTGTCCCATTGAGCGTTCGATCTCGTCAAATCCAAGTAAAGCTCCTCCCGAGACCAGGAGCACCACGAACCAGACGAAGAAAAACACGACGTTCCCGGCGGGTAAACGCAAGATCGGGACGCACTCGAACAACACGGCCGCAGCCGCAACCCCAAGCGCAACCGGTACGGTGAACACAACGAAGGGAAGAAACAGTTCAATCAGATCGAAAGGCCCCTGCACGCCGTGAACGAGTTGCATGACCCCCGCGGCTGCGAATAGGACGGCGATGACGATCATCAGCACTACACTGTTGCCCAGAAATTTTCCGACCACGTAAGACGAATCAGGAAGCGGAGTCGCCGACAGTATGTCGGCGATGCCCGACTCGCGATCACCCGTCACATTGCCGCGCACCACGTAGAACCCGACCAGTGAGACAAAGAATCCACCTGCGGTCGCCATCATGATCCCTATCCACGCCGAGTTCATGACGCCGCGATAGTGGCCCAGGCGGATCATCAGCGCCCCGGCAATAACCTGGTAGCCCAGAAACGCCGAAAGCGCCGAAACGGCGACGATACTGAATCGACGCAAGCGCTCGCGACAGTCCGCCAAAGCAACGTGAAGGACTGCAATCACGGGGAACCTCCATCGTACGACAAGACCCGGTTCATGTATGCATCTTCAAGTGTCGGTGCAAGCTGCTCGGCAGAGGGGTGCGGGGAGCCATCTGCGACCACGCGGGCAGTGACTCCACCGTTCCTCCGCGTCGTACTCACGATTATGTAGTTCCGCCGGATGGCCGCAAGATCTTCGTCGGAGAGTACCACGCCCCATACCTTCCCAGCTACTTCGGCAACCAGGGCCTTCGCCGGAGCGTACGCGAGCAAGCATCCCCGGGCTATCAGGGCTATTTCGTCGGCAGTCGTCTCAACGTCGGAGACTATGTGGGTCGACAGAATGACGACCCGCTCTCCGGAAAGCTCGGAGATCATGGACCGGAATCTGATGCGCTCCTCCGGGTCGAGCCCAACAGTCGGCTCATCGACAATGAGCAGCTCAGGGTCGTTCAACAGGGCCTGCGCGATTCCGACCCTCTGTCGCATACCGCCAGAAAAACGACCGATCGGGCGGGTCGCGACGCCTCGCAGATTAACCGCATCGATCAGTTCCTCGATTCTCCGGCGGGACTTCTTCGTGTCGAGTCCTTTCGCCGCCGCGAGGAAGGTGAGAAACTCGAACGGGTTCAGGTTCGGGTAGACGCCGAAATCCTGCGGCAGGTATCCAAGCACCCGGCGCAGCTTGTCCGGATTACGTTTCGTATCAACACCATTCCAATACACCGCACCGGCTGTTGGCTGTGCGATTGTCGCGATGATCCGCATGAGGGTTGACTTCCCTGCCCCGTTCGGTCCGAGCAAACCGATCACACCGGGATGGAGGGTCATGGAAACGCCGCGAAGCGCCGTAACCGGTCCGCGGTAAATCTTGTCTACCCCTGCAATCCTGAGCTCCACGTGAGACCTCCCGGGGCGTCGGAACACCGGACGACCCTCTCGCATCGTTCTCGTTGCATCTTGCTTCTATGGCCGCGAATCGGTCAACGGAAACCTATCCCGCGTGACCGAAGAAACTGCCCGCCGACAGCAGAATCACGCCTTGACGCGGGACTACCCGCGGTGTATCTGAACGTTTGAGGAACACGGAGGAACTCCAGCATGCAGAACCAAGACACGGCGACGTTCTCCGGGAGCGCCGGTTCTCCGGGGAAGCGACAGGACACCGTCCTGATTGCCGTTTTTGTTGTCGTAGCGCTGGTCAGCGGATGGATCGGCGTACTCGTTGACCGGATACTGCCGGAGCAGGTCGGGGAGGAATCCCTCGGGATGGGTCTCTGGCTTGTGCTGCCGTTTCTCTGCGGTGTGATCATACGCGCGTTACGCAGAGACTGGGCGGACTTCGGGCTTCGCCCGAGACTCCGCGGGAACATGCTCTGGTACGCTCTATCGATTCTTATCTTTCCGGCAGTGACTCTCGTGTTCGTAATCATCGGCCAGCTGTTCGGTGTGGTGAGCTTCTCCCCCGGTTCCATTTCGTCGATCGTTTCAGTCTTCGGAGCGCTGTTCATCGGGCTGATCATCAAAAACGTGTTCGAGGACTTTGCCTGGCAGGGTTTCCTTATGCCGAAACTCGTGTCAGTCAAGGCCGGTGACGTATGGATATACCTCATTGTCGGGCTCGTCTGGGCATTCTGGCACGCACCGTACTATCTGTACTTCCTGCCGGACACCTACTATAGCACGCCGTTCGGGAGGCTGTTAGACGTGTTTGTTCGCAGTCCCATCGTAATAACGATCTGGGCGGTGGTATTTGTAGAAATGACACGTATTACCCGGTCCGTCTGGCCCGCCGTGCTGATGCACACGATCGAAGACGCCGTGCCCAACGTCCTCATTTTTGATGAAGGAATCATCACCTTTCACGGTGCAGGAGACATACTCCTGAATCCCCTGTCGGGGGTTCTGCCGCTCGCCGTCTTTCTCGCCTTCGGCTTGTGGCTTAGAACGAAGCGGATAGAACGGGATGCTCGTATTGGGCTGAATACCACTTGACCTGTTATCTAACGTGTATGAGGAAGCGCTACATCCAGCTTGCCTCCTTTCTGACGTTTCAGTTCGAGATGCTCCTCTATCCCATACTGTTCGCCGCGGGGGTTACATTCTTACTGTTTTAGGGATACGCCATCGGGATCAACTCACAAGGTACGGGAACAACAGGACCGCGAGATTACTCAAACTGAAGGCCAGGATCGGAAACACCAGGCTGCCGGTAGTTTGCCTCAACCAGGCGTATACAATCTGCCCAAGGAACGGAATCCAGAAGGATGCGATACTGAACAGCACTCCCGAATCGTATCGAAGGCCGAACGTGATGCCGTGGCTGAGCGCGGTAACGAACACGATGACATCCAGATCCACTATCCATCTGCAACGCCCTCTGGCTATGGGTTTTCGAGGTGAGACGCGAACCTTTCGCGAGCCGGCCGGAAGCTGGTGGTCACCGACGTCCAGTATTCAACGCTCCGGTAGCCCTTTTACAGTTGGCGGTCCGGCCATGTCGTTGTAGAGTGGCCGAATGAGCAGTGCAGCAGGTGCGGCGGGTGGCGCAGCGGGTGCTACCGCGGCTGTGGAAGCGTCACGGCAGGCAGGCGTACGTCGCAAGGCCGAAGGAGACAAGATGTCGATCTGGGTTGTAAACCAGGAGAAGGACAAACTGATACTCGCGATCGGTTTTCGCGCGAAACGATCACGACTCCAGGCTCAGTCACTCGGAACGGGAAGCTGGGAGACTATCGGACGGTTCGCGGATGATACGGAATGTGAGCGCGTGCTGCGGGACATAACCATGCGAATCGCGGATAAGAGTGTCCGTAAGGTGGAAATACCGGCGCAGTAAGCGGCCGTGCGCCAACAACGGGAACCATGGGGTGCTGCGTGTGTCCATCGATGCGACGTCCAACACTTCGATACATTTATTGCCTTCGGGGGGCTTCAACGAAGCCCCCGTAATCTGCTATGCCCGTATCAGTTTGCTTCGGACCACCCAGGCTGCTCCGTAACACAACAGAAACAGAACCATCACAATTAGGCCAAGGAAGTACCATTCAAGACCGTAGATCCGGGCCAACAAAGTTCCTACGTTTGCGGCGATAGCGGCCGAAACAAGGGTCGCGAAAAACTCAAACCAACCTTTTCCTTTCTTCGTTTCCATTCGTTACTCCTTTAACGTTCATCCTTAATCGGATTTCGTATAAACAGTTCTCTACCGGATACGATCACTCAAGCGACCGCCGCTCCCATCGCGCGTTGATCGCGCGATATAGGGCGAACATAGCGAGCATGGCAATATAGGTTCTTCCGAAGATCCCGAATGCGTGGCCCCACCCGGTCAGCGCCTGACGTAAATGCAGGATCACCACCGGCACAAGCCCGGTAACGACGGGAACAGTTGCCAGAAAGACCAGCTGTTCGCGCCGGTTCAACGGTACCGGGTACGACATCGGCACGCCCCGCAGCGCGTACATGAAGTACTCGAACAGGGATGCCACCACCCAGACCGCAAAGAAGTCCCATGTCTCGGTCAGGGTCTGACCGAGTACGAACCACCGTACAACCAGCACAGCGAAGACGCCCCACTTGAGCAGGACGAAGGCTCTCCCTTCAACCCGTCGTACATCCGAATCAATCCGTTCATCTCTCCGCGTCATCGTTCTCCTCCATCCAGAATAACTCGTCCAGGCTCTTTCCCAGGCTTCGGCACAGTCCCAGACACAGAGTGATCGTGGGATTGTATCGCTCTTTTTCGATTAATC
>RECN01000011.1 GCA_007694005.1 Spirochaetaceae bacterium
TCGGCGGACTCGACCTGCTCGCCGCAGGCATTTTCGCCCACGGTGGATCCGGGGACGGTGCCCGTCTCGGGGCGATTCTGGGGCTCGAGTACCGATTCTGAGGCTCCGGCGGGTAACGCCAGCGGTGTACGTGCGCTGGGCGCGTGGCCGCGCAGCGTGCTCTGTACCGTGCGTGGTATACTGTACGAGGAGGACGCGATGGAAACACACGAATCCAGCGTCGTTGAACCCGGCGGTCGATATACGATAGCCGAACGGCTTCAATGGGAAACCGATGAACAGTGGGAACTGATCAACGGAATCGCGTACGCCATGAGTCCCGCGCCGCGTCTTATACATCAGCGGTTGCTCGGCAAACTATTCACGCAGCTTTCAAACCAGCTCAATGGCAAGCCCTGCGAGCCGTTTATCGCGCCGGTCGATCTGTACCCCTTTCCGGATGCCGAGGACGAGCGCGCGGATACCGTTGTGCAGCCGGACCTCATGATCGTCTGCGATCCGTCGCAATGCCGCGAAGAAGGAGTTTTCGGAGCTCCCGACTGGATTCTGGAAATCCTTTCGGCATCAACGGCATGGAAGGACCAGACGGAGAAAAAGCTCGTATACCAGCAGTGCGGAGTCAGAGAGTACTGGATACTCAACCCGGACAACCTCGATCTGATCATCTACCGCCGCGACGGCGAGCGCTTTGGTCCGCCGTCAGGTGCCAACCTTGCCAACCCGACCGCGTTGGGTGTGTTGCCGGGCATTACGCTGTCGGGACAGCCTGTCTCGGAAGAATCGTGATCGGGCATAGCTTCGGTTGACGAGTCGTTCGCTCCGCTTCAACGCGTCGCACGGATATCTCCCTCATACCACTGTCGGAAGAGTTGTGCTATTATAGCACCGATGTATACGATTGCCTTCGTTGACGACGAGACCCTCGTTCGCGCCGGGCTTCGCGCTGCTGTTGACTGGTCTGCTCACGGGTTCGAGGTGACGGGAGACTACTCGTCGGCTGAAGAAGCCCTTGTCGCAGTCTCCAGTAATCCGACGGATGTGCTGTTTGTCGACATAATGATGCCTGGTATGGACGGCATCACGCTTATCGAGCGGCTCCACGAAGTTCAACCCGATACCTTGAGTGTCGTGTTAACGTCCTTCGGTGAATTTTCCTATGCGCAGCGAGCGTTACGTTCAGGTGCACGGGACTACCTGCTGAAATCCGCAATAGACGAGCAACGCCTGACAGAAGTCATGGCCATGCTCAAAGACGAGCTCGACGCACGGGGGATGCCACGAAGCCGTGAAGCAAACAACCGGGATAAAGGAATCAGGTACCTGTTCGAGTCCTCGACAGATGCCGCGTTGTCACCTGATGTTCGGGGTGATCTCCCACCGGATGCCATACCGCTGCGCATCGTGCTCATAGTGCCGGGGTCGGACGCAGGAGAAGTGCCGGTCGGGACCGCTACTTCGGTGACGTCACTGGTGCGCCCCGTGTTCGAGTCGGCCCCGTATGCACGGGTAATCGATACAGGTGATCGAACCATCGGCGCATTCCTGAAGGTGGCAGACGAAACGCTTCATTCAATGCTCGACGCCGTGCGTCGGACGATTCGGCTCCACGCGAACCTCGATGCACGCATTACAGCCGTGCAGCCAGTGTCTGGCGATGTCGGCCAGATTGACCGGAGCCTCGCTCGACTACGCGCCGAGTCCGTTGCCGAGTTCTACCGTGGACCATCGGCCGATGCAGTTCGCATTGTGAGGTCCGATAGTGACCCGAGGCAGCGTGGACCCGCTTCGATCGAAAATCCCGGTCAGGTATACGATAGAATTGATGCCCGGCTTTCAGGGCTATTGACGGAAGCGGCGGCTACGGGCTTTCACAATGAGCTTACAACACTCATTGCCGCTGGGTGGGCGAAGGGGATCCCTCCGGTCGATTTCAAGGAGATGCTGTACGCTCTCGCGACCGGAATGTACCGCAGCGCACACGGCCTCGACAGTGAGTTCCCTGTTGTCCCTTCGGCGGCGCTTCACAGGAACATCCGGGAATCCGCATTTGCCCGGGGTGCAACGATGCTGCTTGAACAGGTGTTTCAGGCCATAGCCGAAACCCTCCAGGAGCGCATGCAACACGATCGGGTACCGGTTGTGACTCGGGCTCGCGCATATATCGCCAGACACTATACCCGGGCCCTTCCGCTCGACGAGATAGCCCGGGAATGCTCGGTCAACCCGAGTTATCTCTCACGGGTGTTCCATCAGACTACCGGAGCTACCTTTACCGATTATGTGAATCGGCTGCGGGTTGATCGTGCAAAGGAGTTGCTGCTCTCGCGTCCCGGGGTCTTCGTGTACGAGATTGCACAGGAGCTCGGATTCGAAGACAGTGCCTATTTTTCACGCCTGTTCCGGGAGTTTGCCGGTACAACCCCCGGTGCATGGCGAAAAAGCCATGAATCTTAAGGAAACCGTTCATGAGAACGCCCCGATTACCCCGCTTGCGTGACGTTCCGCTTTCGGTGCAGTTCCTGCTGCTTTTTGTTGTCTCAGTGGTTATCCCGTTGTCGTTTGGTACAGTTCTATCGTTCCAGGAACTGAACGAGCAAATGTCCGATCGGGTGCAGTCGATTCGCCAGGCAACCCTGAACCAGATCGGGAGGAACACCGATCAGCTGATCGAGCAGACCGTGAACCTGACTAATTACCTCGTGCTCAGCTCCAGTATTACGGACTTTCTGGACGCGGATCTGGACGGCATGACCGACTACGAGCTGTTTCGCACCTACAGCCAGTTGACCGATGTTTTTACCCGCGTTGGTGCTTCATTTGTTACTGAGAGGGTGTTTATCATCATTTCGAATTTCGATGGAAATACCCACGCGTCCTGGCAACACTGGAATCAGGATTTCCGGCGACTGCAGGCGCTTCCGTGGTTTCCCGAACCCCCTGACGGCACGACAGCGAACATTAACGTGGTCGGCTTCGTCGATAACTTCGTCGAGGCCGAACGACTCGATACGCTGTTCCTTGTCTACAGGATCATTCTGGATCCTGTGGACCGAAGCCCGAAGGGTATCGTACTTGTCGCGCTCCCGGGCAACGAAGTCCTGCGTGTCCTTTCTGTTGAACGGAGCTTTGACTCGACTTCGCGAGCAATTCTTTCAGCAGACGGCGAACGTCTCGTTGCGCTGGAGCCTCGAATTGGTGCGCCGGAGTCGGACAGGCAGCTCACGATTACCTATCGATTGAACCGCGGGGGGCTCACTCTCGTGGAGTCCATAGATGAGGGCGAAATACTGTCCGAAGTTCGCTCGACACAGCTCCGGCTGCTGCTGGTTATCCTGGGCGTCCTGATTGCCTTCAGTGGCGTAGGCCTGGTGGTTAGTAGCGCAATAACGCGGCGCATCCGAGAGCTTGCCGAAGCCGCGGAACGCATACAACGCGATACCCTGGATGTTCCGGTCGCAACGGACGCGCAGGACGAGCTTGGCAACCTGTCGCGGTCCATCGATGCAATGATGCAGCGTATACGGGATCTGGTTGCAACAGTCTACGAAGAACAGGCGGATCTCAGGAGACTTGAGCTTGAACTCCTGCAGAATCAGATGCATCCTCATTTTCTGTTCAATGCACTGCATTCGATACAGACCATGGCAACATTAAGTCGTGCGCCGAACGTCGCTGATATGACCGGAGCGCTGACGAATGTTCTATATTACGCGGTTCGAAGCAGTGACGAAGCCATTCCCCTGTCAGAAGAGCTGTCTATTCTCGAAAGTTACGTTCTGATTCAGAAGATGCGCTGGGCCGACGCGTTCGAGTTTGAGGCGTATGTTGCTGAAACCTTACTGGAGGCTTCGGTTCCAAAGTTCATTCTCCAGCCGCTTGTTGAAAACAGTATCCGACACGGCTTTCGCGGGCGTACCGCTGCCGGAAAGGTCACAGTTCACGCGATGGTGGAAGAGGGTACCCTCTTCCTGTCTGTACGGGATAACGGGGCAGGATTCTCAACCGATGTCGCTCTGCATCCTCAGGCGACAGGGGAACGATCGGTCGGCCTCGCGAACGTGTCTCGTCGCATACAACTCATGTACGGATCAGCGTACGGGGTAAGCGTTATGCCGGTGCGGGATGGTGCCAAGGTCGTACTCCGGCTGCCCTTTACGCGTCACCACAAATTGTCAACGAGTACCGGGTAAAATGAATCCGGTTCGGGTAAAACACGTCATGATACGGTGGCATACCGTAAAAATGTTCCGTTTTTCGGACACCAGCCTCCATAGACGCGAGCCGGTTTCGGCCCAAGGATAAGGACAGTTCGAAATCCTTAAGGAGGTAGTACCAAATGAGTACGAAAATATTGAGTCGACGACTGGTCGTCGCACTGCTTGTTCTGGCGCTTGTTTTGCCGATTCTTATGGCTGCAGGTGGTCGTGAGGCTGCCGAACCCGGCGAGCAGCGGATAGTTTTCTGGACTGGAATACCCGGTGAAGCGGGACCGGATGCACTGGCTGAGGCGTTTAACGAACGCATGCGCGAACAGGGGCGGAATGTGGTCGCTGTTCACGAACGCTTTGTGAACAACGCCGACGGAAACACCCGTCTTGATACGGCGCTTCTGTCCGGTGAACAGATAGACGTATACGTGAACTATAACCGTGACCTCATGGTTACGCGTATCGAAAACGGGTTGGCCGCGGATCTGACACCGTTTATTGAGGCCAACGGATTCGATCTTGAAGCAGAGTTCGGTTCCCTTGCCGGGTTTTCGTATCACGAAGGCAGACCCTACATGCTTCCGGCAGCCCGTGCAATCGAAGTCGTGTTCTACAACAAGACAGAGTTTGACCGTCGCGGAATCACCATTCCCGATAACTGGACCTGGTCCGACTATGCAGAAATCGCGTTAGAACTGACCGACCGTGATGCAGGCGTCTTCGGTTCCATGCTCTTTCCGTGGGGTGCGCATCTGTGGGAACGCGCCGGACGGACCTATTTCGGTGGTAACTGGCGGTACAACGACGAAGGAATGAGCAACCTTGGGCATCCGGTCTACGAAGAACTGCTGAATGTTCACTATCGGATGGATCAGGTCGATCGTTCGCAGATGCCGCTCGCCGAGCAGATGGCGACCCGGTCCGATCCTCACGTAGAGTTTGTTCGCGGGAACGTCATGATGTTTGGTGTCAGCAACGCATGGGTTGTGCGGACACTTGTCGACCGGGAACAGTTTCCGCATGATTTCGTGACCGCTATTGCCCCGTCGCCCCGTGTGAATGCCGCACAAAGCGATTACTTTGACCTCGCCGGTCCACAGGACATGCCCGTTATTGGCCCCAATCCTGGGGATCCGGAACTTGCATGGGAGTTCCTCCAGTTTTTTTCAACTGAAGGCTACGTGCATCACATTCCGGGTGGACGTGCTCCGGGATGGCTTGGATACGACCCGGACATGGTCGCAGACCTGTTCATTGGAAATAATGCAGATCTGCTCGATGTGGATAGCTTCGCAGCATACTACTTCTCTGGAGACATAGAAATTTCTGTGCCAGATCAGTTTACCGCCGCTGCGCAGCTTGGTCCCATCGAAGAGGAAGAGTACCGGCGAGCAGTACTTGGTGAGATTTCGGTGTCTCAGGCGGTTCAGAACGCTGAACGTCGCTCGAGCGACGCGATTCGGCAGGCACGCAGTCGCTGATACGGGCTGTCACAGAGTTAAGAATGTAGAAAGCGGCGCTGGAGCACACGCTCCGGTGCCGCATATTTCGTTCCGGAGTCAGGCCCATGTCACTAACCAAGAAAAAATACGAGGCGATCGTCGCCTACAGCTTTCTCGCACCAAACCTGATCGGTTACTTCTTGTTTTTCCTACTTCCGCTTGCCTTCTCCTTCGTGCTTGCGTTCTCGCAGTGGAACTTCATGTCGGGGATACAGGGAATACAGTTTGTCGGGCTCAGGAACTTTCTCGAGATGCCCGGTGACCGTTGGTTTACCGACTCCTTCTGGAACACCATACGATTCACCGTAATCACCGTTCCGTCGGCTATGATCCTTGGGCTCCTCGCGGCAACCGCTCTGAACGAAGGCGCGTACGGAGCGAAGGTCATTCGGACCATGTTTTTCATGCCGCACATTACGAGTCTGGTCGCCGTTGCAACGGTGTGGCTGGCGCTCTTCCACCCGAGTCGAGGCCCCATAAACAACGTGCTTCGCTCGCTTGGTATAGAGAACCCACCGCTGTGGATCGCGAGCAGCGACTGGTCCCTGATATCGATCATAATCGCATCCGTCTGGGCGGCAGTCGGGTATCAGATGCTGATCTATCTGGCAGGGCTGCAGGGCATTTCTAAAGATCTGTATGAATCGGCAGACATAGACGGTGCGAACGGGTTGCAGAAGTTCTTTCGCATTACGCTTCCGCTTCTCACCCCGACGACGATCTTCCTGCTCATGACGACCATGATCGGTTCGCTGCAGGTGTTCGCGCAGGTGAATCTAATGACTCAGGGTGGTCCGGGGACCTCAAGCAGTGTGATCGTGTTCTACGTGTATCGGTCTGCGTTTCAGTTTTACCGTATGGGCTACGCGTCTGCGATGGCCTGGGTGCTGTTTGTCCTCATTTTTTTCGTCACGTATTTGAACTGGCAGCTGCGCAAAAAGCTCCTCAAGATCTTCTAGGGAATCACACGATATGGATATTGCAACGAAACAACCTGGTGTACTCAAGCCTAAGGTCGGAAGCCGTTCACAGAATATTATGGCCAGCCGCGTGGTGCTTACGGTCCTTATGTTCGCTCTCGGGATACTCATGATTCTGCCCTTCTTATGGATGATCTCTGCATCCTTGAAACTGCAGATCGATGTGTTTGAGTTCCCGATCCGCTGGATTCCGGAAAACCCGCAGTGGCAGAACTACGAGCGAGTCTGGGCGGGGCGCTATCCGTTTTATCGATTCTACGTAAACTCGATTATCGTGACCGTCGGTGCGACGTCGCTTGTTCTCCTGACCGCATCGCTTGGTGGCTACGCCTTCGGAAAGCTCGATTTTCCGTTTAAGGAAACGCTCTTTCTTTCCTACCTGGCCATGATGATGATTCCACCCCAGGTACTGCTGATTCCCCGTTTCATCATGTTTAACTGGATGGGCTGGCTCGATACCCTGACGGTGCTCATTATCCCAAACGCCGTGAGCGCCTTTGGGACCTTCCTACTGCGCGGGTTCTACGAGCAGATACCGAAAGACCTGAGCGAAGCAGCGATTATTGATGGCGCGGGTCACGTTCGCATCTGGAGCAGGATTATAATGCCGCTCACACGGCCGGCCATGCTCGCGCTCATGATCATTTCGGCGATGTGGCGCTGGAACGACTACCTGCAGCCGCTTGTGTTTCTACGCCGTGTCACGAACTATACGATCCCGTTGGGACTCGACTTCTTTGTACAGGAAAACACCGCGCAGATGAACCTGATCATGGCGGCGGCCGTAACGGCAACCATCCCGCTGCTGCTGCTGTTCCTGATTACACAGAAATACTTTATTCGCGGAATCGTCCTGACGGGTATTAAGGGATAACAAACGATACATTAATCCGTTTTGTGCCTTGACATCGCGCTTTACGATGCTATTATAGCACCATATGACGCCTGCACAACCGAATCAGAGCATTATCACGGGGTTTATCGTGCTTCAGGAAGTAGTTACCGCCAACGTGCCGCTGGGAAGCCGTGAACTCGCACGGCGGCTTGACCTCGAACACAGCAAAGTCAACCGGGTGCTTGGAACCCTGGTTCACACGGGCATGCTGCAACAGGATGCGTCGAGGAAATATTCAGTCGGCCCTGGTATACACGCGCTTTCCGCGCAGAGTCTGCACGCCTCCGGCCTTATTCCGGCGAGCCTTGACCCGCTTTCTGAGCTACAGAAGCTCGGTGCCACGGTCGCGCTTGGCGTGGTATGGCGTGAATCGGTTGTCTATCTCCTTCACGCCGACCCTCACATGGACCTCGCCTCAACGGCGGGAGCTCACGAAACATTTCCGGTCCGGGAGTCGGTCATCGGGATGGCGCTTGGCGCCACTGAGGCGGTGGTCCGGTGGGACCGCACCGAAGCGAACCAGGTCGCCTGGGCAGCGGCGATTGGCACCCCGCGCGTTGCGGCAATCGCTGCGGTCTACCCCTCCGACAATGCGTACGCACGCAACACTGAAGGTATGAACGCCACAGTCGCAGCAACGGCGCGACGAATCGAAGCCAATCTGCGGAGCGGCACACGACCCGGCGCGAAAGACGGCGGTGCGAGGGAAGCCGGTGTCATGCCGGAGCCAGCGGTCCGAACCACGCCGGGAGGTAGAAAATGAGTGTATTCAGAACGGTCGAGCACACAAGTGACATCTGCATAATCGGTGCAGGTATGGCTGGCATTTGTGCGGCGATCGCCGCAGCGCGCAACGGGGCGACGGTTACGCTGATCAACGACCGGGCTGTGCTCGGTGGCAACGCGTCCGAGGAGATCCGCATGTGGATCTGCGGCGCCTTCGGTGCGAACATGCGCGAGACCGGCATAATCGAAGAGATCGAGCTTGAAAACATCTACCGCAATCCGCAGAAGAACTACTCGCAGTGGAGTGCCCTCCTGTTTGACTTCGTGACCCGCGAGGCGAATATCGAGCTCGTGCTGAATGCATCGGTGCTGGACGCCGACGTCGCAGAGACAGGTGGCGTCGGCGCGACCGAGCGCGGCAGCGGGGCGCGCGGCGAACCCGACGTCGCGACGCCAGACGCCCCGGGAACCACGATCCGCAGTGTCACCGCGTGGCAGACCACGACACAGCGCTACCACACTATTGCGGCGATGCTCTTCATAGACTGCTCCGGCGACTCGATTCTCGCGCCGTTGACCGGTGCTGAGCACCGCTGGGGGCGTGAGGAGAAGACTGAGTTCGGCGAGTCACACGCCGTTGATACCGCAGATGCCAAAACCATGGGAATGTCCTGTCTTATACAGGTGCGCGAGACCGAGAAGCCGCAGCGTTTTATTCCTCCAGAGTTCGCGCATCGCTACGAGCGCGAGCACATTGGCCCGGGCCGGTCACTGGACCTTCGCAAGACCAATTTCTGGTGGCTTGAGTCCGGGGGCGAGGGCGACACCATACACGATACCGAAACGGTCCGTGACGATCTCCTCGCCGTGGCGACCGGTGTGTGGGATCTCATTAAACGGTACGAAGACGACTACGACGCTCGCAACTGGACACTCGACTGGCTCGGGTTTCTTCCCGGCAAACGCGAGAGCCGGCGCTATGTTGGAGACCACATAATTTCCCAGGGTGATGTTGAAGCAGGCGGCCCGTTCGAAGACGTAATAGCCTACGCGGGGTGGAGCATGGATAACCATGCGCCGGCCGGTTTTTACGATCCGGGCGAGCCGACAGTCTTCCACCCGGCTCCGTCCCCCTGGGCGATTCCCTATCGCGCGCTGTACTCGAAGAACGTCACGAACCTCATGTGTGCCGGACGAAACATCAGCGCGTCTCACATCGC
>RECN01000019.1 GCA_007694005.1 Spirochaetaceae bacterium
CCGCGCGGTCGCGAGAATGCTCTGTTCATCGCCTCCCTGAAACAGCTTGAACGCCGCGTTGCCTCCGGGCCTCAGCATCGTTTCGGTGAGTGCGAGGGATGATTCGACTATCACTGCCGAGCGCGCCGTGTCGAGCGTGCGGTGGCCGCTTGTGTTTGGCGCGGCGTCACTCACAATGGTGTCAAAGGGCGCGTACTCGTTCAGCATCGAATACTGCTCCGGTTCGGTAATGTCGGCGAGTAGGCACACGGCAGTGTTCCCCGCCCGCGAGAGTTCAGGAAGTTCCTTGCGATCCAGGGCAACCACACGCCCTTCCTTTCCGGTAATCTCCAGAAGTCGGAGGGTCCAGCTGCCCGGGGATGCTCCGATATCGAGAACCCGGTCACCCCGTCGCACCAGTCCGAAGCGGTGCTGCAGTTCGTCAAACTTGTATACGCTGCGGGCAGGAAAGCCCTCCTTGCGGGCCTGCTCGGTGTAGTGGTCCGGCTTGCGCTTCATGGCTATGAGACCGCAGCCGCCGGCTGTGCTTCAGGAGGCAGCACATAGGCTTCCAGCGGCGGAAATCCGTTGAAGTTCACCGAGCTGTAACTCTGCGTGTACGCGCCGGTTGAGAACACGTAGGCTCTGTCCCCGATGCGGCAGCTGTGAGGCATACGGTAGCGGTAATTCTGATACAGAATGTCCATACTGTCGCAGGTCGGTCCTGCGAGTATGATCTCTTCGGACTTTCCGGCCTTGTCAAAATAGATCGGGTATCGGATTGCTTCGTTGAAGGTCTCTATGAGGCCCCCGAACATGCCGACGTCAAGGTATACCCAGCGATACAGACCGTTCTTGGACTTCTTGGCTATGAGTACGATCTCCGAAACGATCACACCTGCGTCGGCCGTCATGCCCCGCCCCGGCTCGATAAGGACTTCGGGCAGTACATCACCAAAATCCTCGTGCAGAAAGCGTTTGATCTCGCTGGCGTAGGTCTCCATGGGAAGCGTCGGATCAACGTAGTTCGCTGGAAAGCCACCTCCTATATTGATCATGCTGAGTTGTATGCCTTCGTCACGAAGACAGGTAAAGAGGTACTTTGCGCGCGAGATTCCGTCGTCGTACTGACCGATGTCTCGCTGCTGGCTTCCTACGTGAAAGCTCAGTCCCCATGGTACAAGCCCCAGGTCACGCGCGCGTAGCGCAAGGTTATAAATCACATCCGAGTGCGCGCCAAACTTTCTCGAAAGCGGCCAGTCGCTGCCGGAGCCCTCGGTTATCAGCCTGAAAAATACACGCGATCCCGGAGCGTGATCAGCAATATTCTGCGTATCCTCAAAGCTGTCGCTGCAGAAAACACGGACGCCTTTCTCGAAGAAATATGCAATGTCGGAGCGCTTCTTGATGGTGTTCCCGTAGCTCATGCGCGACGGGTCGACACCGAGTCGAAGCAGCTGATCGAGCTCGTAGCGGGTTGCCACGTCGAAGCTGCTGCCGAGATCGCGAAGAACTTCAATGACCTCGTCCATGGGATTCGCCTTGACTGCATAGTAGACTTTGGCGAAGGGCATGGTCTTCTGAAAGAGTTTGTAGCGTTCCCTGATCAGATCGAGATCGACAACGAGAAAGGGTGTCTCCCGACCCTGTGCGAAGTCCCGTATACGCGACATGCGTTCCGGATCGATATAGCGGTCAAGCGGAAAATAGTATGTTTCATCAATGGTATTCACGATTTCGACAGTGTATCGCCAAAGGGTCGCCGTCGACAATCTCAACAGCATCAAGTGTAATCAGTCACGTAATCGATGTTGCCGCAGGGATATCGCTTGGCGTACACTGAGAGTCATGAACAACAGAGTTTTGCTGCGTCGGCCCTTCGCCTATCGCCAGTATAACGCCGTCCTGTGGCTTGTCGGTGTAAACGTCCTTTTTTATGCAATCACAAATTTTCTGCCTGAATTCCTGTACCTTCTGGCAATGAACCCTCTTGAGACGATACGCAGGGGTATGTTCTGGCAACCGTTTACCTACATGTTTGTGCACTCGCCGTTTGGCTGGGGGCATATTCTGTTCAACATGTTCGGTCTCTTCATTTTTGGGTCCCAGGTAGAGCGGCGAATCGGTTCTACCGAGTTTCTGGTTTTCTACCTGTTCTCAGGCCTTGTTGCCGGACTGCTCTCGCTCGTCATTTACTGGATGACCGGCCTTGTGCAGATACAGTTACTAGGAGCATCCGGAGCCGTCTTCGCGACGCTGCTCGCGTACGCGACGTTTTTCCCCGATTCGGTGATCTTTCTCTTCGCGATCATTCCAGTAAAGGCGCCCGTACTCGTGCTTGGGTTCACCGCGCTTGAACTGTTCAGGGGCCTCACGAGTCCGGGCAGTGGCGTCGCACATCTGACACATCTGGCCGGATTTCTCGCGGCCTTCGTGTATCTCCTGCTTCGCCTGAACATAAACTCTCTGCGGGTGTTTTTCGGGCGGGAGTAAGAAAGGGACCTGTGTACCGGCTATCCCGATCGCTGATCCTGTACCTGATGCTCACTGCGGTTATTGTCGGTCAGGCTGCGGCCCGGGATATGATTCTGCAGGCCGAGTTGTGGGCCGAACTCGAGCCCTTTCTCTCGGAGGGCGAAAGCGCCTCCTGGGATGCAGAGCAGGCCGCGCTTCGTCTCCTTGAGACGGCTGCCTTCGTGTTTGCCGGGATGACCTACGGCTTCAACGTTCGCTACGTTCCGGCTGAACCGCTGCGCGGTGTGCGGGAGCAGGTTGATGTTGTCCCGCGGGCGGCGATCGTCCGGGGGGATCGCGGCCTTCGCACCCGGCAGATTCGTGAGGCTGATGGCCGTATCTACGGCGTTTTCTCCTTTCACCCGGACGAGGTGCAAAGCTCGTCGCGGTTGCGATTCCTGCGTTCCGACATCGCCCGGTCTGAAGGAATGGGCACAGCCGACTACTTCGCTGGGCCGGTGGCTGTACAGGAGGCGATACAGGCTGCAGTGGCACACGCGGTTCTCGCCGAGGCGCGTCGCGTGACTGCGAACAGGCCCGCCGAAATCGTTGCGGATGCAGTGCTCATCGAAGCTCCGCTTGTATCGATACGCAGCGGTGAGTATACGGCTCGCGTACGCGTGTCCGTGCAATTCCGTGAGATCCGCGCGTACGAACTGTTCTAATACGACCCGGACCGTGCTACAATCTCGCGCAGGAGTACAGTGCATGTCCAGATTCTCGTTTCTGTCGGGTAAGACCGTCGTCATTACCGGCTCCAGTCGTGGTATAGGCCGCGAAACTGCTCATATCTGTGTTGAAGCCGGGGCGCGTGTCGTTATCCATGGCCGGAACGAGGCGAAACTGAACGAGGTCGCTGCTGCGCTCCTTGAAAAAGGTGGGGTGGTGCGAACGGTCGTCGGCGACATCTGCGACCCACAAACCGCAGTGGATCTCAAGCAGGCAGCCGATGAGCTGTCGGGATGCGACATTCTTATCAATAACGCAGGGACATCGATGCGCGGACCTTTCAGTGACATACGTGCGGATGTGCTTGAGAGCGTAATGCGGACGAACGTCATTGGGTCGGCTGTTTCGACGCAGACCTTCCTCGCTGATCTCATATCGGTCCGTGGCAGCGTCATCTTCGTTTCCAGCGTCTCGGGTATGCGAGGTTTTCCCGGTATATCGATCTATTCAGCGGCGAAGATGGCGCTGACAGCCCTGGCGCAGTCCATCCGTGCCGAGACATCGGCGACCGGTCTTCATGTCGGAATCATGTACGTTGGCTTTACCGAGAATGATCCCGACAAGGAGATCTATAACGCGGATGGCTCAATCATGCACTCCAAGCGCAAGCACGACATGACGCAACGCGATGTTGCTGCCGAGATCCTTCTGCTCGCGGGACGGCGGAAATATCGTCGGATTCTGACGCCGAAAGGCTGGCTGCTGCTGACGCTCGATCGCCTTGCTCCGCGTCTCGTCGACCATATCATAAACCGGTCCGGGGGCCGTTTTCACAGTCTCTTGAAGTGAAGGGAGCATGGTGAAGGTTTCACGCGTTCTCACGACAACCATCCTCGCTTTGACGGTGCTTGCTTCCTGTGCAACGGTGATCCCGACAGATGAGTCTATGGACGAGGAAACGAGGTCGGAGCATGTGGACGATCGGGAACCGGGCTACGAGCCTGAGTTACCCGAGGAAGAGCCTCCGGCGGATCATCCGGAAGCACCACCGGACACCGTCCTGCCGGACGACGGGGAGCCGGTTCCTGACGACTCCTTTGAAGACCACCTCGGAGCCGCGGTATCGGTTCTTCCCCCGGATATTTTTGATGGTATGCCGGACGACGCGATGGAACTGCACGAGCCGCTGATTCTCGAGTCGCTGTCGTTTGATGATGAACGCATGAACGAGAACATGCGCCGGCAGCGCGCCGATCGGCTCGCTGCGCTGAGACTTGCCGAAATGACGCTCGAAGAGCAGATCGGGCAGATGATCATGCCTGCGTACATCTTTGACGCCGCATCACGGCCGGTGAGGTCCGTCACGGAGTTCATGCGGACCGAGATAGTCGATGTTCAGCCGGGTGGAATCATTCTGTTCGGGCAGAACATCGATAATCCGCAACAGACGCGCAGTTTCGTCGACCATCTGCAGACGCTGACGTCGGTACCTCTGTTTATTGCCACCGACCAGGAAGGGGGTCTTGTCAGCAGACTGACACAGAGTGCTGCAATGCCCGCGACCCGTTTTCCCTCGGCGCGTTTGATCGGCCGTACCGGTGATGTCGACTATGCCTACCGTGTGGGACAGGCCATAGGAAGCGAGATGCGTGCGCTCGGGATCAACATGAATCTCGCCCCGGTCGCCGACGTTCAGACCAACCCCCGCAATACCGTGATCGGCAGCCGGGCCTTCGGTGCAGACCCGGAGGTCGTCGCTGAAATGGTCGTGCAGATGGTCCGGGGGCTGCAATCGGAGTATATTCTTTCCGTTGTAAAGCATTTCCCCGGTCACGGTGACAGCGATGAAGACAGTCATGTAGAGCGGGTCGTCCTGCTCCACGACAGAGAGCGTCTTTCATCGGTCGAGCTTGTTCCGTTCCGCCACGCGATCAGCGCTGGTGTCGACGGAGTCATGTCGGCACACATAGACTTGCCGAACATTTTCGGCAGTGATCTGCCGGTTACGCTCAACAGAACTGCGCTGGAAGGTCTCCTGCGCAGTGAGATGGGGTTTGAGGGTCTTGTTATAACCGACAGTCTCGTAATGGAGGCGGTAAGCGGTCGATTCTCTGGTGCGGAACTGGCGGTTGCATCAGTCGAGGCAGGCTCCGATATTCTGCTGCAGCCGCGAAACGCCGTTGTCGCAAGAGACGCGATACGGGATGCAGTTTTAAGCGGACGCCTTTCTTCGCGTCGTATACAGGAGTCGGCACACCGGATACTAGCGGCGAAGTACCGCAGCGGTGTCTTCGAGCCGGACCGCTGGCTGCCGGCGGACCAGTCTGCGCTCGGAAGCGAACGGCACCGGTTGCTGGTCGAAGAGATTCGCGCCGCTGCACAATGAGGGAGCGTACGACACAGTATGAACGACAAGAGAGCAGCAGTTGTTGTAGGAGCGGGTCTCGGAGGTCTGTCGGCGGCGATACGTCTGGCAGCCCGGGGCTGGCACGTCAGCGTGTATGAAGCCTCAGAAACGGTCGGGGGCAAAGCCGGCACCATGGAGCAGGACGGGTATCGCTTTGATACCGGACCATCGCTGTTCACCATGCCGAATGTGTTCGAAGAGCTCTTTTCCGTCGCCGGGAGGGACATGGCCGATTACGTGAAGCTGATCCCGCTTCCCGAAATCTGCCGTTATTTTTTCGCCGACGGTGTTTCCTTCAGTGCCTGGTCGGATGAGGACCGCTTCGCACGCGAACTCCACGAGGCAACCGGGGAGGGAAGCGAGAACCTGGCACGCTTCCTGGCCTATTCCACACGCATACACTCTATAGCCGCCGACATGTTCCTGAACCGGAGTCTTCACGACTGGGCATCCTATCTGCGCCTCGGTTTCCTGAAGTCCCTGTTCCGGTTTCCGGGGATAGATCCGATGCGTACCATGGCCGAAGCGGTGGAACACTATTTTGAGACGCCGCACGCTCGTCAGCTGTTCGAGCGCTACGCGACCTACAATGGCTCAAGTCCGTTCCGAACGCCGGCAACCCTGAACATCATACCTCACGTGGAGTACCGTGGTGGTGCGTACGCGGTGGCCGGTGGCATACACGAGATACCGAAGTCGCTGGAACAGGTGGCGCGAGAAATCGGTGTGCACGTGCATCGGGGGAAGCACGTGGAGCGCATTACCTGGGCACAACAGGGTCGGCACCGTCGGGTGACTGGCGTCAGCGTGAACGGGACCCACGTCCCGGCGCAGGCGGTTGTCTGTAATGCCGACGTGACCGTGGCGTATCGTGATCTGCTCGCCGAGCCCGAAGCGCCGGAGCTCGTGCGACACGAATCGCTTGAACCGAGTTCTTCGGCCCTGGTTTTTTACTGGGGTGTCCGGCGAGTCTGTCCGGAGCTGTCTCACCACAACATATTTTTCTCGCGGGATTATCGAAAAGAGTTCGAGCAGATTTTCGACGAGCGGGTCTGTCCGGACGATCCGACCGTGTATGTGAACATCACGTCCAAGTCGAACCCCGGTGATGCGCCCGAGGACGGTGAAAACTGGTTCGTGCTGATCAATGCCCCGTACGATGACGGTCAGGACTGGGCAGCCGAAACGGCACGGGTCCGAACGGTGGTCCTGGCGACCATTTCGTCGAGATTAGGTGTGGATGTGGAACCTCATATAGAGACAGAACAGGCTATGACCCCCGCCGATATCGCTGAGCGTACGCGGAGCCATCGAGGGTCGCTCTACGGCATTTCCTCAAACAGCAGGTCTGCCGCGTTCCTCCGGCATCCCAACAGATCAAAGCGGTATCGGGGACTGTATTTCTGTGGCGGCAGTTGTCATCCCGGTGGAGGCATGCCATTGGTCGTCAGTGGCGGAAAAATAGTTTCGGATCTGATTTTGCAGCACGAAAGTTAATCGATGCATGGCCTATCCCATTATTTGCTGATAGGCTGCCGATGTTCATCAATGAACTGGAAAAGGAGTGTCTCATCATGATTGTAGGTGTGCTCAAGGAAACAGCACCCGGGGAGAAGCGTGTCGCCGTGATTCCGGCGCATGTATCTCTTCTTGCGAAGCTCGGCTGTGAAGTAAAGGTCGAGAAGGGCGCCGGTGTTCAGGCCGGCTATGCGGACAGCGAATACGAAGAGAAAGGGGCGGTCATCGCGGACCGAGCCTCCATAACAGCCGGGAGTCAGATCGTGTCGACGGTACGCTGCGCTTCGGGTGCCGACGGTGGTGCCGATCTCGACGTCGGTCATGAAGGGCAGGTCTGGGTTGGCATCGCCGATCCCTTCCGCAGCCACGCTTCGTTCGATACGCTCGTAAAACAGAAGGGCTCGCTGCTGTCGATGGAGCTCATTCCGCGTATCACGCGGGCACAGAGCATGGATGTGCTCTCGTCCATGGCGAACCTCGCCGGGTATCAGGCGGTTCTGACTGCCGCAACAACCCTGCCGAAGATGTTCCCCATGATGATGACTGCAGCGGGAACGATCGTACCGGCGAAGGTGTTCATCGTCGGCGTGGGCGTCGCGGGGCTTCAGGCGATTGCAACCGCACAGCGTCTCGGAGCGATCGTCAGCGCGTACGATGTCCGAAGCGCCGCAAAAGAGCAGGCGGAGAGCCTCGGGGCGAAGTTCGTGCAACTCGACCTCGGCGAAGGCGCCGAAGGCTCGGGCGGCTATGCAAAGGAAATGGACGAAGCCTTCTACGAGAAACAGCGGGAAATGATGAAGAGCGTGCTCGCGGACAGCGACGTGGTCATTACGACCGCTGCCGTTCCCGGCAAGCCGGCACCGAGACTCGTGACTGAGGAAATGGTCGCCGGAATGCAGCCGAACTCGGTTATTATCGATCTTGGTGCAGAACGGGGGGGCAACTGCGAGCTGACCAGGCCGGGTGAAACCGTCACAGCTCACGGGGTAACCATCGTCGGTCCGCTGAACCTTGTCTCACAGATGGCCGGTAGCGCATCGCAGCTGTACAGCAAGAACATGGTCACCTACCTGCAGAACGTTATCGCCGACGGCGAACTCACCCTCGACCTGTCCGACGAGATTACTGACGCCACCCTTGTCATTCACAACGGTGAGATTCGTGGACAGTATCTGAAGTCGGCTTACGGAAAGGAGTAACAACAGTATGGATACCAGCTTTGTCATGATTCTGACCATTTTTGCCCTGGCGGTCTTCGTCGGGTTCGAGGTCATAACCAAGGTTCCGCCGATTCTGCATACGCCGCTCATGTCGGGTTCGAATGCCATTTCGGGGATAACCCTCGTCGGTGCAATCGTTGCAAGCGGATCGACCACCGGCCCTCTCGCGGCTGTACTTGGCGTCACCGCTCTCGTGTTTGCTACGACCAATGTGGTCGGCGGCTTTCTCGTGACACACCGCATGCTCAAGAAGTTCAAGAAGTAGGGGAATGTACATGACCTTTGATTTTGTAAATCTCGCGTATCTCATTGCGGCTGTCCTGTTCATTCTCGGATTGAAGGGACTGACCCATCCGCGCAGCGCGGTCCGCGGAAATCTATACGGCGCGGTGGCCATGCTCATTGCAGTTGTCGTCACGCTTGTCGACCAGGAACTGCTCAACCTGCCTGTTCTCATCGGAGGCATGGCCGGCGGTGCGGCGATCGGAGCGGTGTTTGCGCTGACTATCAAGATGACCGCCATGCCGCAGCTCGTCGGTCTGTTTAACGGCTTCGGAGGAGGCGCATCGGTGCTCGTCGCCGCGGCGGCTCTGATGCAGGCGGTTGGTATCATCAGTGGCGCCGGAGCCGGTGGTCTGGACCTGCAGATCTCCATATCCACGGTGCTGAGTGCGATCATCGGAGCGGTCACCTTTACCGGCAGCGTCGTTGCCTTCGCCAAGCTGCAGGGCCTGGTTACCGAACAACCCGTGCGGTATCGTGGTGAGCAGATCGTGAAAATCCTTGTCGGTGGTCTCACCGTAGCTGTCGCAGTTCTGGTCATTCTCGATCCGGCGGATATGTCACTGTTCTGGGTTCTCGCGGGTATTGCGGGACTTCTCGGACTGCTCCTGGTCGTACCGATCGGTGGTGCCGACATGCCCATAGTCATTGCGCTGTTGAACTCGTACTCCGGTCTCGCCGCAGCGGCCACCGGTTTTGTACTCTCCAACACCATCCTCATTATATCCGGATCGCTGGTCGGTGCATCCGGTATCATTCTTACTCAGATCATGTGTAAGGCAATGAACCGGTCGCTGGCGAACGTGCTGTTCGGTGGCATGGGCGCCATACCGGAGAAGGCCTCAACCGACGATATCTATGCGGGCAAGACCAAGAGCACGAACGCGGATGAAGTCGCCATGATCCTCAAGATCGCGCGACGCGTGGTGTTTGTCCCCGGCTACGGTATGGCGGTCGCCCGCGCCCAGTCGGCGGTCAGGCAGCTTACCGAGGCAATGGAGGCCGATGGAATCACCGTTGAGTTCGGCATACACCCGGTTGCGGGTCGCATGCCCGGGCACATGAACGTGCTTCTGGCCGAAGAGGCGATCAGCTACGATAAGCTCAAGGAAATGGATCAGATTAACCCGACCTTCAAGAACACCGACGTCACCATCGTCATCGGTGCGAACGACGTCGTGAACCCGTCAGCCCGGGAAGCGGGGGGGCCGATTTCGGGCATGCCCATTCTCGACGTCGACCAGTCCCGTACGGTCGTTGTCATAAAACGCAGCCTCAGTCCGGGGTTCGCGGGTATACCAAATCCGCTGTTCACCTTCGACAACACCCTCATGTTGTTCGGTGACGGGAAAAAGGCTGTAGACGATCTTGTGCAGGCGTATAAAGAAGCCTGAGCCGGGGTGCGCCGCATCGTTCCGAAGCGGCGCGGCAGCGGTCGCATGGACCGTGTCTTCGGCTATTCGGGGTCTTTGTAGCGTTTTGTGATCTGCCTGATATTCGGCAGCACTTCGAGAAAACACTCAACCACTTCAGGGTCAAACTTGACACCGCTGAGCTTGCGGATCTCTTCGATAACGTCTTCTTCGGACCACGCCTCTTTGTAGACCCGACTCGAGCAGAGTGCGTCGTAGACATCGGCGATGGAGACGATGCGCCCGTAAATCGGAATTTCCTCGCCTGCGTATCCAAGAGCTTTTCCCGCATCGTCGGTTTCAACCGGCGTGCCGGTATCGATATCAACCTTCCCGGGATAGCCCGTCCCGTCCCAGCTCTCATGGTGGCTGACCGCAATTTCGGCGGCGATATCATCGAACTCTGACTGCCGGTCTGCGAACAGCCGCGCACCTACCCAGGTATGGGTCTTCATGACTGAAAACTCTTCGTCGGTGAATCGTCCCGGTTTTTTGAGGATGGTGTCCGAAATAGCGACCTTGCCCACGTCGTGCAGCATCGCCGCCATGCGCAGGTTATCTCGTGCGCGTTCGATTTCGTTCGGGTCACGCCCCTGCCGCTGTGCCCAGCGCTCGTAGATCTCAACCGAATACCCGGCGACGCGGTTAACGTGGGGGCCGGTCTCCTTTGGATCCCGCAACTCGGCCATGCGAATCATGCGGAGAATGATCGCACGGGTCATCTGTGCCCGCTGCAACGCGACGGTGGCGTTGGTAGCGAAGTGCATCGTGATCAGTTCATCATCAGCATCAAACACTCCGACCGAGCCGTCGGGGTTCATTTTGTTAATGAGCTGTATGACTCCGAGTATACTGCCGTTCTGGTCGCGAAGCGGTACGGCAAGCATCGAGCGTGATCGATACTCACTGATGCGGTCGTACGAGGGGTCAAAGCCGTAGGGCGCTTCTTCGGGAATCTCGTACACATCCGGGATGTTCACCTGTTCGCCGGTAGCCGCACAGTAGCCGCTTATGGTTTTGTGGCTGATCGGGACGGTAAACACGTTGTAAATGAGTTTCTGCCCCGTCGGAAGTTTCGCCTGATGGGTATCGTTCTGGGCGTAGCTGATCAGAAGCTCATCTTCTTTTCGCACGTAGATGCTCCCCGCGTCTGCTCTGGCTACGCGGCGGGCCTCGGAGAGAATGCGCTCGAGCAGGATGTCAACGTCCTGTATACGGTTGAGCTCTACATCGAGTGCAAGAATTTCGCGGAGTTTCTGCTCGGAAGACGTCATATGCGGTCTGTGTCCTTGAAGATGTGCGCCCCCTTCTCAAGTCTATGAACCCCCGCACGCGGTGTCAAGTTCGCTGCTTCCATACTACAATGGATGCGTGGACTCTTACATCGTACGCCTCTCAGACACACTGATCACGCACGACTCACGCATACTTCTCGAACACAGCGATGTTCGTGCCCTCGGGCTGAACGCCGACGACGCAGTTGATCTCGGCCTCTGTTCGAACGGCAGGCGCGTGCGTCTGCTCACGACAACCCCTGAGTTTGAGGTCACCGGGGCGTATGGAACGCGTACGCTGCGGGACCTGCTTCGCAGCGCCCCGGAAGCCGACTTCCGCTGTGCAGCGCGGGCGGTCCATCTCGCACACTGGGACACGACGCACCAGTACTGCGGCTCCTGCGGCGGAAAAACCGAGCGCATGGCTGCCGAGCACGCACGAAAATGCCTCTCGTGTGGGGCTGTGGTGTACCCCCGCATTTCCCCGGCGATAATTGTAGCGGTAATCCGGGACGGGAAACTGCTTCTGGCTCACAACGCACGACGAGCGCACGGCTTCTACAGCGTGATCGCGGGCTTTGTTGATCCCGGAGAGACCCTTGAAGAGTGTGTCGCACGCGAGGTACGCGAAGAGACTGCAGTCGAGGTGCAGAATATCCGCTACATGAGCAGTCAGCCCTGGCCCTTTCCCGACAGCCTCATGATCGCCTTTATCTGTGAGTATCGTTCCGGTGAGATCGAGGTCGATGGAAGCGAAATCGATCACGCGTACTGGTGCGACCCGGATAATCTCCCGGAAGTCCCTCCCCGGCCGAGTGTTGCGCGTTCGCTCATCGACTGGTTCGTTGCCCATCACGCCGACCTGTGACCGCGTCAACTTCTGCATCGTTGACAAAGCCCGGCAATCTGATAGTCTTTACAGCGGTGGAAAGCACAGCAACGACGCGCAAGGTACCCTCGCTACGCGCATGCAGCCTATGGGCAATGTATCAGACACGCACGTTGTTGTTATTGGTGGAGGCGGGACCGGCGCAGCCATCCTGTACGACCTCGTACAACGCGGATTCAAGGCGACATTATTCGAACGCGGTGAGCTGACCTGCGGCTCAACCGGTCGACACCACGGCCTCCTGCATTCGGGAGCCCGATACGTGGTCAAAGACCGCGAGGTCGGCCGGGAGTGCATGAACGAAGTGCGCATTCTCAAGCGCATAGCTCCCGAGGCGATCGAGGCCAACCGGGGGATATTCGTCGCCTTCACCGAGGAAGAAGAAGCCTACCGGGAGACCTTTGAGGAAGCCTGTGCAGAGGCTGATATACCCACACAGTGGCTGGATGCCGATGAACTGCTCGCTATGGAACCGCGGCTGAATCCGACCCTGCGCGGCGGTGTTATGGTGCCGGATGGAACTCTGGATGCGTATCGGCTTCCGATGCATTTTTTTGCCGGTGCGCGGCAGCTCGGTGCGGTGATCCGGAACTTCGCCCGCGTCGAATCGTTCGTATTTGAGGGACGGAGGATCGCCGGGGTTACCGTTCGCGATCTTCGAACCGGAACAGACGAGACCGTTGCGTGTGACCTTGTAATCAACGCCACCGGTGGCTGGGCCGGGAAACTCGCCGCCATGGCCGACATCAACCTGCCGATTACACCCGCACCCGGAACCATGCTTGCGCATCAGGGTCGTCTGGTGAACAACATAATAGAGCGCCTCAGACCTGCCAGCGACGGCGATATTCTGGTGCCGCAGCGGGGCCTGTCCATAATCGGGTCGACGCAGTGGCAGAGTGATGACCCGGATGACTGCAGGGTGCCCGATGCCGACGTAGAGCTTCTCACTAACGCTGCAATCGACATGGTGCCCGACTTCAAGGACACGAAGTATCACAAGGCCTGGGCCGCAGTCCGGCCGCTCGCCGGAGCATCCTCGACCGAAGAGGAAGGCCGCGAGCTCAGTCGCGATTTCGAGGTCCGGAATCACGGCACTCTCGACGGTGTTGAAGGCATGTTGAGCCTGACCGGCGGGAAGGCGACGACGCTCAGGATCATGGGCGAAAAGACGGTCGACGTTGTCTGTGAGATGTTCGATGTCGAGGCGTCCTGTCGCACGGCCGACGAGCCGCTTCCGAATTATCGTCAATTTTTCCGCCATGGAGTCCTCGTATGAAAGAACGTACTGTTGCCGTATACCGGACTGCGAAGAAGGCAGTAGATGAGTTTACCGTCCCGTATAACGAACGAACGACCATCCTCGACGCGCTCGAGTACATCCGTCTGCAGGAAGACCCGGACCTTATGTACCGGCAGTCCTGTCATCACGGTTCCTGCGGCACCTGCGGCATGGCGGTGAACGGGGAGTTCGTTCTATCCTGCATAAAACGCCTCGCAGACATCCCCGAGGATCAGGCGGTGCGAATCGAGCCGCTGCCGACCATGCACCAGATCGGCGACCTCGCCTTCGACCCGGCCGGGTTCTTCAACGAGTTTCCGGACGACATTACGTATAAACGGGTCAGTGACGTGAACACCGATGCTGCGGTTCCCGAGGACATGGAGCACTACGAACGCTTCGAGAGCTGCATAGAATGTGGCCTGTGTGTGACAAGCTGTCCGGTCACCGTAGACTGGATGGGGCCTGCCGCGCTCGCGTCCATACATCGCATGATAGAGAAGAACCCCGATGAGGCGGATACGTGGCTTGACCGTGCTGCCGAAAAACGGGGAGTGGAACAGTGTACGAAGGACTTCAGCTGTTCCCGGGTCTGTCCCACCGGTGTGGCACCCGGAAAGCGGATCACGCTGCTCGGCAGCATGATCAAGAAGCGCGAGAAAGCGCGGGCGTCTGAAGAGAAGCAGGAGTAGACGCGCGCGCGATCGCTACAGCTTGTCGATAAGCATGGAGCACTTGCCCGAGGGAATGGGCAGGGTTTTCTTCTTGTGCTTCAGGATGTCTATGGTGAAGTAGTAGAGTTTCTCGCTTTCGAGTCTGATCTCCCAGCCCCGTGAGGTCTTGTTGCTCAGGATCGTCACGAGGTTGCGTTTCAGCGAGAGGTTCTCTATACCCATGATTTCCAGGGTCGGAATGATCCAGTCGACGGTTTTGCGCGGCAGGCTGATGTACAGCCCGATGACGTTCTCGATCATGAGCGCCACAGACGACAGCGCCGTATAGGTCAGGAACATCGGACGCGGGAAGCCCGCCTTGCCCCGCCACTTGGAGGGTCCGTCTTTCCTCGGGAGGTAGGCCTCCCAGACGTTGCCCTTGTCCTTCCCTTCCGGATGCAGCGTATCGAGTATGTAGTACAGATGCCGGATCGCGCATTCGCGGGCGAGTTCGAACTGACCGTACTTTTCAAGCCCCTTGATGACCATGAAGGTCAGGTGCGGGTACACCGAACCCTTGTAGCCCGAGCCATTCTCGTCGAAATCAGGCTCGTTCGCGGCGACGGTCGGGAAGGGGTTTTCGGTACCGAAGGTTTCCGGATCGCGTACCTGGCGTATGAGCGGATCACTCTTGGCCTCGTTAGGGATTTCTCCGAGAAGAGGCCAGAATCCTGCGATGGTTTTTACCCGTATCTGTTCCTCTTTCGAGTCGAGATCGAAGTAGAAACCTGCGTCGTCGTTCCACATCATGGAGTTGATGCGGGTCTTCAGACTAAAATAATGACGCTTGTACTTGAAGCTGATGTCCTTGTCGTTGAGGATGTCGCCGAGTTCGGACATGTACAGCGCATTCATCGCCTGCTGTGCGTTGAAGTCTATGGGATACTTGACCTTCCTGCGAGGCGCGTTGGTCATGGTCGTGGCCTGGAGCGATACCGAGTATAAGCCGTTTTCCTGTTTGAAGGTCGTTTCGAGCCACTCGAAATAGGCTTCAAGCGTCGGCATGATCTCCTTGATGCGCTTCTTGTTCCCGATCTTGTGGTAGAGGTTATATTCTGCCCAGGCAAACAGCGGCGGGTGTACGCATTCCGGGTTATCCTTCGTGGTGACCGCTTTCCCGTCTTTCAGCGAGTACTCACCTCTGATCGCGCCGTCCTTTTCCTGTCGGCCGTAGAAGTTGTCGAGCTGTGCCGAGGCCGAATAGATGCGGTTCGAGTAGACGAGAAAGAAGGTCGAAAAACAGGAATCGAGTTGATTGATCGTCTCGGCGGACGGGTAGTTGAGATACTTCGCCTGAAGCTTGTTTCGCGTTGTGCCCTTTTTCTGGAAGTCATCCATCCAGGTCCAGGTCTGATTGTACAGGTCGACAAAATCCTGATCGTAAAAATGTATAGTCGGGAACTCTTTCTTAGTCACCTGTAACCTCTTGTGTTCAGCTGTAGCCGCGGATTTTCCAAAGTACTGCAACATACTGTAAGACGAAAACGCCCGTCAAACAAGAAAATGTCCTTCAAAGGCCAGAAACTAGCTATTTACAATGGTTGACAGCCGCCCGGCGACCTAGTAAACCTTTCAGCCGTGGGTGAAACGGAACTTTCCATTACCGCAGCTCTGGCCAAACTCGACCTTTCAGAAGAGGAACATCAGCGATTTGCCGATGAGGTGAAGAAGATGCTCTCGTATTTTGACATTATGGCCGAGGCGGACGCTGAATCACAATCCTCCGACACCGTGACTATGCCGATACGGGGCGTGGACGCTTTGCGTGAGGACAGTAAGTACCGGTTCTGTGACGCCGACACCCTGATCGATCGTGGTCCGGAAATCGAGGACCGCTACATCGTCATTCCTAATGTACTCTAACGACTGACAGGCTCCGGAACCGCGGCCGAGCCCGGTACCCGGGTTTCAGGTCAACCGATAAAGGAGCATGTGGTGCAAGCCGACTGGAATACTGTTCTCGCGACAGCCGAAACACTCAAAGAGTACAGGGCTGGCGTTGAAGCCCGCGATAAGGATCTGGGTGCCTTTCTGCACTTCAGCCCATCTATCAGTACGGAAGCTGAGAACCCGGGTTCCGCTTCTGCGATTTCGGGTCTGCCAATCGCCATAAAGGACAACCTTGCCGTCACCGATTTCCCGCTGACCTGTGGATCGCGACTGCTTGAGCATTTCACGAGTCCCTACGATGCGACGGCCGTCGAACGGCTCAAAGCTGCCGGTGCATCGATAGTGGGAAAAACCGCTATGGATGAGTTCGGCATGGGCTCGGCGACCGATACGAGCGCCCTTTCAGAGACGAAAAACCCCTGGGACCCGAACCGTACTGCGGGCGGCTCAAGCGGAGGATCAGCGGCTGCTGTCGCAGCCGGAATGGTCCCCGCAGCTCTCGGGTCTGACACCGGCGGGTCTGTCCGACAACCCGCATCCTTTTGCGGCGTGTACGGGCTGAAACCAACCTACGGAGCGGTGAGCCGGTTCGGCCTTGTCGCCTACGCGTCGAGCCTCGATACCGTCGGCGTAATCGCCGACACACCGGATCGCCTCGAGGCGGTCTTTTCGGTAATCGCCGGCGAGGATGCGAAGGATCAGACCTCAATAGCCGCATTCAGTCCCGGGAAGCCGCCGGTGGCGCCCTCAGATCTGTCATCGCTGCGCGTCGGTATACTACAGGCAGATGAGAGCGACGAGCCCGGTGTGCGTGAGGCCATGACCTGTGTCGAAGATGTGTTTCGCACCGCGGGGACGGAGGTAGAGACGGTTACGCTGCCGTTCCTCGAGTACGCTTCGGCTGTCTATTATACGATCGCAACCGCGGAGGCGGGAGCCAATCTCGCCCGGTTTGACGGTATCCGCTACGGCGAGCGACCCCTGTACGCTGAAAACCCGGATGAGCTGGTTCGCCTTTCGCGCAGCACCGGACTTGGTGACGAAGTCAAACTTCGTATACTGCTGGGGACCTATGTGCTTCGAAGCGGCTTCCACGACCAGTATTACGGCAGGGCACAGCGACTGCGGGCACGGATCATACAGGATATGCAGGACCTGTTTTCCCGGTTCGACCTGCTCGTGTCACCGGTCTTTCCAACCCTGGCATTCAAGCTCGGGCGCGACGGTCTGACTCCCTACCAGCGCAAGCAGGCGGACCGCTATACGACGGTCGCTAATCTTGCCGGTATTCCGGCACTTGCCATCCCGACCGGTGTTCACGACGGGCTGCCCGCCGGTGTGCAGATTACCGGTCCGGCGGGAGGAGATTATGCGCTCATCGCCGCTGCGAAGGCGCTGCACCAGGCTTTGCCGCCGGCAGCCCCTGCCACCTATCCCCGAATCTGGAGCTGAAGCCTTATGTACGCGTCAAAAATCGGACTTGAGATCCACATACAGCTTCTGACGAACAGCAAGATCTTCTGCGGATGTCGTGCGGCCTTCGGCGACGAGCCGAACACCAACGTCTGCCCGGTGTGCATGGGCTATCCCGGTGTCATGCCTGCGCTCAACGGTGAAGCAATGCGCATGGCCTATCAGGTGGCGCTCGCGCTGAACTGTACGCCGACAGAACACACGCAGTTCGCCCGCAAGAATTACTTCTATCCCGATCTGCCGAAGAACTACCAGATAAGTCAGTTCGGCGCTCCGATCGGCACCGACGGCTATCTCGACATCGAGTTTCACGGAAAAACCCGTCGGGTGCGCATCAGCGAATGTCACCTCGAAGAGGACGCAGGAAAAATGGTCCACGCCGGTGACATGTCGCTGCTCGACTATAACCGTGCGGGAACCCCGTTGCTCGAGATCGTGACCGAGCCGGACCTTGAGATCGCCGAAGAGGCGGAGGTGCTCTTAACCCAGCTCAGGCGTATGGTGCGCTACCTTGCGGTCTGCGACGGAAACATGGAAGAGGGCAGCATGAGGTGCGACGCCAACGTGTCGGTCGCCCCCGAGGGAGCTCCGCTGGGAAACAAGGTCGAGATCAAGAACCTGAACAGCTCGCGCTTCGTGCGCAAGGCGCTGGCCTACGAAATAGACCGGCAGACAGACATCCTCGAGCGGGGCGGGACGGTGAGCGTCGAGACCAGGCTCTGGAACGAGAACCGCGACCAGAGCGAACCGATGCGCACCAAGGAACTCGCACACGATTACCGCTATTTTCCCGAACCGGATCTTCCCATCGTGGAGGCGGATGCCTCCTTTATAGCGAAGCTCAGTGATGCTCAGGTTGAGCTCCCACAGGCACGCATGCAGCGTCTCAAGCAGGTCCACGGACTCGGCGACCGGGTCGTGGAGCTTCTGTGTGATGAAAAAGAGACTGCCGATTTTTTCGAAGCAGTTGTTGCCGAAGGAGCTGATGCGGGAGCGGTCGCGTCCTGGCTGACCTCCGACGTGCGAAAACTCCTGAACCGTTTCGAAGTCAGTCTTGCGGCGAGTCCTCTGTCACCACGCAGACTCGCCGAGCTCCTCGGCCTGCTTCAGTCCGGCCGTATACACGGTAAGATCGCAAAACAGACCCTTGAAGCGGTGTTCACCCTCGATGATGATCCCGAACGCATTATCACTGAGAAAGGATGGGAGCAGATCGTCGATCCGAAGGCTCTCGCCGAACTCGCGGTCGCGGTCATCGCCGACAACCCGGAAGCGGTGGCTGCGGTGCGGGCCGGAAACGCCAAACCGCTCGGATTTCTCGTCGGTGAGGCGATGAAGCGTAGCGCAGGCCGGGCTGAACCCCGGGCCCTGCAGCAGGCGCTCAAGGATGCGCTGTCGGTAGAGCCGCTGTACGTTCTTGATTTCGGCGGTGCCATCGGTGGCGAACGTCGCCCGGATGGCATGGTGCAGCCCGGTACACGTAAGGAAGTGAAGGAGCTGCTCGCAGCAGACCCCGATCTGCCGGATTCGATACGCTTCGACGAGATTACCCTCGGGGGCTTTCTCAGCGAGGAAATATCGCCTCGTGACTGGGCGCAGCTCGTCAGCGCGGTGCGATACCGAATCGAGGATTCGTCAAGCGGAGTTGTCATTTCACACGGAACCGATACGCTCGCGTATACTGCGGCTCTTCTGTCGTGGGTGTTTCCCGATCCGCAGGTACCGGTCGTTCTCACCGCAGCGGTAACCCCCGAGAAAGCGCCTGAGCTCATGCGGGATGCGGTCCGTGCAGCGCTGCAGCTGCCGCCTGCCGTACACGTGGTCCTTGAAGACGGAACCTACCCCGCGGTGAACCTGCGTTTCGAGCGGGTCGAAGCGGACGCAGCCCGGTTTCGGACCTGGAACGCGACCGGTCTCGAGTCTGAGCAGTGGCCGGGGTTTGCGCTCGGAGATGCTTCAGCGGACGCGCTGACCGCACGATTCGAAACCGCCATGCGGCAGGTACACATAGCCCGCATATATCCGGGAATGCGCAGTGAAAGTCTTGTCCGGCTTATGGATGCGGGGTACAGGGCTTTTATCCTTGAGCTCTATGACACCGGAACCGCGAACCTTGGCCATTCCCCGTTCGGGCTCCGAGCCGCGTTCGAGGAGGCCCGTCGACGCGGCGTGCGCATCTTTTGCACGAGCCAGCAGGAAGGCGTCGTCGATTTTCAGAGCTACGTGACCGGCCATGCCCTGTGGAGGGAAGGTGCTGTCCCGATGGGATCGTTGACCACTGAGACCGCGTACGCACGGCTTGTCGCGGCTATGGTCTGCATGGAAGATGATGACGAGGCATTTGCCTCCATGGAGCATAGAGGGAGCATGAAGAATGAGTGATACTGACGCAACACAGGCGATGGAGCGGACCCCGGCGGCGGAGATATCTGCGATGGCCGCCGGAACGGATGTCCGTGTAGCCGGATGGGTACACCGGGTCAGGGAACTCGGGCAGGTAAGCTTCGTTGTTCTGCGCGATCGAAGCGGATTCGTGCAGATCGTCTATGAAGGCTCTTCACCGGTGACCCCCGAAACAGTCGTCAGCATACAGGGCCGGACCGCTTCCAACGAAAAAGCTCCCGGTGGCATGGAGGTTCAGGCGATCGCTACGGAGGTTCTCGGGCCTGCGGCGGCAGACGCACCGATTTCGGTTGCCGGAGATCCCGACAGCATCGGCATCGAGACGCTGCTCGATCACCGCATTCTGAGCCTTCGCATGCCCAAGGTGCGTGGGATGTTCGAGCTGCAGTCCGAGATTGTCCGTCTCTTTGCAGACTACCTGCGGGGCTACGATTTTACCGAGGTGAAGACCAGCAAGCTCATCGGTTCAGGAACAGAAGGCGGGACGGGGCTTTTCGAAGTCGATTACTTCGGCGAACGCGTATTCCTCGCGCAGAGTCCGCAGTTCTACAAGCAGGCGATGGTCGCAAGCGGCCTTGAGCGGGTATTCGAGATTGGAGCCGCCTACCGGGCTGAAAAACACGATACACCCCGACACCTGAACGAGTACGTGAGTCTCGACGTGGAAATGGGCTTTATCGACGGCATCGATGATCTCATGGACCTCGAGCTTGGCATCCTGAGCCATATTTTTGACGGCATCCGGGACGGATCGGCTGCGAAAGTCCTCACCGAGTATGGAGCCTCCGTCCCTGATCGGGAGACGCTCTTCAAGACGCCGAGGATAGACTATGAGGAAGCGAAGAATATCGCGTCTGAGCGAACCGGTAAGAAGCTCTTCGATCTGAATCCGGAAGCCGAGCGGGCGCTCTGTGACTGGGCGCTTGCCGAACACGGGATTGAGGCGGTGTTCGTCACCGGGTTTCCCCGCAAGAAGCGCCCCTTCTACACCTGGCCTGACGGACGGCAGACCGCCAGTTTCGACCTCCTGTTCCGCGGGCTTGAAATCACAACCGGCGGGAAACGCATACACGACTACGATATGCTCGTCGCCGAACTTCCCAAGTTTGGCATGAAGCCCGAAGACCTTGGAGACTACCTGACCATTTTCCGCTATGGATGTCCTCCGCACGGTGGCTTCGCGATCGGGCTTGAGCGGCTGACACAGAAAATACTCGGGCTCGACAACATCAAGGCCGCGAGTCTGTTCCCGCGCGACCGTAAACGGGTGCGGCCATAGGCTGCGGGAGGATGTATGGAGCGCAGCCTGAGGGATCAGCGGGCTGAGCAGCGGACCAGAACTCTCGGAGAGGGCCCCCTCGTACGGGTACTCGTGAGCATGAGCCTGCCCGGAATCGTAGGCATGACGGTGAACGCGTTTTACAACGTCACCGACAGCGCGTTCATCGGGCGGCTTGGAACCGCGCAGATTGGGGCTGTCGCCGTCGTGTTTCCGCTCCTGACCCTCGTGAGCGCGGTGGGTCTGACCTTCGGGGTCGGAGCTGCGAGCTACATAAGCCGCTGCCTCGGCGCCGGACGGCGGGAGGAAGCGAGTCGTACCGCGACCGTTGCGCTTACCGGTACCATCCTCTCCTCGATTGTTTTCTCCCTCGCCGCCTACCGCTATCTTGAACCCCTTCTGTTTGCCCTCGGAGCTTCCGAGACGGTTCTTCCCTACGCACGCAGCTACGCTGAGGTTTTTCTCTTCGGAGCATCGGCGATCATGCTCAAGCAGTGTCTTGCACACTGCATACGTGCCGAAGGTGCGGCACGCTACAGCATGGCGGGACTCGTCCTCGGCGCCGTCCTGAACATCATCCTCGATCCGATCTTTATTTTTGTCCTCGATCTCGGCATTGCGGGGGCCGCGTACGCCACGGTGATCAGCCAGACGGTGGCGGTTCTGTTCCTGTCGGCGCACTACGTCCGGGGACGGAGCTACATACACGTCGGTCTCCGTGCCTTGAAACCCGATGCGATCATCCTCAGGGAGGTGATCGGGAACGGAGGGCCGCTGTTCTTCCGGCTGCTGCTTGAAGCGGTAGCATTTTCGATCGTAAACAGCTTCGCCCGTCCCTTTGGTGATGCGGCGCTCGGCGCCGTAGGCATACTGTTCCGGGTCCTGTTGTTCGCCTCGTTCCCGGTCTATGGGTTTGGTCAGGGCTACGGGCCGGTGGTTGGGTACAACTATGGCGCGAAGTTCTACGACCGCCTTATGCGCGCGGTAAAGCTCGGGTACCTGTGGAGTAGTATCTACGCCTGCACGGTCGCCGTGCTGATCGTGGGTTTCGCGCCCTGGATTATGCGTGTGTTCACTACCGACCCGGAGGTCATAGAGATCGGTACCTGGGGTCTTCGGGTCGTCCACGCAGTATTTCCGCTTTTTGGTCTGCAGACGATGGCCCTGTTTACCTGTCAGGCGCTCGGGAAGTCAAAGCCTGCGTACTTCATTGGGATATCGCGGCAGGGGCTCTTTCTCATTCCGGTGGTGTTTCTGCTCTCCGAGCTCTTCGGTCTCCCCGGGGTCATCGCCTCGCAGGCGGTCGCCGACGTGCTGACAGCGCTGGTCGGGGTCGTGTTTCTCGTCGCAACGACGAGGTTTCTGCACAGAGAGCGTGATGAGGGCCTTCTCGGGATAAAACCTGCAGAAAGCTCGGAGGTTTAAGCCTGAACCGATTGTATTGAACCGCAGACACGATTTATCCTGAAGAAAAGTTATGGTATTTGAAAAAGTCCTCGTACCCCTGAAACTTAACGAGTCTCCCAAACGTATTTCTGCTCTCGCCACCGCGGTGGCAGGGTTCGGCGCCCGGTCAGTGGTGCTCCTGCACGTTGCCGGAACCGAGTCTGCTACCGAAGACCGCCGGGGAAGCGACATCCTTGAACAGCGGCGGGAACTCTTTTCCGAGGCCGGACTTCGTGTCGAGCAGCGGACCGTATGGTACGCGGACAGCCAGGTGGTCACGCGGGTTGCGCGTGAGCTTGGTGCCGACTGCATTGCAGTCTCGTGGAAGCCGAAAAACTGGATACAGCGTTCGTTTTCCGGAAGCCTCATAATGGACACCATACGCACGACTGACGTGCCGGTGTTTGTACACAAACAAGCCCTGTTACAGAGCTGGTCTGACCCGAAGGGCCCGATTCTCTACGCAACGGCCTTTGACGCGACCGACCGATTTGCGCTGCCGCTTCTGAACAGAAGCGACTTCGGACCGGGGCATGTGATCATACTGCACAGTGATGAACGGGCACCGGATCCAGTTTCGGAATCGTCTCGAAACGACCTGGCAGAGGGTACCCTTGGGCGTCTGGCGGCACGCTGCCTGAATCGCAATGTTACGACCATGTCACTGACTGGAACGCCACATCACGTGATTCCCCGGCAGGCTCGCGTCGCGGGTGCTCGTATGGTCGTCATCGGGAAGTCGGGTACGGTGCAGTCGGGCCCCCGGACGATAGGGCGGACCGCCGAGGCGGTTCTGCACGCGCGCGGGGTATCGGTGTTCGTGCTGCCGGCCGATGCTCCGGTTTTGCACGCAGGCGAACGATGGAACCCCGAGGAGTCCTCTTCATGAATCGGACCAAGGCTGAACAGTTCAGCAGAATCCCGCTGGTGAGCGTTATATCGCTCATCGTGGTGTTTACAAGCCTTCTGGCCGTGCAACCGGTGTGGACGATGGGGCTGATTCGAGCTGCACACCGGTTCGTGACCAGCCACGTCTCCTCCTGGTACGTCCTTTCGGTAGCGCTCTGCCTGGTGCTGGCGCTGTATCTGGCGTTCAGCCGGTACAGCCATATGATCATCGGAACCGCGGATGAACTGCCACGGTTTACGACCGCGGCATGGATCACCCTGCTCGTGTCAGCCGGTCTGACGCTGGGGGTTCTGTTTCTCGGTGTTTCGGAGGTCATAGTCGGCTTCGCAGCGCCATCGACGGAGATCAGCCCTTACACGGCGGAAGCGGCGCGTGAAGCCATGCAGACCGGGTTTCTTCAGTGGGGTCTGCACATGTGGGCAGTCGCAATCGTCACCGGACTTGCGGTCTGCTGGTTTGCCTTCAGACGGGGAGTGCCCATGCGGCTTTCTGCCGCAACATTCCCGATTCTCGGGTTCAGGTCCGAGAGGTGGGCCGGACACATCATTGACGCGGTGGCCGTCATTGCAACACTCGTCGCTGCCGTTGCGGCACTGGTTCTGGTCGCCGCGCAGACCGCTTCCGGTTTCGCGTCGGTGTTCGGGATGACCGATTCTTCGGCGATGGTGCTGGTAAGTCTTCTTGTGATTACCGCCCTGCCCATGGTTCTCGTGCTGTTCCGGCGGCACCGGCAGCTGCAACTGATCCGTCGGCCCGCTGTCGCGGTGGTCGCTGCGCTCGTTCTATTGGTTCTGCTCGTCGGTCCGGGGAACTGGCTTCTGTCTTTTTTCTCAACCTCCGTAGGCGGCTATTTTTCAGAGCTCCCTGCCACCGCTCTTGGTATCGGTGCCGTCGCTGGCGGGAACGCACCCGCTGAACAGTCTCTGTTCTACTGGGCGTTCTGGATAATCTGGGCTCCGTTCACCGGTGTGTTTCTCGTCAGCGTGTCACGCGGACGAACCATACGCTCATTCATCGTAGCCACGCTCAGTATTCCGATGATCGCGACCCTGTTCGTCATCGCTGTGCTGGCAGGAGCAGCCCTGTTTCTCGAGCTCGAGCAGGGAGTGCTGATCGCAGATCGCGTAGCCGCAGCGCCGGAATCGGCGCTGTTTCTTGTTCTCGGAGAGTATCGACTCGGCGTAGTCCTGCGACTTCTCGCGCTGATCGCTGTCACGGCCTTCGGTGTGATCATGATGGACAGCGGCAGCTGGTTTCTGACGCAGATTTCGCTGCCGGCCGGGTCTCCGCTTCGAACGTCAGTCCGCGTCCTGTGGCTGGTATTGACCGGGGTGCTTGCGGCTGTTCTTCTGGTTGCAGGAGGCCTGCACGCCGTACGCAGTCTTGTCGTGATCGCAGCGCTACCGGTGATACCACTCTTATTGCTCGCACTCGCCGGCTTCATGAAGGCACTGCGTTTTGAACAGGGCAGGGTGACCGCTTCCTTGAAACACAAAACTGCGGTACAATCCCCCGGTCATGTGGGGATGGATACAGGATCTCGTTAGCGCATCTGATATTACTCTACCGGTCACGCTTCTGCGGCTCGGCATTGTCTACCTGCTCGCCGGTGCGATCGGTGTGGAACGGGAGCGCAGTAACCAGCCGGCGGGCTTGAGAACGCACATACTCATCGGGCTTGGCGCGACGCTCATCATGCAGATTTCGATTCACCTGCCTCAGACACAAGGCGCCGGCGACCCTGCGCGGCTCGCGGCACAGGTGGTTTCGGGCATAGGGTTTCTCGGCGGAGGCGCCATCCTCAGGCTTGGCGCTGATATACGCGGACTGACGACCGCAGCGTCGATCTGGACGGTGGCCGCGATAGGGCTTGCGGTCGGGGCGGGGCTGTATGGAGCAGCGGTGACCGCGACGGTTCTTATTCTGATGACGCTGACGCTGCTCGACCGATTCGAGCGCAGATATTTCCCGAAGCTTGTTATCAAGAATCTTCATATCGCAACCAACAGTAAAAAGGCTCAGGCCTACGTGCTCGAGGGCGTTCTTGAAGACCTGAATATCCGCATTCGCAGCACCGACGTGCAGCGTTCCATGGAGAAAGGCTCCACCCGTTACCGGTTCATGGTGTACGTGCCACCCGATCTCGACTATGACGAGATGTATGAGGTCGTGAACGGCGTTCCCGGGGTCACAAAGATCCGCCTTGAGGATGTTGGGTAATACACGCTTCTGTCCAGCCAGTGGGACACGTTTTCGTAACTTTCGAGTTATCGCATTGATTGTAAAAAACTGAACACAGTACGATGGTTCGAACATGCGGTGCTGCTGCCACCTGTGTTCTTCCGGCTGCACTTCCTCGCATGTCGGAGATTTTCATCATGCCACGTACAAAAATCAGATTGCATACGCTCGGACGGATCGCCCGTATGGCGTTCCGTCACCGGACACGTATGTCGGTTACCATCGCATGCGCCGTCGTCGCAGGCGCCTTTCAACTCTGGATTCCACAGCTGCTCGGATCCGCGGTCGACAGCTCCTTTACGTTCTTCCAGCGAGGTGCGTCTATTGACGAAGCACAGTCGGTTCTGCTCCTTTCCGCGGCGCTTCTCTTTGGAGCAAGTGTGGCACACGGTGTGTTCACGATGCTTCACAACTACCACGCCGAGGCGGTCGGACAGTTTGTCGGCTACGAACTGCGTCTGGCCATCTACGAGAAGGTGCAGCGGCTGAGTTTCAGCTACCACGACGCGATGCACAGTGGAGATCTCATTACCCGGGGCATGCTGGACATCGAAGGCGTGCGGCTGTTCGTGAACACCGGCATCGTGCGCCTCATCGTACTCTCGGTGCTCGTCGGCGCGGGTTCCTGGCTCATGATCAGCACCGAGCCTGTGCTCGGGCTCGTCGCACTGAGCTTCGTGCCTGTGGTCGGATGGCGCGCGATCGTCATGAGACTGCGGCTGCGTAAAAGCTGGCACGGACTGCAGCGGCGACTGTCGGTTCTGACCCGCATAATGGAAGAGAATCTCGGTGGCATTCGGGTCGTGCGCTCGTTCGGGTCACAGGACTACGAAATGTCGAAGTTCGACCGGACGTCGAATCGCGCGTTCAACCTTACCCGACATCGAATCGGAGTCAGGGTTCGTAACGCCACCTTCATGAGTTTCGTGTACTTCATCTCCATGGGTCTGGTTCTGACGGTCGGTGGTGCCATGGTTCTCGATGGCAGCATAACGGTCGGGCGCCTGACCGAGTTCCTCGCGTATCTGACGATACTGCAGATGCCGGTGCGGCAGATGGGGCTGCTTGTGAACTCCATCGCCCGGGCAACGACATCCGGCGAGCGGCTTTTCGACGTGCTTGACCGTGAGCCGGAGATCCGCGACAAACCCGGAGCACCCGCGTTGAAGCTGAAGAAAGGGGTTCTGACTTTCGATTCGGTCGGCTTTGCCTACGAAGGGCAGGATGAGAAGGAACACACCCTCGCCGACATTTCCTTCGAGATAGCGCCGGGGCAGACTCTTGGCCTCGTCGGCCCGCCGGGTGCCGGAAAATCCACCATCGCTCACCTGATACCCCGGTTCTATGACGTGAGCTCGGGAAGCATCAGAATTGATGGACAGGACATTCGCGATGTGACGCTTGATTCGCTCAGACGGGCGGTGAGCGTCATACAGCAGGACAGCTTCATTTTTACCTCACGACTTGAGAACAATCTTGCCTACGGAAATCCGTGGGTGGACAGGGACCACATAGAATGGGCTTCTGAGACTGCACAGCTGCACAGCTACATCGAGCAGCTGCCCAAGGGGTACCGGACGCTCGTCGGCGAACGGGGTGTGTCGCTCTCAGGGGGGCAGAAGCAGCGCCTGGCCATAGCCCGCATGCTCGTGCTCCAGTCCCCGATCATGGTCTTTGATGACTCCACCGCCGCGATAGACGCGGCGACCGAACAGCGAATCAGGCAGGGACTCGCCTCTATCGCACATAAACACGCGACGGTCGTTATCGCACACCGCCTGAGCTCGCTCATGCACGCCGACGAGATCCTTTTCATAGACGGCGGCCGCATCATCGAACGCGGCACACACCAGAGTCTGCTGAGGGACGGAGGACGCTACGCAGCACTCTATGCCCTGCAGACCAACCCGGATGAGGACGAAGCGATCGACGCGCAGGTCTTTTCGAGGGACGGAGGATTGAATGTCTAACCCATATCAGCCTGAACAGGATAAATTTTACGGAGAACACGAGGTCGACCACCCGCCTTTGGCGGTTGTGGGGTCGCAGACGAACCGCGATGAGAGGATTTTCGGCGAATTCTACGACGGACACGTGATCCGGCGATTCATGGGCTTTGTCGCACCTTATCGCCGGCAGCTCGTGTGGTCGGTTGTAGCCGTTCTTGCCTTCACGCTGACACAGCTGTCGGTTCCGCTGGTTATTCGTTACACGGTCGATGAGGCACTCGTTGACACCGGGGCCGGTACGACTGCTCTGGCTATCGTCGGTCTCGTATTCCTGGGGCTCATCAGCCTGAACTATCTGGCGAACTTCATGCAGGAATGGCTGTCGAACAACGTCGCGCAGCACGTGCTGTTTGACCTCAGGCGGGCGATGTTCGCACATCTGCAGAAAATTTCGCTCTCGTTCATGGATAAAACCGAGGTCGGCAGGATGATGTCGAGGCTGCAGGGAGATGTGAACGCGCTGCAGAACTTCCTTGAGTCCTCGATTTTCGTAATCGGGGATCTTGTTCTGCTCTTTGGCATCGTCTTTGTCCTTTTGACCATGAATCTGCGACTGGGTCTTATGACGGTCGGAATCGTGCCGCTTCTGTTTCTGGTGCGCATTATCTGGCTGCCTCGTGCGCGCAAGGCCTTTATTCGAGCCCGCGAGACGCAGTCATCGGTCAACGGAGCACTTGCCGAAGGGATTAACGGGGTTCGCACCATTCAGGAGATGGCCCGCGAGGATGTGAACTTCATGCTCTTTCGCGACAAAGCGCGCGATAACCTCGCCGCACACCTTACCGCCTCGAAATATTCGCAGGTCATGGTGCCGATAGTGGAGACGCTGACCGGCATCGCTATGGCCGTAGTCGTCTTTTTCGGAGGGACGGAGGTTCTGTCGGGAACGCTCGAGCTTGGTGTAATGGTCGCCTTTCTCTTCTACATTCAGCGTTTTTTCGCTCCGATACGCTCGGTAACCATGCAGTACAGCATCATGCAGCGGGCCATGGCTGCCGGACAGCGCATTTTCGAGGTCATGGACGTACCAATTGACGTTGATGACAGGGACGGAGCTCTGGATCTCACGGAAATCGACGGCTCCATCGAGTTTGAGCACATGACGTTCGGGTATGAGCCCGATAGACCCATCCTGAACGATATCTCGTTTCGCGTGAACTCCGGCGAAACCGTCGCGTTGGTCGGTCCTACCGGTAGCGGAAAGACCAGCCTGACCGCGATTGCCCACCGCTTCTATGATGTGTGGGAGGGATCGGTGAAAATCGGGGGGCACGATGTGCGTGATCTGACCCAGGCGACCCTCGGCCGGAACATCGCCATGGTACTGCAGGATCCTTTTCTGTTTACTGGAACGATACTCGAGAATCTGCGGTATCACAAACACGACGCTTCATTTGAACAGGTCAGGCAGGCGACCGAGGCAGTTGGTGCCCACGAGTTTATTGCCCGCCTTCCCGACGGGTATTACACGAAGGTCGAACAGGGCGGTGGTAACCTTTCAGTCGGGCAGCGTCAGCTCATAAGCTTCGCGCGCGCCTTAGTGGCGGACGCCCCTATTCTGGTTCTCGACGAGGCGACGGCGAACATCGACAGTTATACCGAGCGGGTCATACAGAAAGCGCTCTCGGTGCTCCTTGAGAACCGCACCGGTATGGTGATCGCGCACCGCCTCAGCACTATACGCGGTGCTGACCGGATCGTCGTGCTTCAGGACGGCAGAATCGTTGAAACCGGCTCCCACGATGAGCTCATCGAGAAGCGGGGACTGTATGCCCGGCTGTACTCGATGAACTATGCCTCGTTTGATGACATACCCGAAGATCTGGTGCAGGCGGCGCTTGACTCGTCCCAGCGGACGTGAACGGGGGGCGTGAAAGAGGGACGGAGGATTGATATTTGGACAAAAACCAATCCTCCGTCCCTCGGTGAACCTTACTTTGACAGGTGATCCGACTCGAGTTTTGCGTATCGCGCAATGATTTTATCGAATAACTCCACATTCTCAGGCGAAGGATGGCACTCACTGCCAGGATCCGACTTTACGAAGCGCTCCGAGACTTCTTCGTAACCGGCACCAAGCGCGTAGCGTGCAGCACTCATAGCGGCTCCGTAGGGAGCGGCGAACTCGGCGTTCGTGATGGTGTAAGTAATCGCTCCGAAGGCGTCAGCGAGTGCCTGCCGGATGAAGCGGTTTGATGCGCCGCCTCCGACTACACAGAGACGCGTTACATCCGACAGATGCCGTGAGTGCAATCTGAGTGACGCAACCTGCGAGATGTGCAACGCACGGACGTTGGCTTGTGCATCACTCTCCGCGAAACCGTCCCGAACGATGCCTGCCTTTGCGACCGGGACACTTTCATCTGACAAATAAGGAAGCATGAGCGGTTCCTCCTCGGGCACCTGTATCGAGCCGCCGGCGAGATCTGCGTATCGCTCCCAGTCGCCGCCGGCATACGTGTCACAGAACTGCCGGTGAAGCTTGCCACCGTTGGTTATGACCGCCAGGGCCATCGCAAGGCCCGGTCTATACCCGAATATGTTGTAGGATGCGCCGTTCTCCGGGTGTACTTCGTCCATAGGACCGCAGACGGTGTAGCTCGAGCCGAGACTGACGAGTGCTCCGTCCCCGCAGCCAAGGAGAGTCGCCGGATTATCCCCCGTCCCCGCGAGCACCGTGGCATCCGGTGCAAGGCCGTACTTTTCGACAAAGTAGCTACTCACCGGGCCAATTGGCCTGTCGTAGGCGACCATTCGGCCCAGCTGACCACCGAGCAGGTCCTGATACTGTTCCGCGAGAGGGACGGAGGATGGTGCCTGCAATCCGTTTTCACCGATATCGGCTGCAATCTGCTCTGATAGAGCCTTGATCGCCCGCTCAGAGAACGCAGGCTGATCGATGTCTATAGAGTTGAGATTTGTCCCCCAGCCGTCTCCGGTATCGACCGGTGCGACAACACCGGCGAGCGCTGAAGTAACGAAAGCGCTCAAAAGCATAATGTGCGAGGTCTTCGCGTACTGTTCGGGCGATTCTTTTGCCCATTTGAGTATTTGTGCCGCAGGGAAACGCAGCTCAGCCCGGTTTCCTGTGGTCGCCTGTATTCCTCCGTCCCCAGCGAAACGGTTAGTCAGATCCTGAGTTTCGGATTCGGTAGTTCTGTCTTCCCAGATTGGACTGTGCTTTCGGGTAAGGCACGGCGAAAGCGCACTGGCGAGGCTCGATGAGGGGTCGATCGAGGAAAGACGCCTCGCGAGTGTGTCCGCCGCGTAGACGGTGGCGTGTTGCTGGGCGTCGCATTTAATCGATGCAACACGGCTTAGCTCAATGTCATGCCTGACCATTGAAGAGAATATCTCATCGAGTGCATCGAGGAACATCAACGTTGGGCTTTCCCGGCGTTGGGTGTCTGGACTCTTGAGAACACCGCCGACTGTCTCGTAGGCGGGGAAGGTCTGGTCGTACGCGATGGAAGCCGAAGCAATAACCCTGGCTGTTTTTATCTCGAGTGCAATCCACTTCGCCGACTGTGTTGAAAGCTCGATACCAAGCGCAATAGTGTTATCCGACATGTGAATCTCCTTCATTCTTTGTTGATGTCATCCGATTCTCGTTTATGTTCGACATATCAGGCCGTTTAAGCCCCAGACCGGGGAGAAGGCCCGAGAACGTCATAAGTCCAGCTCCAAGCGCCGATGCTATGTCGGGATGTTTTGATACAGAAACCTGTATACCCTGTGTAAGAAACGATACTTCGGCAAGCGCGCGTTGCAGGGGTTGAATCAGCCGGTCGCCAAGGTTTGCTATACTACCCGATATGACTACGAGGTCGGGATTGATACATGCCGCGATGTTTTCGATCCCGATTGCAAGACTCTCTATGTATTGCGCCCATATGCCTGATACCGACCCATCGCCGTCTTCTATGTGGTCCTTCAGACGGGCGATAGCGTCGTCCCCAAGGTCAGCGATGAGGGCCCGTTCCGACACATACTGTTCCCAGCAACCGGTCCTTCCACAGTTGCACGGCCTTACGCCTGCTCGGATGGCCATGTGTCCGAACTCACCAGCCCTCCAGCTTCGACCCCGCACCACCTGTCCTGCGAGCAATATACCTGCTCCAACACCTTCTCTGATCGAAATCAGCACCATCGACGTTGAGGGAGGGACGGAGGATGTCCAGTATTCGCCGATCGCAGCAGCATTCGCCTCATTATCGACAAACAACGGCAGCGACAGCTTCTGCGCGAGGCCGCCAAACGAGTAGTTTTTGAGAAAGAGATTCGGAGCGTTTACGAGCAGCCTGTTCTCGCAGTCGACAATACCCGGGACGGCGATGCCCGCGCCGTGAATGACAAGTTTTCGCCTCCACTTCTGGTGCAATCCGTTAATGGCCTTCGCGATCATCGCTTCCGCATATCCTCCGTCCCTGACGAGGGACGCGTCAATATCGGTGCGGACACTGTCCCAGATTTCTCCGTTGACCCCGCAGCAGACACTCAGAATGTGGTTTGGGTGCAACTCAACACCTATCGCAGCGAGGGACGGAGGATTGATCTGGTATTCGTCAGCGGGGCGCCCTCCACTCGATGGTCGCTGACCCGCTAATTCGAGCAGTCCAGCTTCCATGAGAGCATCGATATGCGAGGCGGCTGCAGGCAGACTCTGTCGAATCAGGCGTGCCACTTCCTGTCTGGTGAGATGGGCCCCGCGCAGAAAACTGCGCAGGACCTTGATCCGGGCACCCTGAAACGAGTCCCATGGTCTCATGTCAGATGAACTGGTTGATTACCGACTCAAGCCACTCACGTCTGCCTGATTCGTTCGAGATTTCAGGTTTGTCGATGATGTATGACTCGAGTGAGGCAAAATCAGCCTTTCCAGAGACAATTTCGGCACCGATTCCGGAATCGTAGCTTGCGTAGCGGTTTGTGACGAAGGTATCGATCGTACCGTCCTCGATCATCGCGTGCGCGATCTCAAGCCCTCGTGCAAAGGTGTCCATAGATGCGATGTGCCCGAGGAAGATATCATCCGGTTTGAAGCTCGCACGGCGCAGCTTTGCGTCAAAGTTCAAGCCACCTGGCGCGATTCCACCGTTTTTAAGCACTTCATACATGACCATGACGGCTTCATATATGTTTGTCGGCATCTGGTCTGTGTCCCATCCGATGAGATAGTCCCCCTGGTTTGCATCCAGACTGCCAAGCAGACCGTTAATACGTGCAAGTCTGACTTCGTGCTGGAAGGTGTGTCCGGCGAGAATGGCGTGGTTCTGTTCGATATTGATGCGGAAACGGTCGTCGAGGTTATAGCCCCGCAGAAATGCAATTACGTTCGCAACATCGTAGTCATACTGGTGGGTGGTCGGTTCTTTCGGTTTTGGTTCAATCAATAATTGACCGTCAAAGCCGATTTTCTTCGCATAGTCGGCGGCCATATGCAGAAACCGGGCCATATTGTCCAGTTCAAGCTTCATATTCGTGTTCAGAAGCGTGTCATAACCTTCCCTGCCACCCCAGAACACGTAGTTGGCGCCACCGAGTTCCTTGGTCACCTCCATTGCCTTTTTGACCTGTGCGGCAGCATAGGCGAATACTTCGGCATTCGGGGATGTCGCTGCTCCGTGTACAAACCGGGGATTCGTGAACAGGCATGCGGTGCCCCATAAAAGCTCCGCGTTCGCTTCGCTCTTGTACTCTTTGAGTACTTTGATGATTTCGTCGAGCTGTTTGTTCGTTTCTCGCAGGGTCTGTCCCTCAGGGGCGATATCCCTGTCATGAAAACAGAAGAAGGGCAAATCGAGTTTTCCGAGAATCTCGAACGTTGCCCGCATTCGAGCCTTAGCCTGTTCCATGGGATCGGAAATCGACAACCACGGACGCTCGTTCACGCCGACGCCAAACGGATCTGCACCTGTACCAGTCAAGGTATGCCAGTAGGCCAGTGAGAACCGGAGATGCTCTTTCATGGTTTTGTCGCCGATCTTCTTGTCGGGATCATAAAACTTGAATGCAAGCGGATTATCCGACCCCTTACCCTCAAACGGAATCTTGGGAACGTCAGTAAAAAACTCATTTAACATATGAAACACCTCTTCTTTTGTTGGTCTGTCTCCATCCTACACCCGAAACCAGACTTTCGAAAGTCATTTTCATAAGTCGGTAGACATTTTTCGGGAGAGGTTAGTAGGAGAGGTAGGAGGAGGTAGGAGAGGGACGGAGGACTTTCGCAGCACTGGCAGCAAGCGAACAGTCAAATCTACGCGTATATAAGGGTATGAGAACACCACGACAAACCATGCCCGGCGGGCTGTATCACGTAGTAGCCCGAATCAATCGCCAGGAGTTCGCGCTGCGAAACCCCGAAATCAAAGAGATGCTGCTGCTCGTAATCGCCCGTTCCCGAAAAAAGTACCGTTACGAAATTATAAGCATCTGTGTGATGGACAATCACATACACCTGATGCTGCGAATGGCACAGGACGAATCACTCTCGAAGACCATGCAGTGGATCCTCTCGGTATTTGCGATCAAATACAACAAAAGATTGGGGATCCGCGGTCACCTCTGGTACGATCGTTTTAAAAGCCGGCTCATAAAAACAGTTCAACACTTCACAGCCACGTATCAATACATTATCGATAATCCGGTTCGTGCCGGAATGTGCAGTCAGGCTGATGATTACCCTTACGGACCACA
>RECN01000131.1 GCA_007694005.1 Spirochaetaceae bacterium
GGCGTTCAAGCTGTTTCAGGGAGGCGATGAACAGAGCATTCTCGCGACCGCGCGGGCAATGTTCGAGAAAGCCAGAATCGTAAAGCCCAAGGCCTGCCGCGATGAGAGCTTTGAAGTGTTTCTCGTGTGTAACGGGAAGAAGGCGCCTCCACGCAGTGTTACGGAACGTTCTGAAAACAATGATGCCTGACCGCGCGCAAACGCAGAGATCAGGCTTGTCCGATAACGCGTCTTCCTCGTAACTACTTCGCTGCAGCGAATGCCGCGGCGTTCATGCCGGCATGCATGCCGAACACAAGGGGGCCGGTGTTTCCCGTACCGCTTGCATATCCGTCTCCAGTAAACTGAGCTGTTCCCAGTGCTTCACCGGCCGCGTACAGTCCCGGGATGGTCGACCCGTTCTCATGAAGCACTTCCAGGTTTGTGTTCACTGCTATGCCGCCTTGTGTCATAAAGGTGACGCCGAACACTTCCATTGCATAATATGGTGCGCGGGTCAGAGGAAGCACCACCTCCCGACCAAAGGGGCATGTGCCATTCCCGGACGCAATCGCGTTCACAGCCGATACGGTCTCGCGAACTGTTTCGACCGGAAGACCGAAATGCACAGCAATCTCATCGATGCTGTCCATTGCTACAATGTGATCACTTTCCGCAAGCCTGGTTTCAAAGTCTCGTACGGGTATACCGCTATTGTGCTCCACCATCGCCTGATCAAACAGCATGATAACACGTGCTCCGGTTATGCTCTGCAGTGCTCGCTCCCGTATCGCGGCATCGGGTTGATCCTCATTCGTAAAGCGTCTCCCGTCCGACGCGAGCCAGACATCCCCCTGCCACATCGCCGGAAACCGACTCGTCAGATCACCGAAACCGATATTCTGACCTTCAGCAGGCGGCATGCCGGCGAAGTACGGCACCATCATGTCCATATGCACGAGCCTGGCGCCGATTTCGCGAGCCATGATGTGCCCGTCGCCTGTCGCGAACTGCGGTGTCACCGAAAGGATATCTGCATACTCAGGTGCATATTCGGCGATCAGATCGAAATTCGAACCATAGCCACCGGTCGCGAGTATAACTGCGTGTGCAGTGTATTCGGTTCTCACCCCGTTTGCGACGGCAGCCACCCCTCGAACACCGTCGGCTCCGTTCAACAGTTCGATGACAGTCGTCCCCGTGTAAACGGTAAGCCGATCCTGGTGCTGTTCGATCTGCCGGTGCAACACCGTGTTGTACTCAGATGCCGAGTTTACCGCCGGCGTCATCGTGCGGGGCACGCTATACGGGCTGTGAACGGGATCAATAACCGGACCTCGTTCGTTCGGCTCGATGCCAAAGCTTAAAAGGCGCTCCCATACCTTCGGCGATTCTTCAACAAGCAGTTGTAAAAGATCCTGGTCTGCCTGGTTCTTACCGATGCGGTTAATGTCGTCACGGTGAAGTGCGACACTGTCCTCGATGCTAAATTGACGTTGCAAGTCGGTCTCAGCCGCACTGAAGGTTCCCGTAGCGTACGGAGCTGATCCGCCGAGACGTTCGTTTTTCTCGAACCATCCGACCGATGCCCCGGCGTCAAGTGCTGCCTGTGTCGCTGAGTGTCCGGTGAGCCCCGACCCAACGACGATCACATCGAAATCGACGGTTACGACCTGACCTTCACGATCGCAGGAAATGCCAAAGGCCATTGCAAACAGCCAGATCAAAACAAGCCCGGGAAGAATCCTTGCCGTTTTCCGAACATAATTCATGTTTAAACTCTCCTTTGAGTACATATTTATCGATATAGTGTTATCGTTTTAATACGTTAAACAAGAGGTAGAGTATGCTCGAGGCGAAAGGTTTCTGTAGTCGCCCGGTCAGCTCTGCCGCAGCTCGAGGTGATCGAGCACGCTGCGGAGCGCCTCAGCGGGCATGCCCGCGGGGAGACCTGCAAACTCGGCCCTGGCGCGATCAAGGTAGGCACCAGCCTGCCGAGTCGCGGCATCCACACCACCGCGGTCCCGGACATCATTGAGGATGGTCTGCACAATCTGTCGTCGGGCTCGTGCGGGAGCCGACTCTACGGACCTGTGCCAGGCGGCGAGCTCAGTCGGTCCTTCAGCTGCAAGAATAAGCGGAAGTGTCACGGTCCCGGCCAGCAGATCACCACCGACAGGCTTACCGGTCTTCTTCGGATCACCCGTAATGTCGAGGATATCGTCCTGTATCTGGAACGAGGTTCCAAGACAGTACCCGATGCGTCGCAACGGTTGCAGGAGAGCTTCCGGAGCGCCGTGCTCACTCGCACCTAAGGTCAGCGAGAGAATGAACAGGGCTGTGGTCTTGCCGAAGATACGCCTCATGTACTCTCGCCGTGTCAATGCGGGAGCTTCCGCGTTTCTGAGTTCAGACTCGCACATTCTCGAGACACCGCGGGCGAGTACCCGGGCCTGTTCAGGCGACGCATGGTCGGCAAACAGCTCGAAGGTCAGACTGAAGAGGAAATCACCCATGAGCACAGCATCGTGAGCACCATACTGCCGATGCAGGGCGATACGCCCGCGTCTGTGCGATGCCTGATCGAGTATGTCATCGTGGATGAGGGTCGCCGCATGCAGAAGTTCCACGCCTGCCGCGAGGCGTATTGCGCTTTCCGGCGCCGCGTGCGAGTCGGTTCCGTCTCCCCGGCTGGCAGCTGCCATGCGTGCCCCGATAATAACCAGGGCGGGCCGCAGGCGCTTCCCTCCGCCACGAACAAAATCCTGTAGACCCTCGCGTATGCGCAACGACTGTCGGTCGAGGTTACGCGCGATTTCAGCGTCGGTCAGATCGAGATCGTGCTGCAGTACGGGAAACTGCCCCCAGAATGATCCGGGGGCAGTAGTTGATTCAACGGTATTTACGATCGAGGTTCGCCGGTGTACAGATACGTACGCTTGGCTATCCATGTGCTGTTCCACCAGTTCTTAAGCCATCTCATGACATAATGGTCTAAACCAAGTCCTCGTCCTGCACCGCCCATAAGCACCAGAGCTGCGGTCATGTACCAGTACAGTTCAACGTTGCCCCATCCGGAAACGATAAAGAATCCGGACATGCCGATCGAACCTGCAGCCGCGAGGAACGTGAACAGACCGGCCAGAAGACAGATCCCGAAGAAAACCTGTGCGATAACCGCTCCAGCCTGCGCACCGTAGGCGACAAGCGGATGTATGCTTAAGATAGTTTCTGCGAACCACTCGTATATGCCTATAGGCTCCGACAGAATTGATGTCTGCCAGACCCCACTATCCCCGGGCGTTGCGCTTGTCGCTGCACTGATCTCGTCGGTCAGACCAGGCAGAAATATGTTGTTTGGGGATGGATTGAGAATCCCGTCCGGACCCGGGTTCAGCCATCCGGTCGATACTTTGTCCAAACCTTCGGACAACCACTTGTAACCGAGCCACAATCGCAGAGGAACCGCCCAGTATACGGGGATCTTGTAGGAAAGATGCTCTCGCGTGATGGTCCGGCCGTTCTTGACGTCGAGGAACTGGCCCCGGATGTACTCCCAGACCGCGTTCACGCCGGCTACACCAAAGAGGTAATGCAGGTTGATGAGGTGCTTGATGCCGAGTGCTACAAAGCCACTGAAGCTCATGCCTCCCACGTGTGCCACACCGACTTTGCTCCCGAGAGACACCATGTGGCCATGGTAGTTGCTCTTGAAAGGCTTCATGGGCTTACGCTCCATGTCGGCAATGATGTTGTGGGCGGCGGTATGGGCCGTCTGTAGCGCGGTTTCAACGATCTGTGGCAGTAGAGTGTCGTTTTCGACGAACCAGATCATGTCTCCGACCATGAATACGTTCTCATAGTCGACACTCTGCATGAACTCGTTGACCTTGATACGGCCACGCTGGCCGGCAACACACATTTCGTCGTCGTCAAAGTGACAGCCGGCCATGCCGTGTATACCTTCGGGCGATGCCTGTACGGCACCGGCACTCGGTGAGACAGAACCTTTGGTGAGCTCTACCTTGGACGTGAACTCCGATCCGTGTACGCCAGCGGTCCAGATGAAGGTCTCGGTCTTGATCGGGTCCTGTCCCTCGAGGGTAACCAGACCCGGCTTCGCACCGGTAATCTTGGTGCCGAGCATGAAATCACAGCCGTTCTTTTCGAGATACTTCTGGGACTTCTTCTGAAGTTTCAGAGGCATGGTCGGAAGAATCGCATCCTTCATCTCGATGACGGTGATGCGGACCTCAGACGGATCGATATGGTATTCCTGAGTCAGAATGTCGCGCCGTTCAAACAGTTCACCGGCAAGCTCAATACCGGTGAATCCACCACCGGCGATCGTGAAATTCAGAAAACGCATGCGTTTTTCACGATCAGGCTCGCGAGCTGCGCGCCGGAAACAGTCTTCTACGTGATCGCGGATTCTCAGCGCATCTTCGAGGCTCCAGCAGGTAAACGAGTTCTCCTGCACGCCCGGAATACCGAAAAACTCCGGTTGCGCACCGGCACCGATCACAAGGTAGTCGTACTTGTACTCATAGTTGTCCGACTGCAGTTTCTTCGCTTCGAAATCGATACCTTCGATCTCGTCGATAACAACCTTGACTTTCGTACCGCCGAAAATCTTGAAAAAGCTTACCTTTACCGCTTCGGGTTCAACCCTGGTTGCAGCGACCTCGTGCAGCTCCGTCAGCAGAGTGTGATAGGGGTTCTTGTCTATCAGGGTTATCTCTACGTTCGGGTTCTTTCGATACTGTTTGTTCAGCTTCTTGGCGGCTTCAACACCACCGTAACCGCCGCCTAAAACGACGATCTTCGTTGTCGCACTCATTCATTCCCCCATGAATTAAATATGGAATTATGCGGAATATCGTGATTACGCTACACGTTAATGTGAACACTGTAAAGAATCGTACACCTCACGGGACAGCAAACTCTTTATAAGGATGCTCCCGCAGAGCCATGAACGTCGGCTGTCCAGCGGAAATCGATGTCAGAGTCATCCTCGCGCCGCCGGTCGAGCAGAAACTGGTTCTCCGCGAGGTACACGGGATGTCCGCTGCGATCATACACAATGCGATGCGAGTACTTCCCGATGAACGCATCGAGCCGGTCTTTTCGACTGCAGGAAACCCATGCCGCCTTGCTGAAGTCGACAGGCTCGAAGATACACAGAGCCTTGTACTCGTGCTCAAGCCGGTGCTTGATGACATCAAGCTGCAACTGACCGACAACACCAATAATCCTGTCGCTTCCCTGAGCACGGGAGAAAACCTGCGCGACTCCCTCTTCTGCGAGTTGATCGAGCCCCTTATTCAGCTGCTTCGACTTCATGGGGTCCTTGTTGATGACCTTCACGAATATCGTCGGGGCAAACCGGGGAATACCGATGAACTGCAGGTGTTCACCTTCGGTCAGGGTATCACCTATGCGCAGCGTGCCGTTGTCGTGAAGTCCGATAATGTCGCCGGGATAGGCTTCATCTATAACGGTCCGTTCCTGAGCCATAAACGCGGTCGGGTTCGCCGACTTGAACTGTTTACCGCTGCGCACGTGCAGATAGAGCTTGTTTCGACGGAACACGCCCGAGCATATCCTGAGGTACGCAATGCGATCCCTGTGCCGGGGATCAAGGTTCGCGTGTATCTTGAAGACGACCCCCGAGAAGGTATCTTCCTCCGGCTGAACCTCGCGTTCAGCGGCTTTACGGGGAAGCGGCGGGGGAGATTCTGCAGCGAAGAAATCCAGGAGCTCACGGACACCGAAGTTGTTCAGCGCGCTTCCAAAGAACACCGGCGTAAGCTGTCCGGCCAGATAATGCTCGCGATCGTAGTCGGGATAGACTTCACGAATCAGTTCCACGTCCTCGCGCAGACGCGCGGCCAGCGATCCGACTTCCGCGTCGAGCTCCGGATTATCAAGCCCCTCGATGGTTCGCGCCGTTTCATCGATATCCGTTTCATGGGGTCGAAAAAGGACGACCCTGTCTTCGGCGATCTTGTAGACACCACGAAAGTCCTTACCCTGTCCGATAGGCCAGGACCGTGGACAGACCGTGATGTCCAGTTCGGCTTCGACCTGGTCGAGAAGCTCAATGGGAGGTCGGCCTTCGCGGTCCATCTTGTTCAGAAAGGTAACAAGCGGCGTCGTGCGCATGCGACAGACCTGCGCGAGACTGCGGGTTCGCTCCTCCACACCTTTCACCGAATCGATGACCATCAGACCACTGTCGACGGCGGTGAGGGTGCGATAGGTGTCTTCCGAGAAGTCTGCGTGTCCGGGCGTATCGAGCAGATTCACCCGCCGGCCAGCATAGTCGAAGCCCATGACCGACGTACTTACCGAAATACCGCGTTCCTGCTCCATTTTCATGAAGTCACTTACCGTGCCCCGGCTGCTCTTTTTGCTCTTGACCGCGCCAGCTATGTGAATGGCGCCGCCGAAGAGCAGAAGCTTTTCGGTGATGGTTGTCTTACCGGCGTCAGGATGGCTGATAATAGCAAAGGTCAGCCGCCGTTCGCGTTCGCGATCGAAATCTGTCATAGGGTACCTGAGTATAGAGATGTTGCGTGCTATGCGAGAGACAGGGCGAGCGTCAGCATTTCGCCGAAGCCTTTTTCCCGTTCTTCGCTTGTTATACCGCTGCCGTCGACGAGACTGTCGCTGACAGTCATGATCGCGAGTGCTCGGGCACCGTTCCCTGCTGCGATCGTATACAGCTGTGCAGCTTCCATTTCCGCTGCAAGCACGCCGTACTTCGCCCAGAGTTTCCAGACGTCGGGGTCTTCGCTGTAAAACGCATCGGTCGAGATGACGTTCCCCGCAGTAAACGAAATCCCCCTCTCGCGGGCCTGTGTCACACAGCGGTCAAAGAGCGTGAAGTCAGCGCAGGGGGCGTAGTCAAGCTGCCCGAATCGCACCCGGTTCATGGCTGAATCGGTCGAGGCGGACATGGCAAACACCAGCTGTTTGAGTTTTACGTGTGTCTGAAGGGAACCACAGGAGCCGACCCGGATCAGGTTCCTGACCCCGTAGTCACGAATGAGCTCTGTCGCGTAAATCGAGATCGAAGGCTGACCCATGCCGGTGCCCTGCACCGATACGCGCTTTCCCTTGTAGGTCCCGGTGTACCCGAGCATGCCCCGGACTTCGTTGTAGCAGCGGGCGTCCTCAAGAAAGTTTTCCGCTACAAATCTGGCGCGCATCGGGTCGCCGGGCAGCAGAACGGTCTCAGCGATATCGCCCTCGCGGGCTCCTATGTGAATACTCATAGCTTGTCTCCGTGTTGTGTTTGATAGTAGCGTGCCTCTCCATGTGGAGGCAAGGCGAATGAGCACTCAGAACATACGCTTGTGTGTCTTTCTCGGAAACCCGGGCCGACAGTATCGCGATACACGCCACAACGCAGGGTATCTGCTCGCCGCGTATCATCCCGATTTCTCCGGTGAGACCTGGCGAACAAAGTTTCACGCCGACTACCTCGAGGTACGCAGCGCACGCAGCGGAGTCGGATACACCGCAATCCGGCCTACCGGCTTCATGAACCGCTCTGGAGTTTCCGTTTCGGAAGCAGCAACCTTTTTTCGCATCTCCCCGGAGGAAATGCTCGTGATCCACGATGACGTTGAACTGCCGTTCGGGCGCATCGGGTTCCGGCGTGGAGGCGGGATGGCCGGTCACAAAGGACTGCGGGACATAAGCACGCGCACAGGCAGCCAGAACTATGCCCGCCTGCGCATTGGCATCTCACGCCCCCAAAGCGGTCCGGTACAGGCGCACGTCCTTGGCCGGTTCAACTCACACGAACAGGCTGCGCTCCCGGAGCTGCTCGAAGCGGCATCTGAGCTCTTTGATGATGTGCTTGCACAGCGTGTGCAGACTGCCACAGACCGTACGGTATTCGATTTCTGACCACGCTATTTTTTTGCCTGCCTGCTTGTTTGCCGGGCTTTCTTTGCATACTATCGCCTTCGTGATCTTCCAAAACTACGATACCGGCAATTTCTTCGACGAGCTGTTTGCGCCCGACGGATCTCCCCGATCGCACGCGCAACTCCTCGTCGATGCGATCGGTCGCCTGCCTGCGGATGCGGTTCGAAGCAGACAGCAGGCTGCAGAACAGCTTCTTCTGCAGATTGGCATTACCTTCAACGTGTACGGAAATGACGTTGGAACTGAGAAGATATTTCCGTTCGACATTATCCCGCGCACGATTGCCGAATCAGAGTGGAAAAGCGTCGAACACGGACTGATGCAGCGCATTCAGGCGCTGAATCTCTTTCTCGACGATATTTATCACGACCAGAAGATCATCAGGGATGGCATCATCCCGGGAGACCTGATCGAGTCGGCCTCCGGTTTTCGCAAGGAGTGTCGGGAACTCAATCCGCCGCACGCCCTGTGGGCCCACATCTGCGGGAGCGATCTTGTCCGGGACGAAACGGGCACCTTTTACGTGCTCGAAGACAATCTGCGCTGTCCATCGGGTGTAAGCTACATGCTTGCCAACCGCATGGTCATGAAGCGCTCGCTTCCACGCCTGTTCAACTCGGCGCACGTACGTCCCGTATCCGACTACGCAGCAGACCTCAGAAGTCTTCTGGAATACCTCGCTCCTGAAGGTCTGCCTGACCCCAAAGTAGTCGTACTTACCCCGGGCATGTATAACTCGGCGTATTTCGAACACTCCTTTCTTGCACAGCAGATGGGTGTTGACCTGGTGGAAGGCCGCGACCTTGTCGTAGAGGACGGATTCGTGTGGATGCGCAGCACGCAGGGCTTTGAGCGGGTAGACGTCATCTATCGTCGCATTGACGACGACTTTATCGACCCTGAGGTGTTTCGAGCAGACTCCATGCTGGGCGTACCAGGGCTCATGACGGTCTACCGGGAAGGCCGTGTGGCGCTGGCGAATGCCCCGGGAACCGGTGTTGCCGACGACAAGGCGGTATACGCCTATGTACCCGAAATGATCCGCTACTATCTCGACCAGGAGACGGTCGTTCCAAACGTGCCGACCTATGTGTGCCGTCGGGA
>RECN01000134.1 GCA_007694005.1 Spirochaetaceae bacterium
CCCACGCTGCCTACCGCGCAAGGCACTGCTTGCGATCCGCGACAGCGGCCAGAAGTGTGTACCAGCCCTTCAGGAATGCGCTGCGAAACAGCTGGGTCGGCCCGAAGCGCGCAAACTCACCGGGAACCAGGCCGTCGTCGTCATAGGCGCGACGAAAGGTCGGCACTTTCGCGCGTAGTTCCTCCACATCGCGCTCATCCACAGTGATCGGCTCGTGTGTAGCACTGACCTCGCTTCCGAGCAACTCCTCGGCTGTGGACCAGTTTATCGTGATATGGGCCGTGCTCGGGACGAGCCCCGTGAAGTGGTGAGGGCCGCGCGCGCCGCCACCGAGCATTATCGCCTCGGGACAGAGATCCTGTTGAACGCGCAACTGTTTGTGCGCGACGGCAAGACCGGCCCAGTGTAACGACGCTGGACGTATCTGCAGCCCTTCTCGATCTACCGTCTTGGCCAGATACTCATCGAAGATCCCGGTGATGTGCGTGACGTAGAGGGGAGCACGGATCTTTGAGCGCGCCGCAACTCGTTGGTACCGCCGGTAGACGTAGACGGCCTGAGCTATCGAGAATACTTCGGTTGCGCAAATCGGTATTCCCTCTTCGAAGCAATAGTCCATGGCAGCAATGGCCGACTCGATGACCGGTATCTTCGCCATGTAGTTTGGGCCCAGGCTCCGGTTAGCCTCGATGTCCGCGATTATCTTCTCGGCATCCTCGTCGATGCGGGGATCTGGTTGCATGGTGACAAACCCCGCAGTACCCTCACTCGAGAGGAACTTCGGCAGAAACGCCTCCATGAGTCTCTGCGACACCCGCTGGTATACCAGCCGTGCCGCCTGTTCCGCATCCGGGCAGAGGTCCAGAACTTCGTCGACCGTGTCAGTCAGGTAGTCCGGCTCGCTCTGGAGGAGCTTCGCGCAGTAGGCGGGATTCGTGGTGCACGCATACGCGTCATGATTCAGTGCGTTCTCGATCTCTGTCGCGTCTGGGTTGTTGATCCAGAACCTGTTCTGCGTCGTCTGGTGCAGATTGACGAAGTAGCTTCCCGCACTCATGGAGCCATCTCATCGACGTATTCGGGCCGCATCGGTGTGAAGCATTCGACAACGGTTGATTTCTCGATCGCCTGAGCACCGTGTGTTTGATTCGATGGGAACAGGTATCCGTCACCGCTTCGCAGCACAAAACGCAACTCCTTTCCGTTTCTGATCGTGGTGAACTCAACCGCCCCGTCCAGGACCAGGCCGTTCTGGGCCGCGTCATGGTTATGCATCGGAACCGTCGCTCCGGCGGCGAAGGTCATTACGCACAACATGGTCTGCTCGTTGTAGGACATTGTCATGCGAGACACGCCTGGGAAGACGTCGACCGACGGCTGATCGCTTGCCTTACTTATGAGAGTATTCCGATCCACTGATCACTCCTTGGGCTGCCGCAGAACGAGGCGGCCACTCGGGTTTGGTTGGATTTGCTCGCGCACGTACCGTGCGACGTCGAGGAGTCGCTCCAGGTTGATTCCCGTCGAGACTCCGATTGACTCGAACATGTTCACGAGGTCCTCGGTCGCGAGATTCCCGCCGGCCCCCGGCGCAAAAGGGCACCCCCCAAGACCGGCGACGCTGGTCTCGAAGTCAGCGATACCAAGTTGCGCAGCAACGTGACAGTTCACCATCGCCATTCCATCGGTATCATGCAGATGAGCGAAAAAACGTATTGTGGGGAAGGTTGCCAGGAGGTGCTCCACGACTTCTCGAACCGCGCGAGGGTTAGCGTCCCCCATCGTATCAGATATGGCGATCTGCGAGATCCCGTTCGCATGCGCGATGGAGACGAGACGGTCGACGTCTTCGATAGGGACTCTTCCCTGGTACGGACAACTGAACACCGTTGCGATATTCAGCCTCAGATCAACATCGGCAAACCGTTCGCGTACCCGAATCAGCTCGACGACGGATTCGTCTATCGTTCGGCCGACATTCGCCCGGTTGTGTGATTCGCTCGCCGAGATGACGAAGTTGAGTCTCCTGAGTCCCGCTTCGCATGCCAACTCCGCGCCGCGCACGTTCGGAACGAGACCGCGGAACCGCTCTCTACCGAACGTCTCGAGAACTCTCCTGGTGAGCATTGCCGCATCGGCCATCTGAGGTACTTTTCGAGGATTGACGAACGCAGCGAGTTCAATGCTGTCGAATCCCGCTCCCACCAGTCCTTCTATGACGGCAAGCTTCACCTCGGTCGGCACTACGGTGTCCAGGCTCTGAAACCCATCTCGAGGACCCACTTCGTGGATCCGCACTGACTCGAAGACCGACTCCGGAGCCAGTCCTGACCCCGCTTTCTGTTCAGGCATAGCGATCCGCCGGGATCCGTGTCGTCAGGGCGTCTACCGCCCGGATCACTTCGGCTCCGAACAGCTGCTCGTTTGACGGCTCGGACGCGTCGATTGCGCGGCTCACTCGGGTAACGTTCAACAGATGCTCAAAGGTAACATTCTCACTTACGATACTACCCCCCCATGTGCCGCAGCCGAGCGTACAGGTGCTTTTCAGTCCGTTGGTCCATGCACCGGAGTTCGACAGGGCATGAGCCTGACGAACGGTGATGCGGGCGACCCTCACACGCTCGGCAAGCCGTTCTATGCGGCCCTCGTCTGTCGAGTGGATCGCACACGAATGACCCGCTCCGCAGTATCGGGTTATCTCGTTCACCATCTCTATCGCTTGCTCAAACCGGGACCATCGGTAGAGAGTCAGGACGGGGGACAGTTTCTCGCGGGAGAAGGGGTACTCCGGTCCGATGCCGTCCTCCTCGACCATGAGGAATTGGGTCTCCTCGGGCGCCGCGATACCGGCCATCCCGGCGATCTTGTGTGCCGTCTGCGCGATGACCGAAGGGTTCAAGGTCTGCGGACCACTCCACATCGTCGCCTGCAATGCCGCTTTTTCGGGGTGTCCCGCAGGTATGAGATACCCGCCTTCGGCCTGCAGGGCGGACACCAACTCATCGTATACTCCATCGTACGCAAGGACGCCATTATCCGACGAGCAGCCTGAGGCGTTATCCGCCGTTTTGGACAGTCGTATCTTCTGCGCGGTCTCGCCCAAGTCACACGTCTCATCGACGATGGAGTACGCATTCCCGGTACCGACTCCGTACGTCGGTGTTCCGCTCGAGTATGCAGCATGGACCATTGGGGCCCCGCCGGTCGCGAGGACAAGATCGCACCTTCCCATGAGCTCCTGGCTTGCCTCCTTGCTCGGCTGCTCGAGCGCAACCACGAGATCTTCTGGGAACGAGAGGGCTCGCAGGACGGCTCGTATCCTCTCGGCGACTCGAGCGTTGACCTTCGCTGCGCGCGGGTGCGGCGCAAGGACGATGGCGTTCCGGGTCTTCAGGGCCCAGAGCGATTTCAGCGCCGGCGTGAGTTCGGGATTCGTCACCGGGATCAGCGCGCCGATGACGCCGACCGGTTTGGCATACTTCACGATTCCCGGCTCCACATCACGCTCGATAACTCCGCAGGTCGGAACGCCTTTCATCTGTGCCCAGGTGAGTTTCAGCTTTCCCATCTTTCCGACCTTCGACTCGACACGACCCAGTCCTGTCTCGGCGAACGCCAGTTCTGCGATTTCCCGAGCAAAGCCGGGTTCACAGCACGCGTACGCGACGTGAGCACAGAGGCGGTCCACATCCTCCTGGCCGGCAAACTCGTACTGGTCGAAGGCCGCTCTCGCCCGAGCGACGGCGCGCGTTACCTGGTCCATCTCCGTCATGATGATTCGTGGCTCCTCTCGCCGGCTGCGTCTATGGTGATCAGGGTGTCCAGCCGCCGGGGCGGAACATAACGGAATATCCCCTCGTTGTCGATGTCAAAGGTTTGCCGGCACACACACGCTTCGGGATCGTAGACGGAGATGCGCAACCGCTTGGCCGGCAAAACCGAGGTGTCGATCGCCAGCATCTGCCGGATCGGAATGTACACCATGATGTAGCTGCCGGCGCTGCAGCGGGCGGCGGCAACATACGAGACCGGATCGCTCCCGCCGCCGGCCGGCTCGTGCAGCAGCTCACTGGCCGGTATACGCGTGAAGTAGCTTCGCTCCAGCAACAGACGCTTGACCAGTTGCAGTTGCGAGGAGCCCGGTGCCGCCAGCCCTTCCTGCCAGGTCCTGATACCCTGGCCATCCCAGGCATGGGAACGGTCGCCGGACCGATAGACTTGCCGAATCGGTTCACAGCCGTAGGTGAAGCCCGCAGCACCGGCCAGCACACTCCTGTACAGGCTGCGGCGTACATCGTAGTCGTCGAAGTAGGCCCGGTGTTCCGGTTCGATCGGGTTACACACCCTGCCCCAGCCGACCGGCGCCCATTCATAGTTGGGTTCGATATCCAGACAGGGCTTGGCTGGGGGTGTGCTGTAGAACTGGTGAACCCATTGATAATTTGGAACATTCAGCCTTTGGTGGCCCGATTGCATGGTGTTGATATCCAGCCAGGCCTCGCCGTGGAAGATGGCTGAGGAACGACTTCCACCCGGATGGAACGTGATCAGTCGATCACTGCCGGCACCAGAGCGCAGGCCATGCGCCATGGCCCGTATGATATTGGCGTGCGCCTGGGTTTGAATAGCGCTGTCGCCACCGAGGACCCAGATCACGTTGCGGTACTCCCCGAGGGCATCGGACAGGTCACGTCCATAGACTTCGGCGGTACGCTCGTCGAAAATCACCGGACCCGCCGAATTGTTGCGTTCGTTCCACTTGTCGCCCCACGTTGGGAGAAGCGCAAGAACGAGACCGAACTCTTCAGCTATGGAGAGCACCCGTTTCACGTAGTCGATCCATCGAGGGTTCATCTGCGCGGCCTTCATCCGCATGTCGTCTGCGAATGGTCTCTCGCCGTAGACGTTCGGCGTGTTCGGTTCGAATAGATCCCGGAAGACGCAGGACTGGATGACGGTGAATCCCTTTGTGCTCCTGTCTGCAAAGTACTCTCTGACCTCCTCTTCGGTCAGCTTGTTGAACAGCATCCAGGCGGTGTCGGCGAGATAGAAAAACGGAGTGCCGTCCTCGGTCTCGAAGAAGTGTCCAGACTCGTCGATTCTGACTTTCACGATTGTCTCCCTTCGCGCTCGGTATTCGGAACCGCTGCCGGAAACGCATTCCGACAGCGGTCAAGTGTTTGGGATCAGCGTTGCGACTCGTAGCGGTCACGGGCGTTCTGGTGAATTTCCACGTACCGTTCCAGGCCCATGCGCCTGAGCCGGTCAACATAGCCGCTCCACTCCCGGTCGATGTCGGCGAGTCCCATCACCCACTCTGCTTGTTTCTGCAGGATGAAGGACCTGATGTCGGTACCGAGAGTAGAGAGCTCCTCGGTCTCTTGTTCTGTGAAGTAATAGTCCATGCGGTACGGCTCGGGGTAGAAAAAGGGCTCGATCTGCTGGTATATATCGGTGACCCAGCGGTTCACCCCATCAGGCAGCATGTTGATCGCCACTTCATCTCGGAACTGAGGGACCACTTCTCCGAAAGAACGGCTGTGCCGGAACTCTGCCCACCCCTGACCTGCAGGAGCGGCCATATACTTCCACACGCCGGCGTCGTCGATGTACTGACTATACCCGAGTGGTCCGGTTGTCAGGATCGCAAGGTTCGTGGGCTCCGCAATGACATCCAGAAAACGGATTGCCACCTCCGGGTACCGTGCAGCCGACGTGATCGACGCTTGGCCGTGAGAGATATTGCCGGGTGCATGAAGCCATACTCGGGTCCCGCTCGGACCGAGTACCGGAGGCATGGGCACGTATTCCTTCGTTTCTAGGACTCGTGCATCGGTTACAGTGTCCCAGCGGCTGAACACGATTCCATACAATCCTTCCTGACCCTTGGCATTGAATTGGGCCGTATCGTGTACGAAGGCCTCCTGGTCGATAAGGCCTTCGGCGTACATGTCTCGTAGCCACTCAATGCCGGCCTTGTACCCTTCGGTATTGGCGGTGAAAATGACTTGGCCGTTTTCTATGGTCACGTGGACAACTGGGTCAACGACATGTCCGAACATGCCGAAAAGCTGCTGGGGACCAATTGGCCACTGAAAAGACATCGGTATCTCGTCGGGTTTACCCGTGCCTCTTGGATCCCGGGTCTTGAACGCTCGGAGGACGTTTTCGAGCTCTTCCAGTGTGTTCGGGATGTCAAGGCCGAGGCGGTCAAGCCAGAACGCGTTAATCAACATGGGACGTGTTCGTGGACCGTCGATTCGGTCATCGGCATACGGAGTCCTGCCCGGCAGGCTGTAGACGTTACCGCCCGGAAGAACCGCAGACCTCCAGACGTCCGGGTATCGGGCGTAGAAGTTTTGCAGGTTCACTCCGTACGTTTCGACGAGATCCTGCAACGGAATCAGGAGGCCTTCGGAACCGTAGCGCATCTGTTGAGCGCGATCACCCAGACCGCGGAAGATCACGTCAGGCAGATCCTGGCTCGCAAAGGCAAGATTGATCCGCTCGCGATAAGCCACTCTTGCGATCTCCCACCACTCTATTTCGATATTCGTCGGTCCCAATATGTCGCGAACAACCTCAAACTCATTGAAGCTGCTGACCGTGTGATTGGGATGGCGCTCGGTCATTACGACCAGCTTGGTCGGGACTGCGGTGATCGGCAATCCCGACTTCTGGAATCCGATCTGATCCAGCGGTGTTGCAGACTCCTGTCTCGCACCTGCGGACAGAAGTGTCGCTGCAGAGAACAGCAACACCAGTGTAAAGAATACCTTCAAGAAACCTTGATTCATGTCATTCCTCCTCATGTCTTTCCTCCTAAAGAAAGCGCTCATTGAGCACAGAACTACGTAATCATCCTTTTATCGCACCAATCATCACCCCCTTTACAAAGTATTTCTGAAGGAACGGGTAGAGAGCCAGGAACGGCACGGAAGAGACGATGATCATCCCGTACTTGATCAGCTCTGCCGCTCGAGCCTGATCAGCGAGCGATTCCGGGTCCTCGCCCATCATCTCTGATGAGACCTCTGCCTGAATGAGAATGCTCCGCAGCACAAGTTGAAGTGGATATCGATCGGGGCTGCGAAGGAACACCAGTGCGTCAAAGAAGCGGTTCCAATGGGCAACCCCGTAGAAGAGGGTCATTACCGAGATCAAGGCTCCGGACAGTGGCACCGCAACGCTGACGAAGAACCGGGTTTGTCCGCAGCCGTCCATGACCGCCGCTTCGTGGAGCTCGTTCGGTATGGTAAACTGGAAGAAGGTCCGTGCGATGATGAGATTCATGACGGAAACGAGCTGTGGGATCATCATTGCCCAGGCGGTATTGAGCATCCCCAACTGTCGAATGACGAGATAGCGAGGAATCAAGCCACCACTGAAGAGCATTGTGAACACGATAAGCTTCATCAACAGCGCGCGGCCGACCAGAGAGGGTCTCGAGAGCACATATCCGGCCGTCAGGGTGAACAGCAGATTCAGCGCGGTGCCGCCTACGGTGTAGATGATCGTGTTCCGGTACCCGATCAAGATCATCGGGTCTCGAAAAATCCGGCGATACCCCTCGCCGGTTACGTCCAGAGGCACGAGCCACACGCGGCCGGAGCTCACTGCTCTGGGATCGCTGAAAGACGCGATGACAACGAAGTAAAGCGGGTAAAGAACGAGTAGAAAGCCTATTGTCAGTACAACATAGTTCACCGCGTGGAACCAGAAGTCGCTTCGAAAAGCGGCGTGAACAGCTCGTCTATCTCCTTTCATGGTGCACCTACCAGAGACCCGTCGAACTGACCGCTCGGGCGACTCGGTTTACGATTATGATGAGGATGAGATTGATAACAGCGTTGAACAACCCAACGGCAGTGGCAAAACTGAACTGCGCATTGACGATACCCACTTTGTAAACGTACGTGGCAATGATCTCTGAGGCGCCGATGTTCGATGCCGTCTGCATCAAGAAGACCTGTTCGAAGCCGATGCTCATTATCTGCCCAAATCTTATGATCAGCAAAATAACGGCAGTCGGCAGCATGGTCGGAATGTCGACGTGTACGATCTTCTGTAGCGTCGTTGCGCCGTCTATTTCTGCAGCCTCGTACAGACCCGGGTCGACGGAGCTCAGAGCTGCCAGGTAGATGATGCTGCTCCATCCCGAACTCTGCCACACCCCGGAGAAGACGTAGAGGTGCGGAAACCACCGTGGGTCGGCCATGAAAAACACGGGAGGTCTGCCCAGAAGCCCCAGCCCGACGTTTATCATTCCGCTTCTTGGTGAGAGGAATACGAACAGGAGTCCAACGAGAACCACGGTGGAGATGAAGTGTGGTGCGTAGATCGTGGTCTGCACGATACGCTTGAATCGGAGACTCGGAACATGGTTGAGTAGTATTGCCAGGATGATCGGTACGGGAAACTGCCCCACCAGAGCGTATAGACTGAGGCCCAGGGTGTTTCGCACCAACTGGGGGAACTGGTAGGAGTTAAACAGCCTGAGGAAGTGGCGAGCGCCGGCCCAGGGACTTCCCCAGATACCGTCCACAGCGCGAAAATCCTTGAATGCCAGTTGTATCCCATACATGGGCCCGTAATGGAACACGAGGAAGTAGATAAGCGTCGGTAACAGCAACAGGTAGAGTTCCCAGTCGGCTCGTATCCGCTTCCCCAAGCGGGTTCCTGGCGCCACATTGGCAGCTGTAAATCGGGTGGCCGGTTCATTGGCGCTCGAATCTATCGGTCTCATTGCAGTTCCAGCCTACACCCAAACTCGGCTGCGCGAAATGTGACCACAGTCACGACGGTGGCCAGAGATAGTACCACGGAAATACATATCGCCGGCCGGGACCGCGATGAGTAGTATGTTGCTCCGTTGCATTCTGTTT
>RECN01000137.1 GCA_007694005.1 Spirochaetaceae bacterium
CGGGACGCGGTGAGGCTCCCGCGTGTATGATGGCGGTGATGCCTCCCGCTCGTAAGAGTCAACCACGGCACTCGCCTCTCAGCCTGGTGTTTCTGGTATGGTCCCTGATCGCGACGGCGTGGTTTGCGATCTGGCCGGCGATCAGCGGGGCGGCAGCCTCCATCGACCTTCCCCTGCGGCTCTTCTGCATCATATCCGCCCTCAGCATCGCGGCCCTCCAGGTCGGGGCGTTCGTCGTTCCTCGAACAGCGCAGTACCGGGGGCTACTGTCGGTCCTCATGATCACGCTGTGGCTCCGCCTTGCGTTGTGCCCACCTCCGCTCACGGACGGACCGGTTATCGCGACCCTCATCGTTCTGGCGGTGGTCCTGTACGAACCGTTTCCCATCAACCTGGTCGTGTCCGTCGGACTGGTAGCGATCTCCTCCGCGGTACTGCTGTTCTCCCAGAGCCCGGGTGGCACCTTTCCCGCCGAGGTTCTGCGCGGCATCGGGACGACCATCTTCCTTGGAGTTACCCTTGCCGTGCTCGGCTCGTTGGTCTCGCGAAGCAGGCAGCAGACTGTGGTGCAGCAGAGCGCTAACGACCAACTCACGCAGCAGATCACCGAGTTGACCGAGGCGAACGTCTCCAGCCTGAGCTATGCGATGACGATTGACGAACGGTCGCGGGCGGAGGAGCGAGGGCGGCTGACGCGTGAGATCCACGATATCGTAGGGTACACGCTCACGACGAACATCACGTTGATGGAGGCTGCCAAGTTGATGGTGCATAGTGAGCCTGAACGCGTCTCCGGCTTCGTCGAGACCATCCGCGCGAACACCGAAGACGCACTGGCCAAGGTTCGTCGCGTGCTTCGTGATCTCAGGGCGGAGGTTCAGCCGGATGATGACCTGAACGCGTTGCTCATGAAGATACGTCGGGTCTTCAGCTACTCCACCGGTGTGGACGTCACTCTCCAGATGGGAAACGCGAAACTGGCATCGCTTGAGGAGTACCGGGATCTGATAGCTGGCTTCCTGAAGGAAGCGTTCATAAACTCGTTCCGGCACGGCAAGGCCCGGAAGATCGAAGTGTTCTTCTGGGCAAGGTTGGACGTCACCGAGATCACGGTCACCGATGATGGCGTCGGATCGCAGGTGCTGGTGGAAGACATCGGGATCCAGGGGATGCGCGAACGCGCAGCGCGGGTCGGCGGCACCGTTCATATTCCGCCCGTGCGGCTCGGGTTTACCATCGTTCTGACGGTTCCACGGGGGGTAACCAGTGGCAACTGACGTCACCACGCTGATGATCGTTGACGACCACGCGCTGTTCGTCGAAGGTCTGAGGTACATCATCGAGAGCCTCGCGCCCGACATGCGCGTGATCGGCACCGCCGCCGATGCCGGGGCGGCGCTCGACCTTGCGCGGACCACGCGGCCGAACATCGTCCTGATGGACGTGCGTATGCCCGGCGTTGACGGAGTGGAGGGTGCGCGGCTGTTTCAGCGGGAGCTACCCGATGTGAAGGTGATCATGCTTACCACCTTCGACGACGATGAGTACGTCCACCAGGCGCTTCAGTACGGCGCGTACGGCTATCTCATGAAGAGCTTGCGACCCAAGGACCTCGTGCTCTCCATCAGATCGGTCGTCGCGGGGAACGTGCTCGTAGACGGAACGATACGTTCCCACCTTATGGCAACCGAGCCGCAGATGCGCGAGAACGATGTCATCGTCCGCGGGCTCGTCCGCCGGGAGCGTCAGGTTCTCCGACTGGTAGTTGCGTCAAGAAGCAACAGCCAGATCTGCGAAGAGCTCAACCTGAGCGACCACAGCGTGCGCAACTACGTGAGCGCGTTGTACGCCGCCTTCGACGTCAAGGACCGGTTCGAGCTGATCCAGAAGCTCAGCAGGACCACCATCCCGCTGGACTGACTCCGGCACCTCGATGCCGCGGGTGACTATGACATTTGTCCCACCAAAAGATCAACATATCAGGACATCTATCCCTGCCAAGATGCGCAAAGTCGCCCAATAATCGTCAGTAACACCAAGGGGGATGTGCGTGCGCGGATCGATCACGTCCGACGTCAAGACGCCGACCACCGCGTCGCGGTGGACACCCACCGCGCCACGCGCAGCCGGGCCCGGAAAGGACAGTATGATGGTACATGCAGGGGCGATGTCGGGCCGACTGAACAAGACACGCGCGATACTGACGCAGATCTCGAAACAGAGACTGCTATTCATCATGGTACTGCCCGTCTTGGTCTACTATCTCATCTTCAACTACGTTCCCATGTACGGAGTTGTGATTGCCTTCAAGCAGTTGCGCATCACTCAGGGTATACTTGCCAGCCCCTGGGTCGGCTTCGTCCACTTCGTGGATGTCTTCACAGACGCACGATTCTACAGAGTGCTCGGCAATACGCTGGTAATCAGCCTGTACCAGCTTGCCATCGTTTTCCCTGCGCCGATCATCGTCGCAATACTGCTCAATGAGATGAAGGGTTTGAAGATCAGGCGCGTAACCCAGACGATCATCTACCTTCCCAGGTTTCTCTCCTGGACGATCATCGCCGGATTGACTATCAACGTCTTCTCGCTTGACTACGGCATTGTGAACCGGGTGTTGGTTGAGCAACTGGGCATGCAGCCGCTCAACCTGATGACCGACCCACGCAATTTCAGGCACTTCCTGGTGCTCACCCTGCTGTGGAGGGCTACCGGATGGTCGAGTATCATCTACTTCGCAGCTCTATCCTCAATTAATCCCGAACTCTACGACGCGGCGCACGTGGACGGAGCCGGAAGGTGGCGCTCCATCTGGCACATAACCCTTCCAGGGATACTGCCAACGATATCTATTCTGCTGATTCTTCGGATAGGAAACATGCTTGACGTCGGGTTCGAGCAGGTGTTCAACCTCTATAATCCTGCTGTTCTCAGGACGGGCGACATACTCGACACGTTCGTGTTCAGGATTGGTATTCAGGAGGGTCGGTACAGTTACGCAACGGCGGTGGGACTCTTCCGATCTGTGGTCGCGCTTGTTCTCATACTCGGCGCAAACAAGGCTGTCAAGAGTATGGGCCAGGAAGGGTTCTTCTGACCGCTGATGCTGGATTGTAGCGTGGATCCGACTGGAAACTGCGTCGGACGCGTGCACGAGCGATTGCTGAGTGAGGAGTGCTAACTAATGATTGCGAAACAGGAAATCGGGTTCAAGGTTTTCAACTATACGTTCTTTGGGCTGTTTGCGTTTGTCACGTTCTACCCGGTGTGGGACGTTATCATGGGTTCCCTCATGACTTTCAGTGAGTACACGCGATCGCCCATCAAGATCTTCCCCACGTCACCCACGTTGAGCGCCTACAGATTGCTTCTCTCAACGCAAGACGTCATAACTCCGTTCGTCAACAGCGTCATCGTGACTGTTGGCGGCATGGCGTTCAGCCTCAGCATCATGACGATGGGGGCGTATGCTCTGTCCAAGCGGTATCTGGTCGCTCGACCCGCGTTGATGATCTACATACTCATCACCATGCTGTTCAGCGGCGGCCTGATCCCACTCTATATTGTCGTGAGATCGATGGGGCTGCTGAACACGTTGGCTGTTCTGATACTTCGGCCCGCAGTCAATACGTTCTACCTGATCATTATGAGAACCTACTTTGCGGGTCTTCCAGACAGCCTTGAGGAATCGGCGAAGATGGAGGGGGCGAACGACTTCCAGATCCTGTTGAGGCTGGTGGTGCCAGTCTCAATGCCGATACTGGCCACCATCATCCTTTTCACCGCGGTCGACCGATGGAACGACTTCATCAATCCGCTGCTGTTCAATAATCGAGTTGAGAAGCGAACTCTGCAGCTGTTGCTGTACCAGATCATTGCGGCTGGCAGAATGGAGTTCAGTGAAATGAGATCTGAGCTTCAGGTAACTCCCGCTACGGGCAGAATGGCCGCGGTAACGATCAGCACGTTGCCGATACTGTGCGTCTACCCGTTTCTGCAGAAACATTTCGTCAAGGGAGTCATGATCGGATCGATAAAGGGATAGGGGTTCGTTGGAGGTCCCTGGGTGTTGCAGTCAAATCCATGAGGAGGGTTGCTATATCGGTAATCGCACGTTGATTTCACGCAAGATACTCGCACGTAAGGAGGGTTTGTGGTCAATTTGAGGCAGTGTTCGCGTGGTGCGGCACTATTCGATTCGATCTCACAGAGTATTGTGAGCAGCAATCAGGAGGATCTGAAAGATGAGTAACAGAGTCATTCGCGTACTGGCAGTGGCCATTTGCCTGCTCTTCACGAGCACGATCGCCTTCGCCGCCGGCACTCAACAGGCCGCACAAACCGACCGGGTGAGCATCAAGATCACGGTTCCGGGTAGTCCGGGGACTGAGAATCTTGGAGACAGAGTCTATCAGGCGGTCGAAGACAGGTTCAATGTCCATCTTGACATCATCTACTTCATCTGGAACGAACGGACAGAGTCGATCAGGAGAATGATCGCTGCAGGCGACGTTCCGGACGTGTTCGAGAACCCTGGGACGGGATCCGTGGTGTATTCAGAGTACCGCGCCGAAGGACTCCTTGCGGACATCACGGACAGAATTCCCACTGATACGGGCATCAAACGGTACTTCAACGATCCGCAGCATGCATGGATGGCGGAAGACGGACGGTGGTACGGGTACCCCAGGTGGAGCAATGGTCTGACCAACCACGTCATACACGTGCGGCAGGACTGGCTCGATGCGCTCGGGATGGATCTTCCGGATACGGTCGACGACTTCTACACCATGCTGGTAGCGTTCCGGGATCGGAACCCTGGTAATGTGCGTAACATCCTGCCTTTGGCGCTTGAGAGTCTCTTCTTCGTAGAGAGAATGTCGATGTGGTTCACAGGGATCCTTCCCCAAACCGGAGGCCACTCGTTCGGTCCGGTTGGAAACACGTACGAAGCGTATTACGTGGCGCCCGGGTACAGAGACTTCCTTGTGTTCACACGGAGGTTGATTACTGAGGGTCTGCTGGATCCTGACTGGCCTCTTGGCACCCATTGGGGATCTGCTGAGAAGATCGTGGGTGGCAGAGCCGGATCTACGGTGTTCAACTTCACCGCCTCCTATCTGGAACAGATCTGGGGCGGGGTCAAAGAGACCGAGCCTACGGCCAGAATGGCAATGGTGGTGCCTCCAATCCAGGGTCCTGGGGGCCAATTTCATTACGGCCGACCCGACTCCCTGGGCATGAACGTCTTCCACGCCAACAGCCCGCGCCTTGACCGCGCAATCGAAGTCTTCGACTGGCTGCTCACCGATCAAGGGCAGATGCTATGGCGATACGGCGTTGAAGGAGTGCATTACACCGTTGGAAGCGATGGAAAACCCGTGTTGAACCTCCAGGAAATCGAGGTAGACGGTAGTCCCCGGCTTTTAGGGAAGAGCGACGAGTGGCATCCTCTGTCGCGCATTACAGGGTACTTCTTCCAGGAGGCGGCGCCTTCGGATGAGCCCTACTATGGCGACTTCTACGACGCAATCGAAGCTCTGCGCCCGTACAGACTGATCGATTCTGCGCTCGGTTTCTCTCACCCCGACGCGCGTGATCTCAGAACCAGAATCGAAGAGGTCAGGGTTGAGCACGTCATGAGCTTCCTGCTCGGTGAGACTGCGATCAACGACGCCAACTGGAACCGGTATCTGGACGCCCTGAACCGCGCCGGTTATCCCAGGCTGAAGGCGCTTGTCCTCGCGCACATCCAGGGAAGGTGATTCCCGGTTGAGAGGCGGGTCGTCGTGATAACGGCGGCTCGCTCTCGCCTGCGGAGAAACGCACACGAGACGCTGGAAGCGTGACCCGCTTCCGGCGTCTTTTTTCTCCTTCTGGCGTCTTTCTCATGCAATCGCTGGAGGCCATATGCCGCAGAGTCCTAACATCATCCTCATTATCTCTGATCAGCACCGAAGAGAGGCGTGCGGTTGTTACGGGAACCGTGTTGTGAAGACGCCGAATATCGATCGGCTTGCGCGCAGAGGGGTGCGGTTCAGCCGCGCCTACTGCGATTCACCCCTCTGCGCGCCGAGCAGGGCTTCGCTGGTCACCGGACTGCGACCGCACCACCACGGTGCGCTGTTCCATGCGGTCAACGGCAAGCAGCCGGGTATAGAGGGCGCACCGGGGATCACGTGCGAGCGGACGATCGGCGAGTTCCTGCGCGACAACGGCTACGATACGGCTGCAATCGGCAAGATGCATGTCCATGGAGAGACACCGATCAACGATCTGGGATTCTCCTTCCGCAAACACCGTTTCTACACCTACACGTTCAGGGAGTACATAGAGGCCGTCGGGCAGGAGAACATGGACCGGTACCTTGGCCCGGGCTTCCCGGAGCAGACACCGAGGGCGTACCGGGACAAGCGATGGAACCTGAACACGGACAACACGCCAGTCGACATGGAAGAAGACAAGATGCAGGATTCTCTTGTCACAGCAACCGCCGTGCAGTACATCGCGGAGAAGGCCGAGTTGCAGAGAAGTGGTTGCGGCCGCCCGTTCTTCGTTCATGTTGGCCTGGAGAAGCCCCACCCCCCATGGAAGACGCAGCCGCGGTTCCACGCACTGTACGATCCGGACCAAATGAGGCTTCCACGCACGCGGTATGAACAGGATGAGACCGGCGGCTATGACTACATCCAGCAGGGGAGGCGGAAGAACCCCTTTACGGATGACGACATGCGCCATTCGGTGGCCGCCTACTACGCTAATGTCACCAACATGGACGAGAACGTCGGCAAGGTTGTCGATGCCGCCGTGGAAGCCGGAGTCTACGACAACACGGTCTTCATCTACACGTCTGACCACGGTGATAACCTCTTCGATCACGGTCTGACCGGCAAGCACTGCATGTACGAGGCGTCGGTGGGCGTGCCGCTGATCATCTCGTACCCGGCGGCCTTCCCGCAGAACACCGAGACCGACCAGCTCAGTTCTCTCCTGGATCTCTACCCAACACTCGCGGATCTGATTGGAGTACCGGTACCGTCGAAGCTCGACGGCCAGTCACTTCTGCCTGCCGTCAACGGGGCGCCTGCGCGCGACCGGATGCTGTACAGCGAGTTCCACGAGGCAGGTCCGCTGCGTATGATACGCACGGAGAAGTGGAAGTACATCTACACGCATCAGAGATCGGATCAGCTCTATGACGTGGAGAACGACCCGGATGAGATGAACAACCTGGCGGCTGAACCGGCCTACGGTGAGACGGTCCGAGAGCTGAGGACCGCTGCACTGGACGACTGGGTGGAGCTTGAGGAAGGTTTTCTTGAGCGCAACGTCAGTCAGCATCGATGAGCGCGACTGGATGGAGAGTGCCAAATGCATAGACCGAATATCCTGCTGATCCTGACCGACCAGACGCGACTGTCGGCCATCAGTAGCTACGGAGATACTCCGTGCCGGACGCCCAACGTCGACCGAATCAGAGACAAGGGCATACTGTTTCGCAACGCCTATACGTCCTGCCCCCTGTGCAGTCCGGCTCGCGCGTCGATCATGACCGGTCAGTTCCCGCACAATCACGGGATAACCGCCAATGTCGGTGATCTGGGTTGCATGCTCGGCAATCTGCCGGATTCGCCGGAGCTGCTCTCCAGAAGGCTCGAGCGCGCCGGATACGCGTGCGGATACTCGGGGAAGTGGCACCTGGGCGACCATCACGAGAGATGGCGCTCAAACGGCTACATCGCGGGCGATCCGGCGCTCGGCGGGTGCACGCTTCCCAGGGACGTTGGTTTTCAGGGCCAGAACTTCGCGGGTCACGGCGGTGGCGGGTTCAAGTATCAGGAGTACCGCGACTATCTGGCGGAACACGGCTGGGAGCACCGGCCCGTTCAGAAGGATGGGTACACCTTCCTCGATCAGCCGGCGGAGGCCACCGTCCCTTACTTCCTGGCCGACCACACGATTGGGCTGATCGATCGAATGGTGACGGAGGCCCGGGAGAAGCCGTTCTTCATGTGGCACAACTTCTGGGGCCCGCACGAGCCCTATCTGACCACGGACGAGTGCCTGGACATGTACCGGGACGTTGCGATGCCGGAATGGCCGAGCTTCCGCTGGCCGGCCGAGCGGGAACCCGGACCTCACGCGGTGAAGCTCACACATTCCGGAGCGGACAAGCCGGCCTGGTCTCACTACGAGAAGCTGCTCCGACAGTACTACGGGTTCATGAGCCTGATCGACGCGCAGATCGGAAGGATCTACGACCACCTGGAGCGAAACGATCTCCTCAGGAATACTGTCGTCATCTTCACGGCCGACCACGGTGAGACCCTCGGGAGTCACGGGGGCCTGATGGACAAGGGTTTCCACCATTTCGACGAAATCCAAAGAATCCCGTTCATCGTCCGCATGCCCGACGGATCGAGGGCCGGTGAGGAGATGGAGGAGTTCGTCTCGCTGCTCGACGTCTACCCGACCGTGCTCGACTACGCCGGAACTTCGTACAACGAGGCCCATGCGGACGGCAGAACGATCCGGCCGCTGCTCGAAGGCGCGAAGAGCGGGTGGCGCGACCAGATCGTGGTCGAGTTCAACGGAGTCAACGGGGGGCTGGCCACGCTTCGGACGATCAGATACCGAAACTTCAAGTACGGCTTCTCATTGGGCTGGCCCGAGCAACTGTACGACCTCGACCGCGATCCGGATGAGCTCCACAACCTTGCCGAAGATGCCGCCTTCGCGGATGTGGTCCGGGATATGCGGTCGCGCCTTGTGAACTGGATGGAAGAGACTCACGACGGCGCGATTCTGCTGGCACGAGGAGCCATGCAACGGAGCGACGGGATGCGTCGGCGGCAGACCACGGAGTCCAGAATAT
>RECN01000133.1 GCA_007694005.1 Spirochaetaceae bacterium
GCGCAGGAAGCGCTGTGGGAATCACTCGTTTCCTGCACCGAAGAGGCTGCACGATTACCGGAGGTGTTTCGCACGAGCTCGACAGCGATACGAAGTTCTGGTCTGCACTCGGTATCGAGTTCCTGCAGGTGCCTGCGTTCTCGGAAATCGGTACAGACACGCTGACCCGTGCGGTAGACCTCGTTCGGGAAGCCGATCTGACGATACTCTGTGCGTTCCCCTTCGGTCACGGAAACGCGGCTAATCTTGATATTGCCGAACAGGCACAGGAGCTCCTGATTCTCGATGAGAATGCCGGTCTGTGTCGGAGAGCGTTCTTTGGTGATGCTTCAGAGCTCGAGAGGAAATTCCGCCGCCTCGAAAAGACCTGGGGTATGGTCAGCTACGAGGGAGCCTGTGACTATGTAAGCGACCGCTTAGGCCACTGATGTTATCAGCTCGATTTCGTTTCTCACGATTAGTTACAAACCATATCTGACTATTTTTGCCAGTGCGATATACTGTCTAAAACACAGAAGTACGAAAACGGGGACTGAGTGAGCACGCAGATCATCAAAATATGCAATACGCTGATTGCAGCACTCACGCAGGATCAGTCGCTTCCGGCTAAACAGGTCGGTAGGGCGCGGTATTATCATCTTTTTTCCTGTGTCGACCCGAGCATTACCGACGCGCTCAGTTCAGAGCTCGCGCAGTCTTACGGGCACAGTATCGAGGCGTCGGATCTTGTTCTGAAACGACGTGGTGACCATGTGTGCAGCCTGCTCGTGTACGCCGACTTCCTCCATACCCCCCACCCCACGCTCAAGCTCTCAATGGAGGTGGATACGCTGACCGGGCGGTTCAAAAGCCGCAGATACCGGGCAAATCGACCGGTACTCCACCGCAAGGAGCTGCTACTGCGAACCGACTCACCGGAGTACGAGCCCTGCGCCACCCTGACCGCTGCGGAGGTCCGCGCCGGCCTTCTCTCTCGTCCCTATACCTTCGGTTTTGAAAAACAGTGGGAGAACCGGCTTGTCGCGGCTGGTTTTCGTGTCGACGGACATACTCTGTCGCCTTGTGAGCGATAAGCGCTGCCTTTACCATGAATGTATGAAGAAACGAATGCTCGGCGATACGGAATATTCACTTTCACCCGTCGGCGTGGGCCTCTGGGCGATCGGTGGCGACGCCTGGGGTTCGACCGATGACGCGGAAGCGCTGCGGATGCTCGACTGCGCCGTCGACCGCGGTGTGGAGTTTTATGACACTGCAGACGTCTACGGGGCAGGACACAGCGAGGAACTGCTCGGGAAGTCGATGAAAGGGCGGCGGGACAAGTTTGTCGTCGCCTCAAAGATCGGCTGGCGCGGCTTTGATGCCGACCGCGGTCAGACAGCCTATACCACCGTTGAGCGCCTGATCGCCGGTGTTGAGAGCAACCTCAAACGTCTCGATACCGACTACATAGACATCATACAGAGCCACATCAACTTCCGGGATCCGACCATGGAGGTCTTTCTCGAAGGCTTTGAGACGCTGAAAACGCAGGGTAAGATCCGCGCGTACGGAGTCAGTACGAGCGACTACGAGTACCTGCAGGCATTCAACGGTACAGGCGGTTGCTCTACGCTGCAGATCGACTACAGCATTCTCAACAGGACAAGCGAAGCCGACTGCCTTGCATACTGCCGGGATACAAACATAGGGGTCATTGTCCGCGGCGCCCTGGCCATGGGTATTCTGACCGGTAAATTCAGTACCGACTCACAGTTTGAAGAAGGGGATTTCCGGAAGGCGTGGATTACCGATCCCGAGCAGAACCGCTCGTTCACTGAGGATCTGGAGACCGTTTCCCGCCTCAGGTCCGTCCTCGAACTTGGGCCTGGGGGACAGACCCTCGCACAGCTCGCGCTCCGCTTCGTTCTGGCGCACCCTGCCGTTTCCATGATCATTCCCGGCGGGAAGAATACACGCCAGCTCGAGCAGAATCTCGCAGTTCTGGATATGCCGCCCTTAAGCGCCGCTGAACAGCAGGCCATTGACTCGATCGTACCCCCCGGTGGTGGAAGGAAGATCTGGCCGGCGTGAGGTAATACGCGGCGGTAGACGGACGGACTTCTCATAAGCGACAAACTATTGACATCATAAGTGTCAATAGTTATCGTATGGCCTATGGATTTCGAAGCGACTGACGACGGTCGCAGAACCCGGCGCCTTGAAAACAAGCGTAAAGTTGTGCGCGCAACTATCGAACTCATTCGGGAAACCGGTACAGTCCCGCCGGTGGAGATCGTCGCGAGCCGCGCGGACGTCTCGCGCCGCTCGGTTTTCCGGTTCTTTTCGGACCTTGATTCGCTGCTACAGACCGCTATGGAAGAATTGTGGCAGGATATCGCTCACCGCTTCCCCTTTCCCGAGCCTCAAACGACCGACCTCGAGCGATCGATATGCGATTTCGTCGATCACCGTGCACGTGTATACGAGTACGTGACCCCGATTCGCGTAATCGGCGAGCGTAAAAAACACGAGATCGAGGCGATCGAGCGGATGTACGCCCGACGTCACGAGCGCGAGTGCGCGAACGTCCGCGAATATTTTTCTGCTGCGCTGCCCCCCGCCAGCTGTAGCGAGGCCATCCTCGACGAGGTGCAGGTAAGTTCCTCGTGGCAAACCTGGCACGCCCTGCGAACGGACTACTCTCTTTCAATACCGACTGCGAAGGCACGAGTAGAACACATCATCTACTCCATTCTGACTACCAGAGGACGGGCATGAGCCAGACAACGAAAGAACTTCAACAGAAGAAACGCATAGCCATGATGGCGGAGGGTCCTATAGGCCGGGCCCTGTTTAAACTATCCGCACCGGCGGTCGCCGGCATGATCGTCATGGCCATCTACAACATCGTTGATACGATTTTCGTCAGCTTTCTCCGCGATACAACAGCGATTGCTGCTACCGGGATCGTATTCCCCATGTTTCAGCTCATTGGCGCCGTCGGTCTGACCTTTGGAATGGGAGCGGCGAGTGTTATCAGCCGCCGCCTCGGCGCCGGTGATCACGAAGGCGCACACCGGGCGGCTACAACCGCCTTCTACAGTGCACTGGCCGTCGGAATCGTACTATCTGTTCTCGGGGCAATATTCATACAACCTCTCCTCCGGGTATTCGGAGCGACTCCGGACATCCTGACCGAAGCGACGCTCTACGGCCGGGTCATAATAGGCGGATCGGTATTTCTGGTCGTCAACATGACCCTGAACAACCTTCTTAGAGCGGAAGGAGCCTCGGGTCACAGCAGTCTCGGACAGATGATCGGCGCTGTGCTGAACATCCTCCTCGACCCTATATTCATTTTTGTACTGGACATGGGCATCGCCGGTGCTGCTGTTGCCACCGTCATAGCACAGGCAGCCTCAACGCTTTTTCTGCTCTCCTTCTATCTGCGCCGAAAAGGAACGCTGCAGCCTGTATCATTGAAGCATCTGCATCCGACCCTGACCACGTATCGGGCGATCATGACCCTCGGGTTTCCAACCTTCGTCAGGCAGATTCTGGGGAGTCTGTCCTTCGCAATAGTCAACAACGCAGCCGGTGGCTTTGGAGACGGAGCTATTGCCGCAGTCAGTATCACCTTCCGTGTGTTCATGCTGATATTCATGTCGATGATGGGCCTCGCGCAGGGGCTGCAGCCACTCGTTGGATACAACTACGGCGCGGAGGCGTACGACCGGGTTCACGCGACGATACGGCTGGTTATTCGACTTGCTGTTGGATTCGGCGCCGTCGCCGGGTTTGCGCTGATCGTTTTTTCCCGACCGATCATGACCTTCTTCACACCGCAAGACGCCGAGGTCATCGCGATGGGAACATTCGCTACGCGTACGTTTTCGATCGCGCTGATCCCCGCTGGACTCGTTATTCTGTTTGGCGGTATTTTTCAGGCGCTCGGCGATGGACGGTCGGCCCTGCTCCTGGCCGCAAGCCAGCAGGGGCTGTATCTGATTCCGATGGTGTTGCTGCTTCCGCCGTTCTTTGGAGTCAACGGCGTGTTTATGGCTCAACCCGCGGGATTCGTTCTCGCGTTTCTGACTGGCCTTATACTCATGAAACGAAGTTATGCAAAACTCAAACGTGAAGAAGGTGCCCGATCATGAATACACTTATTCCGCCCGTCGCCAGCAACGAGTACCGGGGCAGCCGTATCGCACTCGCTGTTTTCGCCGTTCTAACCGGCGTCTCAATTATCCGAAGTCTGATACACATTCTCGCGCCCGACGGTGGGGCCGCGTCCATCGCTACAATTCCCCTCGACGCGTACAGCGCGGATGCTGCAGCAACCGTAATACACGTGTTTGCCCTATGGGGGCTTTCACAGCTTCTCTTCGCCCTCGTCTCGCTCGCTGTGCTGTTTCGGTACCGCACTCTGATCCCACTCATGTATCTGCTGAGCATTGGGGAATACACAGTCCGGCTTGTACTTGGCTTTGTAAAGCCCATAACCCTTGCCGGAACGGCACCAGGTGGTGTTGCGAATTACGTGCTCGTTCCGATTCTGATTGTACTTTTTATTCTGTCAATGAAGACGCAGAAGCCGATCGCTGTCGACAGATCGCTTTCCGATTGACCGGGAGAACGGTATGTTAGAAAGAGGAGAACGCTTATGAAAGACATTACATACAAAATCGACGCTACGAGCGTATCGGAAAGTCGGGCGGACGTAACGATCCGCGATTTCACCGTGATTATCGACGAGCCGGAAAAGCTTGGCGGCACCAATGCGGGGCCGAACCCTATCGAACTCGAGCTTGCATCCCTGGCCGGTTGCATAAACGTAACTGGACATTTCGTCGCAAAGGAAATGGGTATCTCCCTTAAAAAACTCGAAATCGGAATCTCGGGCACCTTGAATCCTGCAAAGTTTATGGGGAAAGGCGGTGACGAACGGGCCGGATACAAGTCCATATCCGCGTCATTGGACGTTGAAAGCGATGCGTCGGCTGAAGATCTTGAGCGGTGGCGATCTCAGATCGAGGAGCGCTGCCCCGTAAGCGACAACCTGTCTGCTGGCACCAGCGTGGAAGTTCAGATAGCGGATTAGCCGGAATGAACAGATTCACCTCACACGGCATCACCATTGAACTCGTACAGGGCGACATCACCCGACAGCCTGACATACACGCCGTTGTGAACGCCGCGAACGCCGAGTTGCGCACCGGTGGCGGCGTGGCCGGTGCGATACACCACGCGGCCGGCCCCGGCCTGTATAAGGAGTGCAAAGCCCTCGCGCCCATACGTCCCGGGCAGGCCGTCATTACCAGTGGACACGAGTTACCAAACCGTCACGTAATCCACTGCCTCGGCCCCGTGTACGGGGTGGACACACCGAGTGACAAGCTGCTCGTCGACTGTTACCACAACGCCCTGTACCTGGCCGAAAAACACGGCCTTTCGTCTGTCGCCTTCCCCGCGCTGTCCACCGGTGCATTCGGCTATCCCATGGAGGCTGCCGCCCGGGTCGCGTTCTCAGCGATCCATGCGCTCGCGAACAAGTTGAGAAGCGTACGGCTGATCAGATTCGTGCTCTACAGCGAGCAGGACCTTGCCATGCACGCGCAGGTGATGCGCGAACTGCAGAGCTGAACCGAAAAACGGATTTGAAACGGCCTGAATTCTCTGTACACAAATATCTCTGCGCGATAGGCTTAGCGGCATGAAGATGATGTACGGTATGATTATGGCTCTTACACCCGCAGCGGTGTTTGCGGTCTACTCGTTCGGCGTTCCAGCCCTGCTGCGCATCCTGGCAGGAATCGTTTCTGCGGTCGCCGCAGAAGCTGCGTACCAGAAAATAACCGGGAAGAAGATTACCGTGAAAGACGGTAGTGCGGTGATCACCGGTCTTCTGCTGGCACTGGCAATCTCGGTCTCGACGCCGATCTATGCGGTCGCCGCCGCGGCTGCCTTCGGCATCGTTGCGGGAAAACAGCTGCTTGGAGGGCTTGGAAAGAACCTCTTTAACCCGGCGATGTACGGACGGCTCTTTTACCTGTACGTGTTTCCCGATTCGATTCTCCCGTGGATCAGCCCCGTAGACGGAACGGTCACGGCGACTCCACTTGAGCTCCTGCGCGAGACGGGCCAGGCCGCCGGAGTCCCCATTGTTGATATGTTTCTCGGCCGTATTCCGGGAACACTGGGAGAGATATCAGCGCTGATGCTCCTGATCGGTTTCGGATTTCTCGTGTACAAGAAGTATGTCCGGTGGAGAATTCCGGCAGCTGCATTCTCCACGGTTCTGGTTCTCGCGCTCATCGCAGGCCACAATCCACTGTTCTATTTCTTTGCAGGAAGCCTGGTACTCGGTGCGTGTTTCATGGCGACCGACCCCATGTCGTCTCCCCGTTTTCCGAAAGGTCAGATCGTGTTTGGTGTAGGTGTCGGCCTCATTATCATGGCGATGCGCTGGTGGGGGTGGCAGACCCCGGGAGTATACGAGTTCACCGAAGGCACAACCTTTGCGGTGCTGACAATGAACCTGACCGTGCCGTACCTGAACAAGAAGTTCAAACCGGCCAAGAAGTGATTCCTGCGGAGGTATAACTATGCTTGAGAATTCCCTGATCCGATTTATTATTCTACTCGTCGTCATGCTCGTTGTCGGCTTCGGCTGGTACAAGATCGCGTTTATCCGCCTCTGCAAGAAAGGCGAGGACGAAGCGGCAGCCCGTAAGGAAGCTTCCTTACAGGCTCGAAAATACTCGCTCATCGCGGGGTTTCTGTACATGGTAGCGATGGTGAGTGTCGCCGGTCTGTTTCTGTGAGGTGATATCCGAAACGGCTGCCTGATCGGCAGCGGCGAACCGGGAGCGGTGAAAGGCACACGATACCCTGACGGGCGTAAGGAAGGCTGATCGTTCTATGCAGGGTTCCGAGCCAGCACAAGTTCAACGGTCATAGCCCACCATGACAGCTCGTAGTTCTGCTCTATCCTGAAACCCGCATTCTCCAGGGACTGCCTGGCAAATATCGGACGGCAGTCAATCGTTACCGGAAAACGCTGGTGCACCCGCTCGTAGAGATGAGTCATGCGTGACGGGTGCTCCTTCGACAGGGAGACGACGCAGATGCGTCCCCCGTTCCGAGTAACCCGCCGACATTCTTCGAGAACGACGGGTATCTCGGCGGTGTCGAAAAGCTCTATCGTAAAGCTGCTGAATACTGCGTCCATAGAAGAAGATTCAAAGGGCAGCGAAGCGGCATCGCCGCAGTGCAGGCGCACCCTGTCCCGGAGGCCGGCCGCTGTAAGCCGGTTTGAAGCGACGGTCTTCATTCCTTCCGAAATATCAATGCCGGAGACCTGCCCGGACTCCCCGGTCGCCTGTGCGAGTGCCTTCAGACAATGACCGGTCCCGTACCCGATTTCGAGTACCCGCTCGCCCGGCTGCGCAGCGAGCAGCCGCAATCCCGCGCTACGGGGTTTCTTTTCGCTCCACCCGGCAATCAGGTCATAGAAGCGGCTCATGCGATCGTAGTTTTTCCTGGCCTGCGTCTTCGAACGCGACACTGGCGTTATGCCGGTTGCGGTGCGGATCACGGTTACACCTCCAGAGAACAGCGTAGCACACGTTGCCGGGCCGATGGGGATCTCTTTAAGCTGGGTAGCGAATCAGGCAGGCGCTTCAGAACCTGGTTCAACCTCGACATGGGCCGCGACGAAGCGCAGAGCCGCATCGTCTGCTGCCACCTGGTGAAGACCTTTCACTTCCGGAAGCGAGAGCTCCGTCTCCTGTCGCGTCATAACCCGGACCTTGTGATACGCGTTGGTGTAGCCAAGCGGCTTTCCACGCTTCGCTTCTATTTCTTCGACGAAGCGCTCGTGCGCCGAAAGGCGTTCCCGCACCATGTCACCGCTTTGTGACGCTGCCACTCCGACGGTCTCTCGTATGACTGATTCGAGTTCCGCTGAAAGCTCGTAGCCGACGCTGTTTCGGGCGTGCAGAACTGCTGCGGCTGTCGTCGTCCCGGTACCAAGAAACGGGTCGAGCACCGTGTCTCCCTGCAGGCTGTACATGCAGATGAGCCTGCTCGCGAGCTCGAACGGGAAGGCTCCACTGCGTTTTCTGAGCTCCGTCCCCGTTTTCACCGGGGTTTCTGGGGCAGCCGGTGTCTCGGGGCCGGCGTCCCAGAGCTCTGGCTGGTTTTCGACCGCTCGTTTCGGGTTTGAGAGTGGCTGACGCACGCCCTTGAAGTCCCACAGATCCGAGAACCACCGGTTTCGCTCTTCCCAGAAGAACGCGCTGCGGCGGCGACGCTCAGCGTCGGCCGGAGAGAAGGAGCGCTTGCCACCTTTTCGCAGCACGAGAATATACTCGTGCTCGAGGGTGACGTAGGCGCCGGCCGGGAGCATCCCTGAGCCCATGAACTTGTTCGGCGCGTTTGTCTGTTTTCGCCAGAGGACAAGCGGGAGCGCCTGAAAACCGAGCGCCAGACACGCGGTTGTGATGCGGGCGTGGTTGCTGTAGAGACGGAAGTCCCCCGCGATCGTCCGGGTGGCGTCGCCGATGTTAATACAGAGGAAGCCCCCGGGACGGAGCACCCGGCCACACTCCGCCCAGACGGTATCGAGTTCGGAGTGCATGGCCTCGAAGGCGGCGGCTCCATCATCATCCTGCAGAGCCTTCCGGACGCGCTCGCTGAGCGACGAGAACACTTCGTCCCACATGGCAATCATAGGATACGGAGGCGAGGTGACGACCAGATCGACTGAGGCGGGCTGAACGCCCGCCATGTCGAGGGATGACTTGAAGTGAACGGAATGCGCGGTCTGCATGAGGGGATTGTAGCGT
>RECN01000138.1 GCA_007694005.1 Spirochaetaceae bacterium
CGCAGGTCATTGAACGCTTCGGCTACGGCTCCTCATTCTCCTTTACGGTCTCGCACACCACCAGACATGTCGAGCAGTAGCCTGTCTGCCCTCAGACTCTCGCCTGCGACAGCATATCAAACCCACCAACTCACGGTGTACCTTTTATCATTCCTCCTTTCAATGTATCTCGCTAACGTTGACGGTATGATAGAGAAGAATGCCTACGCGTGACAAGCTGTTCCCCGTCAGAAAAAGTTTCCTGAAGGGAGGTGAGGGTGCGGAAGCACCTCCTGGCGGGGAACAACAAGCAAGCAGACAGCACTCAAACGATTCTTTTTTTGACCTCACCGCCCTTGATAACGATCTTCACATTTGATGCGTCTGCGATAACCGCTGGAACTTCATCTGGGTTACCCGATACTACTATCAGATCCGCCGATTTGCCAACTTCGACGCTTCCAACGAAATCGCTCATTTGAATTATCTCAGAGTTCACAACCGTGGAAGACTTGATTGCGTCGTATGGCGACATCCCACAACGACACTTTAGTTCAATTTCCCAAGCTTCAAGAGGGATACCAGCAATACAATCAGATCCTGATCCAATGGTACATCCTGCTTGAATAAGCTTTCTCGTACTTTCGAGAACCTCCGGAACCGCTGCGGCGATTTCTGGTAGCTGGGCACGCCGTTTGGGTGTCCAATCGATCTCATTGGCCTTTTCAAAAAAAGCACCAACAAACATCCCAAGAGTCGGCACGCAATACACGTCGTGTTCTTTCAGCAGCTGGATAAGCTCGTCATCGACTTGGAAAAGGTGCACTAATACCTTTACGCCGCACCGTATAGCGCGTTTCGCGCCCTCGATACCTTGGACATGGGCGTGGACAAAACGTCCTTGATCGCGGGCGGCTGCAACAAATGCCCGAATCTCTTCCTCCGTGAATTCGGGACTAACACGGGGAGCCTGAGCGGTAGCAGTTATCTTGATGTAGTCCGCACCAGCGTGGAACTGTTCTCTGGCGGCTTTGGTAGCGTCGTCTCGACCGTCCACTATTCTGGGAAGCGAGCATAATCCATTTTCCAATATACCCGTTTCAGTCGCAATCAAGCCCTTTAAACGATCAAGATGACCACCGGTTGCCGTCAACCACGTATTACAGATATGTAGGCGGGGCCCCTCGATTAGGCCTTGTTCAATCGCATTTTTCAGACCGCGATTTGCGAGGCCTCCGTCACATACTGTTGTGAATCCTGAATGGAGCAGCCGCCGGCAATTCTTGATCATCCACGCAGCTGTGACGATCGGCGGCTGTGACAAATGGCCGTCGAGGTCCAGGTGGCTGAAGGCAATATGCATATGTCCTTCGATCAGTCCGGGCATTATTGTTCCACCGCTGGCGTCAATTATCTCAGCCTTGGACGGCACACTTTCCCTTCCGGTGAAAACGTCCTTGATGATTCCGTCTTCGAATACGACTGAAGCGTCTTCTATCGGTTCGTCCCCTACACAGTCAAGAAGCCGCCCATTGGTTATTGCTGTCACACCACCCACGACTGTTTCCCTCCTTTTTCACTTTCTTTTACTATGACGATAGAATATGCTGCTACCCAATCGTTGGACTTTTGCTGCTTTTATCGATTCGAACTGCAATCTTTTCACCGGAAGTGCAGAGAATCCGATGCCTTGCATCACGCTGAAATAAGATACAAAAAGCCAATCTTGCGCCATTTGTCCGTCGTGTCACACACCGAATCCATATCTATATCCCTCCTGGGATTCCGACTAACGAATATGTCCCATTCTCATCTACTCTGATACTATATCGTGCGTTCCACCACCCGTTCAAAATTCGTAACCGGAGGAAAAGCTTCGCGATCGATTACAACGTCGAGAACTGTCGGTTTCTCGTTCTCGAGCGCACTTCTAAACTCTCTTTCGAACTCATCCTTAGTACGAATACGACATCCCTCAGCACCGAGAGCCCGACCAACGGCGCTGTAATCAACGTCCGAAAGGTCGTTCGCTTCCGCAATCACGTTACCACCGTGACGATATTTTTGCTCATGATACTCGAAAACCAGACCGTTGTTGTTGAACACCACAATCACAACCGGAATACGGTAGCGCACCGCAGTTTCGATGTCAGCGAGGTGATATCCGAAACCACCGTCTCCAGTTACACACACTACTTTTTCGTTTCTCGCCAGTTGAACACCTAGTGATGCCGGGAAAGCCCACCCCAAAGATCCAATCGCACGGAAGTAGGAATTCGGACGTACGGTCGGAAACAAAACCCCAGTCCATGCTGCCATGTACCCCGTATCCGCGACCAGCGTAATCTCGTTATTATATCGAGACATCGACTTTAGAACCGTAAGCGGTGAAAGAACAGACGATGAAGCTACGGCATCGACAGCCTCATTGAGATTATATCGCCATTCAGTCACCCGTTCTTTCGCGTACTCAGTCCACTTTTGAATGGCAGAAGACGTCGATGTATCCGACACCCTTTGGTTAATAGCATCCAGAGTCAGTTTTGCATCGCTTAATAACTTGACAGCCGTGGGATAGGATACGTCAAAGACGTTGGGGTCAGTATTTATCGATACGATATGCGCTCGCCTGTTTGGAATGCTGTATCCACGAGTCGCGAGACCACCTAGGCGAGACCCCACCACAAGAACGCAGTCACTTTCGGAAACGAGATCATTGGCCGCTTTCGACGAGTAGCGGCCAATAACGCCAATATTTAAAACGTGTTCCGCCGGGACAGATGTCTTCCCGCCCATCGTTGTTGCGATTGGTATGTTCAGCGTTTCAGCAAGAGCCTGGATGGAGTCTCCGGCTCCACTTCTTAACACTCCGTCTCCGGCAAGTATGACGGGTTTTTCTGCGGCCAAGAGGATTCTACACGCGTCTTCAACCGTAGACGTATCAGGTGGGATCGGTGCCGGCTGATGTAAGAAACTCCGCGATAGACTATGATAATCAGTTTCCTGTCCGAAGAAATCTTTTGGGACATCAAGATGAGTTGGTCCACGACTTCCGGCCATAGCTTGTTGGATAGCAAGCGTAAGCAGATCCGGAACCCTTGATGCGTTTGCGGCAATTCCGTTCCACTTGGTCACCGGAGCAAAGAGTGACATCTGTTCCAGAGACTGATACTCTCCTATGTAGTCCGTTTTTGTCGAGTTCGCACCGGTAAGGGCAATAACCGGAGTCTGAGCCCAAAATGGATCAGCGAGAGCAGACGCAACATTAGCAGCTCCAGGTCCCGCTTGACCATACACAATCGCCGGTTTACCACTCGCCCGAGCGTAGCCGTCAGCCATATATACGGCGCTATTTTCACTCCGCGCCACAACCATCTTTATGTTGGCTTCATGTAACGCTATCCAAAGCGGTTGGTCACCCCCCGTTAAGAGAAAGAAATACTCCGTTCCAACAGCCTTCAGCCGGTCGACAATCGATTCTGCTACTTTCAACACTCACTCCTCTTTCTTAGGGCACCGCGGGGCTCACACCCCTTGGCCCCGATTAGATCGTCTACGATTCTCTTATTGTTGCGGTGATGACTGTGCAATAAGCTTCCGAGCTTGATGCACGAAAACCTTCAAACTAAGCCCTGGAGATGCTCCCATAGCTTCGGCGGCGGCATTAGCGTGAGAGATGATTCCGTTCTCGTAAGACGACCGAGAATCACCAAGCCGTGCCGACATGTTGGACACGGTGACTGCCGCAATTCCCCGTTCTTGAAGTGGCCAGAGACGACCTATCCCGGCTCTCTCGAGACCTACGCCAGCATCGTTGAAAACTGCCAAAGTAGCGTCAATGTTAAATGCTTTTTCAGGTCTCCCTCCGATTAATCCGCCGTGGGATCCGGTGATTACGATCTGACCAGCATCTTCTATCTCTACAAGGGATGCCGAGTCGATGCAAACTATGCGGGGCATCTCGTCGCTGATAAGAAACCGGGTTTCGTTATAGGGAGGTGGTGATCCGCTTCCTATAGGGGCATCCCATAGTCGCAACACCGCGTCGCAGCAAGCTATTCCCGATCGACAACCAGCATTCTCCGCGATCCTGTTCGCTGCGCTAATTATCCCGCTTTCCATCATACTTTTTGCATCACCGATTCGCGCAGAGTGATGCGATACCACAGCGGCCGCCATACCGATGTTCTCGCAGTATCCTAGACACGCGACGCCGGAATTTTCGAATCCTATACCAGCGTCATTCAGGATTACACCTCTTGAGCCATAGACGGCTGCCATGTAGGCGGGATAGACACCACCATGGGATCCCGCAACAACGGGTTTTCCGCCTCCCGTACTGTCCAACTGATTGATACTATCAACGAGAACTATTTGGTCCGACCTTCCGCAGTCGCGACTCATTTTACCGCTTCCCCGAAACAACATACGTGCTCAGCGCCATCTTTGCAGCTGTGCGTACTGCCTTTATCAGCACGTCCGCTCGCGCTTTGCCCTTCCAAGCAATATCAAAAGCCGTGCCGTGAGGTACGGTAAGCACAGGAACAGGCATACCAACATAGATTGTGACACCTGGGTCGTTCCGCCCGAGAATCTTTCGAGCAATATTCGCTTGATCGTGATACATTGAGACGATCCCATTGTACCGGCCATCCAAAGCGTTTAAAAAGATGCTATCCGGAGGAATCGGTCCGCTTACCGTAAGACCCCGGTCATGTAAATCGTGAATTGCAGGAATTATGGTGTCGATTTCTTCTGTACCAAACATCCCTCCTTCACCTGAATGGGGGTTGAACCCGGCTACACCGATATTGATTGGGCTCACATCCGCCGCCTGCATGACGTCGTGTAAACCTAGAGTCTTCTCTACAACAGATTTCTTAGTGACTAATCCCGATACATCCTTAAGCCCAACGTGATACGTGACCATCGTCACCCAGATTCCGGCGATTTCACCGATCATGTATGCAGTATCTTTTTCACCGAAACATGTCTCAAAGTACGTCATATCGTCTAAGGAGGTAATCCCTGCAAGGTGAAATGATTCCTTATTAAAGGGTGTCGAAACAATGCATTGGATATCGCCTCGCTTGGCGAACTCCACTGCATCCCGACAACACTCAGCAGCGGACTCCCCGTACCGTTTATCGGTTTTTCCGGGAATCAGGTCGTGATCACCGAGGACACCGGAAGGAATTACGAATAACGTGTCTTTTACATCGGTCGCTTCAGCAGGGTTGGTTATTACCTCAACCTCCAGATGACTCTTGTTCAATTGGACTGCACGGCTCATTATCTGGGGATCACCAATTACGATAGGCAGACAACCTCTCTGAACTACAGAATCGTTGACACCGCGCACAACGATTTCTGGGCCGATACCTGACGGGTCACCCATCGTGATACCAATTCTCGGCTTCATCATTCTCTGTTCCTTATACAAATAATCAAAGCAACCATTTTTGGATCATAGTTATTCGAAAAACACGATGAGAGAAAAGAAGACTTACGTTTTGCCATCCGTCCCGTCAACGCTTCCGAATTACTCACGCCGCAACAAGACTCCATGTCTTATCCTTTGCTAACCCGGAACTGTGTACAGTGGCGATTCATCGCCGGGTTTTCTATAAGCGATCTTTTGTTATCTTAAGGTTAACTTTTTGACCTGTCAATACATCTGGACGATTGTGTTTTTACGGGGTTCTCTATTCCAGTCTTGCTCCGTCATCGTGTCCTAAACGTAAACGTTCGCCAAGCGCGCCGCGGGCAAGCCGCCCGATGCGGTTGAGCACCACCTTGGGGCTGCAGCCAAGCTCGCGCGCGATCCCGCGCACCCCGCCGCCGCCGTTGATGCGCGCTGCCAGCCGCGGCAGATTCACATAGCGGTGGGTGGCAAAGCTGTCACGGCGCAGCCACCAGCGTTCGCGCGTGGGCAACCGGACCCTGGCGCTCAGGCTGATCCTGATCGCCGTGGTCATCCAGATGATGTTGGGGAACGCTTGTACGCAGTACCGATATCAACTCTCTGGGCCGGCGATCCATGACCGAAATGCTGGTACCGTGTAGCGTAGGTAGATTCCTGGTCGCCGCCGAGCTCGAGAGACGGTGGAACCTAAAGCTCGAAGAGGTCGAGCGGCTGAAAGCCGAGATGGAACGCCAGGCGGCTGAAACGCAAGATCTCACCGCCGAAGAGGAGCAGGAGCTCGTTTCGCTTGGCCGGCGGTTTCCTGAGGTGTGGGAAAGCGAGGCGGCCATACCGGCATCGAAGAAGCGGATCATCCGCACCGTGATCGAGGAGATCGTCGTCAATCTCGACGATGAGACCGAGAAACTCACCTTCACCGTTCACTGGAAAGGTGGGACGCATACGCAGTACAGGATGGCAAAACCGGTCTGCGGGAGCGGGCAGAAGACCGCGATGGAGGACCGCGAGATCATCGGTAAGATGGGTGTGCGCTACGGCGACGACGAGAGCGCGCGAGTGCTGAACAAACTCGGACGGAGCACCGGCAAAGGCAAACGATGGAACGAACAGCGCGTGGCAACGGTGCGGCGCCGCTATCAAATTTCCGGACACCGCAGAAAACCAGCCAATCCCGATCTGTTGACCCTCGGGGAGGCCGCGGCCTACTGTGATGTGAGCCAGACGACTATCAAGCGGATGGTTGAAGCCGGCGTGCTTGCCAAGGATCAGATCGTGCCCTGGGCGCCGTGGGAGATCAAGCGGGAGGATCTGGACTCACCGGCAGTGCTTGCGGTGATCGAGAAGCTGAAGAATACGGGCAAACTCGATCTGAATCGGGACGACTTGAGTCTCCAGCAATCGTTATTCGTTACGCAGTATAAAGATGACAATGGCAGGTAGTATGGGTGCTGACGTCACCGCAGCATGTCGCCGAAGGTCTGGTACTAGAGTTCATACTGCACCTCGTGGAGACGGCTCATCATTTTGGTATGAAAGTGCTTCGTTGTCCTTCCGGCCTGGTATTCGGCGGTGAGCTTTTCCTCAAGTCGCTTCGGGTTGACTGTGCACATGTAGAGCTTCCTTTCGGGATGCAGGCGCGCTTCGATGATGTCGTTGCGTACCCACAGGTACACGGTATTGTGAGATATTCCAAGCTGCTCGGCAACCTCGTTGATGGTGTATTGTCCACGATCGCGGAGGCGATCGTAGAAACTCTTCAGGCCGTAGATGCGTCGGATGTGGCCGACGGATGAGGGTGCGAATGGTGTCCCGCGTGTCGTGCGGTGTCCTTCTGCGTTGAGAATAGCAGCCACGCCGTTGTCGTGATGAGTCTCCAGAAGAGCATCCACCCTGTCGATTACCTCTCGACTCGTTTTGTACAGCTCGGTTGCCGGCACCGGCGCCGGTATCGAAAGCGTTCTTGCTGCTCCACCCTTGAAGCGGACCTGAATACTCAGATAACCATCGGCTGTCTTCGTTACCGTCACATCCTCGATGAGATAGCGCACAATCCGCTTCTTGTCCCGGTGTGATGTCCTGGGGTTGTTCCAGAGCCGAGGGAAATCGGTGGCCAGAGCGATGATCTCGCCCTTTTCCTTCTCGCCTACCATGCACAGATCCTTCTCGCGCCGGCGGTGGTACTCTTCATGAGCGTCTTTCACCGCGCTCAGCTTGGTGTTCCACTCGGCCTCGAGGGTGTCGGCTACAAGCCTGTTTTCCGGGTCAACCTGCATGTATCGTCTGCGTGCCATGTTCGCCTCGTATTCCAGGCGCTTGAGATGCTGGCTTCGTAGGCGATCCAACGATTCATAGCGACGTTTCAGTTCTTCCTGAATCCCGAGGGCCACCTCCACGGCGAGCGGGGTAAATGATTCGAGCAACAGCGCGCTCACCGCGGCATCAACCGCTCTGCCGGAGATCCATTGGCATCGGGGCAAGTCCCTGTTGTGTGAGAATTGTTCACACAGATAGTTGCCTTCGCACCTACCCGAGCGGCTTCGATAGTGCACATGCATGCGCCGTCCGCAGTTGCCACAGAGAACAACGCCCTGCAGCAGCGCGGCGCCTTCTCGCGGCGCTCCGCTGCGTTTGTGCACACCGTAGCTCTGGGCGTTTGCCTCGAGGATGTGTTGGTTCTCAAGCCATCGCTCGTAGGATATGTAGCCGGGATGGGCCTCACGGATACACGCATGCCAGTTCTCCCGGGGCACCTGGAGGTACTTCATGGTTCCGGCGGCGGTTCGGCGGGTCTTCACTTTGCCGTAGGAGAACACGCCTGCATAGCGTGGATTGTGCAGAATCTGAATCGCGCGCGTATAGAGAAGCTCAGCCCACACGAGTTCTCCCTTTTGCGCTCCGCGTAAGAGCCGCGAGGGGAACAAGATATGGTGTGCGTGGAAATGCTGCATCGTCGCACGGGCCGACCGTGTGCGGCTGAAGACTTCGAACAACGTAGCGACCACCTGCCGGACCTGCTGGTCTGGATCCAGGATCACCGCATCCTCATCGTCATAGACGAATCCCACCGGAAGCGGGGTGCGCAACTGCCCGCGTTTCGCCTTTGCCAGGCGTCCACCCCACATGCGCGCCTTCAAGTAATGCAGCTCGGCTTCACTCATCGTCCCCTTCAAGCCCAACACCAACCGGTCGTTGAACGCGTTCGGGTCGTAGAGTCCATCCTCATCGAGAATCAGCGTTTCGGTGAGCGCACATATCTCCAGCAGCCTATGCCAGTCCGAGGAGTTGCGTGCCAGTCGCGAGACCTCAATCCCGATGACGATACCGGCGTGGCCCATGCCCACCTCGGCAACGAGTTTTTTGAACCCATCGCGGTTCTCCGCCGTAGAGCCGGAGAGGCCCAGATCCT